>CASGAN010000004.1 GCA_949299455.1 uncultured Oscillospiraceae bacterium
TTATTGAAAGGAAAAAGTCATGTATTTTACGGAAACACCTTCCCTACGGGAAATTGAAAAGGCTATGAAAATGGTTCCGAATTTTACTCCAAGAGGACATGGCGTAGTAATTCTCTGCAAACATGAATTTGCCGAAAAGAATTGCATCGGTACTCCTCAAAAAGAAATACTTGCAAGAACTGTGTCGCGGATAAGGAAAATGTGGTAGGTACTTTGGCAGTTTGCTTTGTAGGACTGGAAAACCTGATCGATGCCGATGAACTCGCTTTGATCGAAGGTGCAGGCGCAGAGGCGGCAAGCATTATCGCCATCACCAAAGTTGCAGCGCTGGCTTACCTGATGTTTAACCTTTACACACCGCCTTGCTTTGCGGCGATCGGTGCGATGAACTCCGAAATGAAGAGCAGCAAATGGGTTTGGGGCGCAATTGGTTTACAGCTGGGCGTCGGCTATACCGTAGGCTATGCGGTTTACACCATTGGAACTCTTATCACTGCTCCGGAAACCTTGAATGTCGGTGCAGCTCTTGCAGGACTTGCAGCAGTGGCTGTGTTTGCGGCTGTTATCATCGGTTTGATCCGCAATACCAATAAAAAGCTGAAAACAGAATATGCTTTGAATAATGCAGGCAAAGCGTATGCTGCAAGCAAATCATAATGAAAAATTTGATTATCATTTTGATTCTTGCGATTATCGTAGGAGGCATTCTGGTTTATCTGTATAAAGCAAAGAAACGCGGCGAAAGCTGTATTGGCTGTCCTTATGCAAAACAGTGTGCTTCGAAAGGAAAATGCGATCACCGGGAAAAGGATCGCAATCAATAAAAGCAAATGATGCGGGGTGCGGACATAGAACCGCGCCCCGCATTTGCTTTTAAATGCCAGGAGAGCTGTGTATGAAAAAGCATGCGGAATTAACTGCTTCTCAGATACGATATTTGATTGCGATAAAGAGATTATATGAGAGACAGGGAAGTGTACGCGGAGCAGATATTGCCAGGGAACTAAAAGTTTCAAAAGCCAGTGTGCATCGTATGATGGATTTTTTTGAGCAGGTGCAGTATGTAAAGAGAGATTGTGGTAAACATATTGTACTCACTGATGATGGAATGGGAAAGGCTTTGGAATATGAAAAGTACAGTATGGAATTGAATAAGCGGCTATTTCATTCAGAGCTATGTGACAACATAGAAGAAACAGCAATTTGTTATTTTCTGGCAAATTTATCTGAAGAAAAACTTGCCTGTCTCTTTCCGAAGGAAGCAGGTATTTAAAAGATGGATAGGTTGAATCGTTTACATCATTCTAACACAACCGGATATGATGTATTTCCCGTTAGAACACTATCATGGTATTACGATTCATATTGATGTGGATCAAGCTCCGAAATGCTTGTCTTGCTTTTTGGAAGATGTTTCGGTACAGCCCGAAAGGATAAAACAAAAATTCAGCGGCTTTCAACCACGCTTTATCACCCGGTCAAATGCTTCCGTTGAACATATTTTTGCAGAGTTGTACACCGTTCCGCAGGATATCAGGCTGCCTTATTTTAAAATTAAAATTTTGGAGCTGATGCTTTTTTTAAGTGTGTTCCATTTAGAAAGCGATGAGCTTTTGTGTCAAGGGGTCTCTCCTTATCAAGTGAAACTCGCCAAAGAAGTTTGTGAATACCTTACTGCGAATATGGATGAAAGGATTACTTTAGATGAAGTTTCCTCATATTTTGAGATTTCCTCGACCAAAATCAAAAATGCATTCAGACAGGTATACGGGATTCCGTTTTATGCCTTTTTGAAAGCGCATAAAATGGAATCGGCAGCATATATGCTGGAACACACTGAGGAAAGTGTGATTGAAATTGCGAGTAAGCATGGATATGAAAATGCAAGCAAATTTGCAAGTGCTTTTAAATCAGCAAAGGGACTCTCTCCGGTACAGACAAAGGAAACATTGTTGTTTCCGGCGGAAATATTGGTGGACTCGGCAACACCGGTGCATTTTATCTGGACGGAGAGTTTATTGTGGAACCGTCTGCCAATCTGATTCTTCGCATAGAGGCAAATGACGAATTGATTGATGTATTTGAAACATGGGGACTTGCATGGGAAGACTATCCGCAGGCAGCAAAAGAATTTTTAGAGGTACAGGAGAATAACGCAGAAGGAATCGACGGTTCTCCCTTTACACAAAAAACAGTCATTCCAAAAGAGATCGTAACCAGTTGGAAAAGCTTTTTCTGCTCCACTCAAAAAGTGACTCCGGTCACCTATACGCTCACCTTTGAAACCAACGGCGGCAGCAGCATCGCTCCGCTGACGGCTGAGGAGGGCACAGTCATTGATCTTTCGCAGTATACACCGAAAAAAGACGGTTTCAGCTTTACAGGCTGGTATACAGATGATGCATTGACAACAAAGGCTTCCTCTATTACACTTGACGGCAATAAAACGGTATATGCCGGTTGGACAGTAGAGAAAACGCCGGAAGAACCCTCTCCCGACACCGGTGACAACAATGCGATGCTGATGTTAAGTGCTGTGCTGCTGATGTCCGGCGCTGTGCTCAGCGTAGTGACATACAGGAAAAAGAAACAATTGAACTAAACACTTGGCAACTTCAATGAGGCGGCAGCAGACTTAAAAAAGTCTGCTGCCGCTTTTTGAAAAAGAGATTGTCACGAAGTTTGCGGTTGCGTTTTTATAAAAATGCGCTATAATGATTGTGTTGGTTTTCGTTCAGAGACCTAATCAATTACATAGTATACTGCCACCGGGTAGAGAGATGATCACAGCATCTTGTTTTTGCGGCGTTAGGTCTTAGAAGTTGCAAAAATGGGGTGCTGTATTTTTGGAGGTACACAAGTGAAAAGACAGCTGATCCGATATATTGTCCCAAATATTTTGGCGATGACGGGAACATCCTGCTATGTGCTGGCCGACACTTTTTTCATTTCGATTGCTGAAGGTGCAAACGGCATCACCGCCTTAAATCTGGTTTTGCCTGTATATGGCTTAATTTATGCGCTCGGTTCGATGATCGGCGTGGGCTCTGCCACACGATACACGCTCAGCAAAGCGACAGGACAGGATTCTGCCGGCGATTTCTTTTCCAATTCGGTTTGGTGGACGCTTCTTCTCAGCAGCATGTTTGTGCTGACGGGACTCTGTTTCCCCGGCGAGTTCCTCGCCCTCTTGGGCGCAGACGAACAAATTGCAGTCATCGGTGTGCCGTATCTGCAAATCGTTTTGTTATTTGCGCCGTTTTTTATGCTCAATTACACATTTACAGCATTTGTCCGCAACGATTATGCACCGAAACTTGCAATGCTCGCCACACTGCTCAGCGGTCTTTTCAACATTGTGTTTGACTACATTTTCATGTTCCCGATGGGGATGGGAATGATCGGCGCAGCACTGGCGACCGGCATATCGCCCATTGTCAGCATGAGCATCTGCATGGTGCATTATCTGTCGAAAAACAGCTCCATCGTTTTCACAAAAAAACGTCCGTCACTGCACAAGCTGTTTGCTTCGTGCAGCTTAGGCGTGGTGGCGTTTGTCGGAGAATTGTCCAGCGGCATCACAACACTTGTCTTTAATTTTATCCTTCTGAGCATCTCCGGAAACACTGCCGTTGCGGCATATGGCGTGATTGCAAATATTGCACTGGTCGGCACCGCACTGCTCAACGGCGTTTCTCTGGGTCTGCAGCCTGTCGCAAGCGCGATGCACGGACGAACAGGCGCAAAAGAAGAACGCCGCATCTATGCACACGCGCTCATGATCGCAGAGATGATTGCCATCATGGCAGCTGCAGCTGCAGTGTTGTTCGGTGATCAGCTGATCGCCGTCTTCAACAGTGAACGCTCCGCAGAACTGGCTTCTTATGCGGCGCCGGGCATTCGGGTGTATTTTGCCGGCTTTTTGATTGCCGCGGTCAATATCGTAAAATCCGGATTTTACAGCGCGATTGGAAAAGCGGCACAATCATCTGCCATCGCACTGTCGAGAGGTGTTATCACGATTTCTGTACTGGCGTTTCTGCTTTCCGCCATATTCGGCGTCATGGGCGTATGGATGGCTTTCCCCGCATCGGAACTTGTGACCTGGATTCTTTCTCTTGTGATGAATGCCGTTCGAAAAACAAATGATATACAGATAAAACCGGATGCACCCGGTAAAGATGCAGACAGGAGGGACATGATATGATCAGTGAACAAGAGAAAAAACAAATCAGACGATATTGTCTGCTCCCAAGCATAGCTGCCGCATGTCTTGCTGTGTCCATTCTCATCGGTATTCCATGGATTGTGCTTATCATGATCAACGATATCGTGTGGGAAGGGGGATTTTACGGTCTTGGCCTGTATACATATCTGGCAATCGCCGCGGTATCTCTGACTGGATTTGTGGTATGTTTTTTGATTCCCCGTATCGGCATGAGAAAAGAAAAATGGATGCGGATTGCCGAACAGGCAAACGTCATGCTGTCAACCAACGACTATTCGGCACAGCTGGCGGCTTCGATGGGTGCCCGTGCAATGGGAACCCTGCTGCGTCATACAAACCGCGAGGATGCTTCCTCGATGGGGGATGCATTCAACGCACTGGCGGCTGTCGGCACGCTTGCCACCGTCACACAGATGACAAACGAGATTCGCCGGAATGCAAAATGTATTGCGGCGATTTGCGGTGTCAAAGTTCCAAAAGCGAGAAATTATGTGCTGGCGATTGTTCTGATTCCGGTTTTGCTGCTGATTGGCGTGTATATCCCGCAGTTTGTATCGGCAAAGCAAAACGCAGATGCCGGCATTGCACAGGCGTCGAAATCGGTCTATGCGCTGGAAAATGCATTTGAAACCGACTGCGACCATGTGTCGATTGACGATCCCAAAGAAGGATACAACGGCGGCGGCTATGATGTGACCGGTTACTTGTACGCCTACGACGAGCCGTATCAGTCTTATATCTGGGTCACAGTGGGAAACGACGGACAAATCTGCGAAGTCATCTATTCCATTGACGTCGATGTCCATGCATCCAAAGAAGAAACACTCGAAAAAGCATCGCTTGACCTGCTCAAATTAAACGTGATGATGAACGATTCCAATGTAAAGGCCGTTTCCGAACAACTGCTTTCGGAATACACACTGCCAGAAACGTTTGTCGAGCAATTTGCCGATCATTCGTACTACGAAAATCTGAGAGTTTCCGTCAATGAATCATACGCTGTTTCCTATGTGACAGAACCGGAAGAGGAATACGACGAATCGAGTGAATCGTACATCTACATCACACTGGAAGCATAAAAAAGGGACATCGATTCAAAGGAGAACACAGGATGTTTCGGTTTCAAAAGAAAGCATGCACAAAAGAAACGATGGGCACTGTGATCAAAAAGCGCTGGAACGGCGACACATGGTTTTTGACGGTATCCTACACGGTTGAGGGTGTGCCGTACAAACGCACCGAGCAGCTGCGGTATCAGCCGGTCAAAACGTATCGCATAATGGGCGTTCCCGTTGGCATGCGGTCAAGCGCATCGCTTGGACGTGTGCAGGTAGGGGATGCTGTCCGCGTATGTTACAATCCCCAGAAGCCAAAACGGGCGTATCTGCCCGATAATGAAGGCTTTTTGTTCACATAATGAAAAGCACGCACAAAAAAACGGTCTTGACAGTTTGTCAAGGCCGTTTTCATCTTTACGAAAAATTCTTTTGGCTAGTCCAGCTGTTTTTCTTGTTCCTCGAAACCAGTTCCGTCAATTTTAAACGTATACTGCGTACCGCTATTACCGCCCAAAGCCTGATCTAATTGCTCAATGGTATCGCCTACAATAATATTGCAAGAAACAGTCTGACCTTCCCGCATCGCTTTCAGCAAAGCCTCCCAGACAACATCTCTTTCATTTGTTTCAATGCATGAACTTTCTATATACTTTGAGGGAAGTATCTTCCAGAATTTTAAATCTCCGCTAAAAGGATCTGGGAAAAGCTGTGTTGTATAAACACTCCCGTCAATTTTTAAATTTAAACACATAAATTCATCCGAATCATATGTAGCTGAACTGCTTCCATATTCACGCAACCTGAAAGAGAAATAGGCATCGACACTGGTCGGATCATCATAAAAAACAACAGTTTCTAATTGACTGCCTGTTTCTGCTCCATGGCTGAAAGTTCCTTGAAATACTCCCCTGAGATACACATCATCTGTCGAATCGCCGAAATCATCTGTATACGAATCAACTGTCCAGCATGAAGGCTTTTTTGTAACTTCAGACTCAGTTGTGACAGAATTTGAACATCCAGCAACTCCAATAAGCAGTGTTAAGGTTAAAAAAAATACGCATAGTTTTTTCATTCGTTTTTCCTCCTTTTTATTCTTGAGGCTAATACACCTCAAAGGTTATTTTACATGCTTGTAAAATAAAAGTCAATAGGGGGGATCCCAATGGGACTAAAACTGTAGGAGTTGTTATTAAGCGTTTTCGCGAAAAACAACGGCTTTCACAAGAAGTATTAAGCGGTCTCGCAAATATTGATCGAAGTCATTTAAGCAAAATTGAACTGGGATTGCGAAGTCCTACCGTCAATGTTCTATACAAAATTGCAGATGCACTGAACATCAAGGCAAGCGATATTTTAATTGAAGCAGAAAAAGAAGAAAACCAAGAGGAATAAGCAGAGAAGTCCGCACAGAAAAAACGGTCTTGACAGTTTGTCAAGACCGTTTTCACGTTAAAATAAGTTATCTGGCATTTCTGCGTCTGCGCGCAGTCCATACAGCCGCCGACAGCGCTGCACTCATGATCAGAGATACGAACACGAAAACAAGTGCGTTCGAATCATTCGTATCCGGCACATCGGTATCGCCGCCGTCCGGATCAGTCGGTTCTGAATAATAAAGTGTCATCGTCTGTGCTTTTGTCGAGAATCCCTCCGGCGAACGTCCAAAGTAGGTGATGGTCATGGTTTCCGTCACAGCTTCTTTGATGTTCACAGAGAACATACCGTCTTCTGCAACAACTGCTTCAAACGATTTGCCGTTTATGTCGAGCACCACGGTGTGACCTGCTTCGCCTGTTCCGGCAAGGGTGACATCTTGATCTGTCACGGTGTCGCCGTCTTTGTGGCTTGTGATGACCGGTGCCGTTACATAGTCCGTATCATAGTCCGGATATTCGTTCACGGCTTCTGCAAACGAAACGATGAATGTAAATGTACGATCTTCCGGCACTGCCGACAGCTTGAATGCGTCGGTGAGCTTTACGGTAACCGTTGCCGGTTTGTCATCTAAGAAGGTGACATTGCCTGCATCGTCAAATGCAATATTGTCGCTGTGCGAAACGACGGCAAACTGATTGTTCATCAAATCCATACCCGCAGAATAGCCGTCGCGCAGAATATCCGCACGCATGGTAAACGGGGAAGCTTCGCCGACTTTTGCATCGCTTTCAAGGAGCAGCGACAGGCGATAGACTTCCTGTTCGCTCAAAAATGTCAGTCGGTTTGCATGAACCCGCAGCAAATACGATGCACGGTCAAGATCGGTGCGGATTGCCTCTTTTGCGTTTTCATCAATCGAAGCCGCTTCGACCTGCTCTGCCAACGCGGAGAGCTCAGACAGGAATGCTTTGGTCTCTATTGCATCAAATGCAGCACCGTCCATTTTGTCGATTACGCGTTCGATTGCCGCATACGGATAAGCAGACACCTCGTCCGTGCTCTGGACGGTATAGATCGTATCGATTTTGCGCAGAATCTCACGCAGGATCATCGGAATGGATTCCTCCACATCCTCCGGCATGACTTCCGCTTCTTCTTTATAGATGCTCTCACCAATCAGCGGACCCATGTTGTTTTGTTTTAAGTCGGTCAGCGAGAACACCGCGCTTCCTGCCGCATTCTGAGCGCGGACGATGCTCAGCTGTTTGATAATCATATCAATCGGAATGCCCAAATACGAGCCGATACCGGTCGATGCAAACGCCATTTCATTGATTTTTTCCTGTGACATGGCAGCGTCTTTTGCAACGAGATCCTCTGTGACATAGTAGGACATCGTAAAGACCTCATCGATGTATCCTTTTTCGACCCAGTCGAGCGTTTCCTGATATTTGATAAACGGTGCAACCTCATAATCCGGAACAACTGCCGCCGAAATCTTCAAATCGTTGTCAATCGATTTTAATTCGGAAGTTGTACGGTAAATGAAGGTGTTGATGAGCTCTGCGCGGAAATGACACCACTGTGCCCATTCCTCATGATCCTCGGTGATTGTATACGGATCGGTGCCGTATTTTTCTTTGTATGCGTTTACGATGTTTTCGTTGTAGCCGAAATCGTTGAGCACACCGCCTTCACCGCGGCCGTCCGCCTCCGGGAAGCGGCAGTAGTCATAGTTGATGCCGGCAATATCGTATTTTGTGACAAGCTCTTTGTAAATATCGGAGACAAGGTCACGCACGCCCTGCTCCATCGGGTTAAAGAAGAAGAATTCCAGATGGTACGTCTGCTCAGACAAAGACGTATCACCGAACCGGCTCTTTAACAGCCATTCCGGATGCTGTGCCGGCAGGGAGTATTCCGGCGGTGTTGTCTGCGGGAATGCACCGACAAAAAATGTTTCGACCCATGCGTGAATCTCAATGCCCATCTCCTTGCCGATCCGGGTATACGCCTCCATGGCGTCAAAGCCATTTAATGACGGATACATCGGAATACCCGGAATGTCCGATTTCCAGATGGTATGTCCCTCAATCCAGGACTCGAGATAGATTGCATTAAAGCCTGCATCTTTGACATATTGCAGGGTATTGCGCACTTCTTGTTCGTTTTTCTCGACCGGACGATACCAAACGGCACGTTTTTCAACCTTCAGATTCGGCAGCACCGCATTTGCAGCTTCTTTGACAACTGCCAGAATGGATGATGCTTCTGCGGTCAGTCCGTCGAAATCGAGCGCTTCGATATACGCGTCAAGTCCGTCTGCACGCACTTTCTGCTCGTTTAACCGCGTGATCATCGTGTCGAGTGCTTCGTAATCCACGTCAAGCATGGATGTTTTCGTATTTTCACACAGCGTAATCGCCGCATCAATCTGCTCTTTGACCGACTGCGTCAAAAATTCCGGTGTTTCAATCAGTGTGATCGTACCGTTTTGACGGTTTAAGGTAATGAGCACGCTCGAAATGTCAATCTTCTGCAAGAACTCGGACATTTTTCCGTGGCCGGACAGTACAAACGTGCCTTCTTCAATCGGACTGTTGCCGCCCTGTTTCGTCAGAACGCGGCCTGTTTTTTCGTCAACGGTCAGCTCCGTGCCCCAGGTATTTGTTTCCGTGGACACTTTGCCGTACGCCTGATCGTATACAATGAGCTGATCGGTGCCGCGCATACCCGGATACGGCTCGCCGGTGTCCGGATCAAAGCCTGCCGGGTTGTCCTCTTTTTTGGTCGGGCTGAGTGCATCGTATTTGATGGTTTCGGCAGTGTAGTATTTGGGTGTCTCCAAAACGACGGTAAACGGATCGCCCGGTTTTAAATGACCGTAATCTCTGGCGATCTGGCCGTCAATCGAATCGTGAATCGAAACAACACAGCCATTATCGGGAATCGGTGCGTTGCCGCCGGTGCCCGACAATGTGATGGCGGTAATTTTACCGTCCACAACGGTGATTTCTGCGCCCCATTCCGAGGTGTTGGTGCTGTCGCCGTATTCCGGCGTATAGACGATGACTTCGTCCGCGCCGCGGCTGCGGTTTACACCGGAAATCGCCTTTTTAATCTCGGTACCCTCCGGACCTGTATAGCGGATGTAGTTTTCGTCGAGCGGCGGAATCGTCACGTTTTGAAGTGTGATCGTGTCGCCGATCGAAAGCGCTTTTACTTTTTCAGAAAGTGCACCGCTTGCCGACAGGACAAATCCGTTTGTCGGAATGTAGGTCCCTTTCTCCGGCTGACCTTTTGCAACAACGATGTTGTTGACAATCAGCACCTCTGCTGTCTTTGCTGCGTCAAACGGTGCGGTGGTCTGATGCTCCGCATCCGGCAGCACATAGGAAAATCCATCCGGCCGCGCATCACTTTGCACAATCGGATATTCGCTTGCATCCGGCAGGACAATCGTCTGCTCTCCCTGTGCCAGAACAACCGCATTCCACGGCATGCAGAGCACGATCAAAAGCAGTGCGAGCCACGCCGCTAACAAACGTTTGCTTCGTTTCATTTCATTCTCTCCTTTTTCTTTGATATTTCCGTAAGACAAATCGTTTTCCAAATATTTTCGTGTTGAAAACAATTCGTTCTTTCTATATAATATATCACAACACATCGGTTTGAAAATAAACAAATTTAACAGATACCAGCACAAAATTGATGAGTTTGCTGGAAATAAGAAGGTGCTCCCATGGACGCGGTCCAAAATCGCGCATATCATGAAATCATTGAGATCAAGGCAGAAGAAGTGCCCATCATGCTTGCTTTTCACGAAAAAAACGCGCAAAAAAATATCTTCGAGCTGCACTGGCACGAAGAACCTGAATTTTTATATATTCGCTCCGGTGAAATGGAGGTGCATTGCGGTGAAAGCACGTTTCATGTGACGCCGGGGGAGATTGTGTTTGTAAACCCTGCCGAACAGCACGCGGGCGTATGCTTAAGCGGCAGCTGCGAATACGTTTGGCTTGCCGTCAAGACAATCTTTTTAAAAAGCGCACTGCTGAGCGGCAGTGATCTGTATTTCAGCTCTTTGGAAAAAAAGCGTTTGAAAATCCGCAACCAGATCGGAAACAATCCGCAGATTGCCGCATTGATCGAACACATCATTGACGATCATATCAATCGTCCGCCTTATTATGAGCTTGAAATCAAAGCGTCGCTATTGCGTCTGTTCCGGCTGCTTTTGATCGGCTACACGGCCGAAATCACTCCTCATGAATCGGAAATTCCGCCCTCTTTGCAGCCGGTGCTCGCCTATATTGACACCCATTTTCACGAGGAAATTTCATCCGCACAGCTTGCAAAAATGGGATCGTTTTCCGCGCCCTATTTTTGCCGCATTTTCAAGGAAACCACCGGCTATTCCCCAATTGAATACACAAACCGGCTGCGCATCCGCAAGGCATATGAACTGATTTCTTCGACAAGCGAAAGCTTTTCTTCGATTGCACAGGCAGTCGGATTTTCAAACTTCGGTTATTTTTCAAAACTGTTCTTTAAATACACCGGGAAACGGCTCTCGCAGGTGCGCAAATAGGTGTATCATCGTTTTGCCATGCAATGCCGTTTGAACACGGCGGGCGTCATGCCGGTTTTCTGCACGAATGATTTATAAAAGCTCGAATATTCATTGAATCCTGCCTGCATACAGGCATCCGATGCGGTCATGCCCTCGCGGATACACTGGCGCGCAAAGCTGATGCGCTTCGTCACGATATAGTCATGCACCGTGGCGTTCGTATACGCTTTGAACCGGCGCAGAAGATGAAATTTGCTCACGAAAAACTGTGCGCACAATGTGTCAAGTGTGAGCGGTTCGGTGTAGTGCGCGTCGATATAGCGAAGCACCTGTGCCATCAGAGAATCGGCAGCGGGTGCGGGCTGTTCGGCTGCGGCGGCACAGCGGGCGGCTTCATTTAAAAACAGGGTGATGGCAGCGCCGGAGGTTTGCTTGAACGAATCGTCCGTCATGCGCTCAAACAGTGCTTTGCAAAACGAAAGCGATTCCTCCGACAGATGAATCCGGTGGATTCCATGTGCGGACAGCGCAGAAAGCGACAAAAACACATCGTTTGTTTCACACAGCGCATGCACATACGGCACGCTGAGCCATAAAACCATCCGGTCATACGGTGCGGTCTCGTCTGCAAGCACAGGACGGTGCATCCGTCCCGGCGGAATGAGCAGCAGATCACCCGGAATCAGCGGATAGACACGGTCTTCGATATAATATGTCACATCGCCGCCCAAGAACAAAAAGCACTCAAAAAATTCGTGCGTATGAAAATCGAGCGTTTTCGAATACGGCTCACAGTAGTGATACGCCTCAAAATCGCCGGCGATCATCACCTGAGAAGAATTGAATTTTGCAATCTGTGCCATGCACTTCACCTCAGTTTTTAGCATATCGCAATTTTTGCAATGTTTCAAGCAAAAATTGCGATTTTTTTTGCAAATCAATATGCTATGCTAACATCAAGGAGGTGGGAACTTTGCAGGAATCACTCTTTTTGACCACATCGGCTGCAAAGCGGCTGTACGAAACCGCAAAAACGCTGCCGATTGCTGATTATCACTGCCATCTTTCCCCGAAAGAATTGTTCGAAAACCGCCCGTTCCAATGCCTTGCATCCCTTTGGCTCTCGGGCGATCATTACAAATGGCGCTTGATGCGCGCCTGCGGTATTGATGAATCACTCATCACCGGGCCTCAATCGTTTGACGAGCGGTGCAAAGCGTATCTTTCTTGTGTGACACAGTCGCCCGGCAACCCGCTTTACACCTGGACCGCCATGGAGCTTTCGTTTTTGATCGGAAAACCTGTGACGCTCACGAAAGAAAACGCAATGGAACTCTATCAAGAGGCGAACGAAGCGTTAAAGAAACGGTGTCCGACGCCGCGGTCGCTCGTGCTCGCCGCAAATGTCAAAGCACTTGCCACAACGGACGATCCGACCGATTCGCTCTGCTATCACGAAGCACTGCGCGCGGACAGCACGTTCCCCGTTTCGGTGACGCCCACGTTCCGCACCGACCGGCTGGTAAGCATCACGGCGGCTGACTATCCCGCCTACATCCAAACGCTTTCCGAGGTATCCGGCGTAGAAGTTTCGTCGTTTGACACATTCAAGCAGGCAGTACGCGTCCGGCTCGACCGGTTCTGTGCGCTCGGATGCACGCTCGCTGACGTGGGCATTCCGTATTTTCCGCACGGAACCTGCACAGACGAACAAGCCGATCGGATTTTCCGCGATGCACTGGGTGGAAAAGACATCACCGCGTCACTCCCTGCATTTTTGACCGCATGCTACCGCTTTTTAAACGAGGAATATACAAAACGAAACATGACGTCTCAGATGCACCTGTGCGTGACCCGAAACGCAAACGACGTGCTGTTTTCTGCACTCGGCGCTGACTGCGGCGGCGACTGTATGGGAGACACGATCCCGGTTTCCGACCTGACCGCGTTTTTCAATGAATCAAACAACCGCGGCACACTGCCTCGCACGATTGTATACACGTTAAACCCTGCCATGTATGAACCACTCTTGTGCGCGGCAGGAAGCTTCCGGAACGTATCGCTCGGTGCGGCATGGTGGTTTAATGACCACAAAGCCGGCATCGAACAGCAGCTTTCACTGTTTGCACGCACCGGCAGTCTTGCTTCCTCGTTCGGCATGCTCACCGACAGCCGCAGCTTTTTATCATACGTCCGGCACGACTTTTTCCGCCGGATTTTGTGCGGATGGATGGGCAGATTGATCGAATCGGGCGAATTTTTGGACGAAGCCACCGCAGAGGAAATTGTCCGCGCTGTCTGCTATGAAAACAGTGCGTCACTTTTGAAAGGAGCGATACCCGCATGAAAATGACATTCCGCTGGTACGGAAAAAACGATCCCGTGCCGCTTTCGTATATCCGCCAGATTCCGAACATGAGCGGGATTGTTTCGGCGGTCTATGACACGCCGCCCGGCGAGGTTTGGCCGGTAGAGCAGATTGAAGAAGTCAAACGTGCCGCCGAAGAACACGGACTTGCGTTTGAGGTCGTCGAGAGTGTTCCTGTCCATGAGGAAATCAAATTAGGCGGCAAAGATGCGCCGCGTCTCATTGAAAATTACTGCGAAAATGTGCGCCGGCTCGGTGCGGCAGGTGTGAAAGTCATCTGCTATAACTTCATGCCGGTGTTCGACTGGGTGCGCACGACGCTTAAAAACCCGCTCCCGGACGGTTCGAACGCGCTGGCATATGACAGCCGCGAAATCGAAGCGCTCGACCCTGTTACCAAGCCGCTCTCGCTTCCCGGATGGGATGAAAGCTATACGCAAGCAGAGTGCAGTGCACTCATCCGCCGCTGGCACGAAGCCGGCGAGGAAACACTGTGGAAAAGCTTTGAAACATTCCTGCGCGCTGTGATTCCAGTTGCGGAAGAATTGGGAATCCGCATGGCGATTCATCCGGATGATCCGCCGTGGGGACTCCTTGGTCTGCCGCGCATCATCAAAGACGCCGACAGCATCCGCCGGATGCGCGAAATTATGCCGTCGCCTGCAAACGGGCTCACGCTCTGCACTGGTTCGCTCGGTGCAAATCCCGAAAACGACGTAGTGGCGCTCGCACGCGAATTTGCGCCGTACATCCCGTTTGCCCACCTGCGAAACGTTGCGTACACCGAACACGGCTTCACCGAAACAGCACATCCGTGCGGTGCACTCGATCTCTACGGCGTGGTCAAAGCACTCGTGCAAAACGGGTTCGACGGCTATGTCCGCCCGGACCACGGCCGCATGATCTTCGGCGAAGAGGGACGCCCCGGCTATGGTCTGTTCGACCGTGCACTCGGCGCCGCTTACTTAAACGGACTGTTTGAAGCCGCACAAAAGGAGGAAGCTTCCCATGAATAAATTCATCGTCATCACCGGTGCGGGCGGCGTTCTGTGCTCCGCATTTGCAAGAGCACTCGCCGCAGACGGCCACTTTGTCGCACTGCTCGACAAAAACGAACAAGCCGTCACCGCCATTGCCGAGGAAATCAACGCTGCACAGCCCGGCCATGCGATCGCAGTCGGCGCAAACGTGCTCGACAAGGAAAATCTCATCGCGGCACGCGATACGATACTCGCCGCATTCCAAAAAATTGACGTGCTCATCAACGGCGCAGGCGGCAACCATCCGCGCGGCACCACGACTGCCGAACGCTTGGGCGAGGAGGAAACCGCAGATGCGCGCCGGTTCTTTGATTTAAATGCGGACGATCTGTCGTTTGTGTTTGATTTAAACTGCATCGGCACGCTTTTGCCGACACAGGTGTTCTGCGAGGTCATGACCGAAAACGGCGGCTGTGTCTTAAACGTTTCATCGATGAACGCATTCCGTCCACTCACGAAAATCCCGGCATATTCCGCCGCAAAAGCCGCCGTTTCGAACCTCACGCAGTGGCTTGCCGTCCATTTTTCCAAATGCAATATCCGCGTCAACGCGATTGCACCCGGTTTTTTTGTCACAAACCAAAACTACGCACTGCTGTTTGACGAATCAGGCGAACCGACCGCCCGCGCACAAAAAATCATTGCGCACACGCCGCTCGGCCGCTTCGGCAAGCCGGAAGAACTGCTCGGCGCGGTGCGGTTTTTACTCGACGAAACACAATCCGGCTTTTTGACCGGTGTTGTTCTCCCGATTGACGGCGGATTCTCCGCGTATTCGGGTGTATAATGAAAAAAGGAGGTCATTTTCATGAAAATCGGTGCACAGGGCTTTACCATCCGCGACTTTGTCAAAACACCCGCGGACATCGAAGCTTCTTTAAAAAAACTGCATGAGATCGGCTATACATCGCTTCAGGTATCGGCATTCGGCGAGATTGAGCCCACACGTTTGCGTGCGATTGCCGACGAAAACGAACTGTCGATTATCGTGACGCACACAAACCCCGACCGCATCTTAAATGAAACGGCACAGGTCATCCGCGACCATCAGATCTTGGGTGCAAACTTTGTCGGCATCGGCATGATGCCCGAGCGGTACTTGGGTTCGCTCGAAGGCACCCGCGCATTTCTGCGTGACTTTGCGCCTGCGGCAAAAATGCTCAAGGAAGCAGGCATGAAGCTTTGCTATCACAATCACTTTTTTGAGTATCAGCGTGAAGAGGGAAAGACGTATTTAGACATCATGGCAGAGGAAACCGATCCGAGCGAATGGAGTTTTATCCTCGACGTGTTCTGGACGCAGTTTTCCGGACGGTGCCCGGCAAAACAGATCGAGATGCTTGAAGGCCGCATCGACGTAATCCACTTTAAAGATCTTGCCATGAACGGACGCGAACACCGCACTGCACCGGTCATGGAGGGAAATCTCTGCTGGGACGAAATTTTCGACGCATGCAAGCGCACGAACATTCCGTATGCGATGGTCGAGCAGGACGACACCTACGGCAAAGACCCGTTTGATGAGCTTGCGCTAAGCTACAAAAACTTGGTCCGCGCCGGCATGATCGGGGAGGAATGAGCATGGCGATGTTTGTTCTCTCCGCATTCACGGATGAATCGTCGTCGTCGCTGTCCGGTCAGATCGATGCCGCTGTCCGCAACGGCCTTTCCCACATTGAACTGCGGCAGTTGGACGGCAAACAGGCCATCGAACAACCGGCAGACAAATTAAAGGAAGCGGCACATATCCTCGCAGAATCGGGGATTTCGGTGTCGGCACTCGGTTCGCCGATCGGAAAAGTCGACATTGACGCTCCGTTTGCGCAGCACTTAGAACAGTTTTACCGCGCAGTGGAAGCCGCACACCTGCTCGGCACCGATCGTATCCGGATGTTCAGCTTTTTTATGCCAAAAGGCAAAGACCCGATGGTATATGCATCGCTTGTTGCCGAGCGGCTGAATCAAATGTGCGATTACGCAAAACGCGAGGGTGTGCTCTGCTGTCATGAAAACGAAAAGGACATCTTCGGCGACAATGCGGCACGCAGTGCGTATCTTTTGCAAAACGTGCCCGATCTTTCGTTTGTATTTGACCCTGCCAACTGCGTACAGTGCGGGGAAGTGCCGCAGACGCTTTACGACGCTGTTTTGCCGAAGCTTTCGTATTTCCATGCAAAGGACGCACGCAAAGACGGCAGTGTGACGCCCTGCGGCGACGGTGACGGCGATGTGTCCGCACTGATTGACCGGTATGCACAGACGAATGCGCCGCGCATTCTGTCGGTCGAGCCGCATCTGTTTGATTTTTCGGGCCTTTCGTCGCTCCAGACGGAAGCGCTTACCCATACCACACACGACAAAACACCCGAAGCCGCATTTGACCGCGCCGTTCGTGCGCTCAAAGCGCTTTTAGATGAGAAAGGATATTCGTATGAATGAAGTACGCATCGGTATCGTGGGCATCGGCAACATGGGCAGTGCTCACGCAAAAAGCATTTTAGCAGGAAACGTTGCACGGCTGACACTCGGTGCAGTCTGCGACATTGCACCCAAAAAACTCTTCTGGGCGAGCGAAAATCTCCCCGGTGTGCCGCAGTTTTCCGACTATCACGAGATGTTTGCAAGCGGCCTGATTGACGCAGTGCTCATTGCAACGCCGCATTATCTCCATCCGACGATCGCCATCGACGGCTTCTCCGCCGGACTTCACGTGCTGACCGAAAAACCGGCAGGCGTTTACACAAATCAGGTCCAGCAGATGAACGACGCCGCAAAAGCGTCCGATCGTGTGTTTGGCATCATGTACAACCAGCGCACCAACCCGCAGTTCCAGAAAATTCGCGAGATCATCAAGAGCGGCCGCTTGGGCGAATGCAAACGCTTTATTTGGATCATCACGAACTGGTACCGCACCCAGGCGTACTATGATTCGGGCACATGGCGTGCCACCTGGGCAGGCGAGGGCGGCGGCGTGCTGATTAACCAGTGCCCGCACAACCTGGATTTGTGGCAGTGGATGTTCGGCATGCCGACCCGCGTGCGTGCAACATGCCACTACGGCAAATGGCACAACATCGAGGTTGAGGACGAAGTGACGGCATATGCCGAATACGCAAACGGTGCAAGCGCCGTATTCATCACAACGACCGGCGAAGCACCCGGCACAAACCGTCTGGAAGTAACCGGCGACCGCGGCAAGCTCGTCTGGGAGGAAGGCAAGCTCACCTTTTACGAGCTGTCAGTTCCGGAGCGTGAAACATGCTTTACGAGCAAAGAGGGCTTTGTGACACCGGAGATGACGGTGCACGACGTCCCGGTTGAAGGCGAGGAAACGGCACACAACGGCATCCTCTTAAACTTCACAAACGCCATTTTGGACGGAGAAGAACTGCTCGCACCGGGCGAAGAGGGCATCTGCGGCCTGACCGTATCAAATGCCATTCACCTCTCCGACTGGACAAACGACTGGGTCACACTCCCGATCGACAGCGATAAATTTGAAGCGATGCTCAATGAACGGCGCAAAAATTCCCATGTAAAAGAACACGCAGTGAGCGAAATTGCCGACCTGCGCGGCACATACAACAGCCGCTGGAGCGTGCGCTGAGCATTTTAAAGCAAACAAAAAGACGAACGGAAAAAATCGTTCGTCTTTTTGTTTGTGGTTTATTTTTTATCGT
This sequence comes from uncultured Oscillospiraceae bacterium, assembly GCA_949299455.1. Classification (GTDB taxonomy): domain Bacteria; phylum Bacillota; class Clostridia; order Oscillospirales; family Ruminococcaceae; genus Paludihabitans. The sequence goes on from CASGAN010000004.1 coordinate 18,328, forward strand.
CTGCCTCTTTTTCAATCGGCGGTTCGGGCGCGCCCTCTTCGGGAATGCCGTCTGACGGCCAATAGACGATTTTTTCGTCCACAGTGATATGGTCGATCGACTCATAGACCTTTGTGCTCACCGGCATATCACGCTGTGTAAGCCGGTCTTTTGCAATCTCAGCTGCCAGCGAATAGATGAGCGCAAACAGCGGCACACCGATGATCATACCGCCAAGGCCAAAGAATCCGCCGAACACCATGATCGAAAAGATGACCCAGAATGCCGACAATCCGGTCGATTCGCCGACCACCTTCGGACCGATGAAGTTTGCGTCGATCTGCAAGAGAACAAACGCAAAAATGACGAAATACAGCGCCGTCATCGGATTAACGACAAGAATCAGCACCGCAGACGGAATGACGCCGATGAACGGACCGAAAAACGGAATGATGTTCGTGACCGCCACAATGACCGAAATGAGCATTGCAAACGGCATATTGAACACCGACATGCCGACAAACATCAGCACCCAGACGATTACGGCTTCAATCAGCTTTCCTTTGACAAACGAGCCGAACACACGATCTGCCCGCCGCGTTACACGAAGCATCTGATTCGTCGCTTTGATTGAAAAAATCGCATAGCAGACTTTTTTGGTCTGTGCAAAAAACGTTTCCTTGCTGAACAAAATATAGATCGACACAATCACGCCCACACAGATGTTCACAATCGTGCTCACCACGCCGATGATGCCGACCGTCAAGCCGCCTGCCAGGTTTGTAAGCTGCGGCAAGAGATCATTCGTCGCCCAGCTCGTAACCGTTTTGCTGATGTTTTCAAACTGTGTTTCGAGCATTGTAACAATGTTCTGATTTTCCGACGCAAAGCCGAGAATCCATTTTTCGATCCGGGAAAAATACGTCGACAGGTTTATAATAATGCCGCTGATGCTTTGGAAGAGCTGCGGAAACACCATGAAGCCGAGCGCAAACACCACCGCAAACGCCAGCAAAAACGTGACAATCAGCGCAAATACGCGGGCAAGCTTCGGATGCACCTGCTTGTTTGTTTTAGAGATCAGCGGCTTAAAGCACCGCTTTTCGAAAAACTCCATCACCGGGTTTAAGAGATACGCGGTGACAAATCCGATCAAGAACGGTGTGGCAATCGCAATCAGAAAATTGATGACCGACAGTACAACGTCCATACGGTTTAACAGCAGATAAAACAAAATACTTGCAACGATGACCAAAAACGCTGTAATGCCCCAATACAGATATTTTGGATTCCATCGAAATTTCATACAGCACCTCCTCTTTATGATTGAATCGATGCGTTATCCCACATTGGTGTAGGTGGTATAAACAGGGGGAACCGGTTCTTCCATGCGGTTTCTAATTGCAAACAGGAAAAACGAGTGAATACAAAAGATTGCACCGCAGATGGAAAACGCCATCGCCGCTTTTTTCATATAGCGGCAGTAGACAGGGTAGAGGATAAAGGCTTCGAGCACCCGGTAGGCGATCTGTGCCGCCGAAAGAAGAAGCGAAAGCATTGTGCAGATCAGCTGGATCGGCATGAGCTGCATCATGAGACGTTCAACGGCCTCTTCTCCAAGCACAGCCATCTGCAGCAGTCCGCCGAACAGCGGTACAAACCACAGCGTCACGGTAATCAGCAGCATCACCGCCGTTGCACCAATCAAAATCGCGCCCGCAATCGGATACCATTTACGCCACGAATATTTGCGGCAAAACGGCTGTTTTTCAGGCATCGAGTCCGAAAGTTCGCCCAGAAGCTGCTGTCTTGCAACCGGCACCCATGCACGCCAAAGCGCAGGTGCACCGCGCCGCTGTGCGATTTTCTGCACACCGAGCCCGCCCAAAACATAGGAAGTGATCAAAATACCCAGTGGAATCAGCATAATGAGTAAAAACAACGTAATAAGCAGTTGAATTGCGCCATCCATAATGAAAATGCCTCCTCTTTGTTATGGCAATAAAGCCGTCAGATTATTCAGCTTCTTCCTCTAAAACCGATGCAATGTGAAGTTCTTTGAGCTGCTCAGCATCTACAACAGACGGGCATTCGCTCATCAGTTCACTTGCATTCTGAACTTTCGGGAATGCGATGACGTCACGCAGGCTGTCCGAGCCGCACATAATCATCGACAAACGGTCAAGACCGATGCCCATGCCGCCGTGCGGCGGTGCACCATAGCGGTATGCATTTACAAGGAAGCCGAATTTTGCTTCGATTTCCTCGTCGGTGAGGCCTAACGACTCGAACATTTTCTGCTGAAGCTCAAAATCAGTAATACGGATCGAGCCGCTCGACAGCTCGGTGCCGTTTAACACCAAGTCATATGCTTTTGCACGCACAGCGCCCGGGTCGCTGTCAAGATACGGCAGGCACTCGTCAAGCGGCATCGTAAACGGATGGTGCATTGCGAGCCAGGTGTCGTTTTCCTCGTCATATTCAAAGAACGGGAACTCGGTGATCCAGACAAAGTTGAACTGATCGGGGATAATGTCTAATTTTTTCGCAACGGTCAAGCGGATCTGACCCAGGGTCGGCAGAGTGACACGGTCGCAGTCTGCACAGAACAGTGCGACGTCGCCTTTTTCACAGCCGATGTGCGCAAGCAGTGCGGAAAGCTCTTCCTCGCTCATGAATTTCGAGAAGGAGCACGACGGTGCGTCGTCAACCCAGCGGACAAACGCCAGACCTTTCGCGCCGATGCCGCGTGCCTGCTCGGTCAGCTTGTCGATCTCTTTGCGGGTGAGCACTTTTGCGCCGTCTTTTGCAACGATTGCGCGCACACTGCCACCAGCTGCCACTGCACCGGAGAACACACCGAAACCGCAGTCTTTCACGAGTTCAGAACAGTCAACGATCTCCATGCCGAAGCGGGTATCCGGTTTATCGGAGCCGTAGCGCTCCATTGCATCTTTGTACGTCATACGCGGAATCGGCAGTGCGATGTCCACGTCGAGCACCTCGGAAAACAGCCGTTTGATGTATCCCTCTGTCATCTCCAGGATATCCTCGACGTCGACAAAGCTCATCTCCAAGTCGATCTGTGTAAATTCCGGCTGACGGTCTGCGCGCAGGTCCTCGTCGCGGAAGCAGCGTGCCAGCTGGATATAGCGGTCATAGCCGGCGATCATCAGAAGCTGTTTGTAAATCTGCGGCGACTGCGGCAGTGCATAGAATTTGCCCGGATGCACACGCGACGGAACGAGATAGTCACGCGCACCCTCCGGCGTCGATTTCATCATCATCGGCGTTTCGATCTCCAAAAAGCCGTTTTCATAGAAATAGTCGCGGGTCACTTTTGCGATTTTATGACGCATCTGGATATTGCGCTGGAGTTTTTCGCGGCGCAGGTCCAGGTAACGGTATTTTAATGCAATTTCGTCGCCGACTTTGCCGTCGTCGTTTACATGGAACGGCGGGGTCTGTGCCGATGCCAGAATGCGAAGCTCCGACACATACACTTCGACCATACCGGTTTTTAAGTCGGTATTGACGCTCTCGCGGCGGCGGACTTCGCCTTTTGCGATCAGCACATATTCGCTTTTTAATGATTTTGCCTTTGCGAATACTTCGCGGTCGGTTGTATCGTCAAAGGTGAGCTGTACAATGCCGGTGCGGTCACGCAGATCGACAAAGATCAAGTTGCCCTTGTCGCGCTGACGCTGTACAAAGCCTGCAACCACGACATTGGTGCCCACATCCTGCTCGCTCACTTCGCCGCAGTAACGTGTGCGGCGCAAATTTCCCATGGATTCTGCCATTTTTGTATTTCCTCCTCTGTTATGCGTTTTGACCCATCTGCATAATGCGGGCAAACGCATCGCTGCCGATCTGATCGCTGATGGCATCGGCTTCTGCCGCCAGCGCCGCGTCGTACAGCACGTTCATAAGCTCTGTTTCAAATTCGATCTCACGCTGTTCGCCGGTTTTCATATCTTTGATGTTCGCTTTTCCGGTGACAAGCTCGTTGTCGCCTAAGATCATCGACATCGAAGCACCCAGCTTATTTGCATATTTCATCTGTGCTTTGACACTGCGGTCCATAATGTCAAACGACACCGAGAAGCCCTCGCTGCGGAGTTTGTCGCACAGCACCATTGCCTTTTCGAGCGCCGGCGCACCGATTGCACCGATATACAAATCACAGCCGCGCGGAGCGGGCAGTTCGATGCCCTGTGCGTTCAACAACAGCAAAAACCGCTCGATGCCCATAGCGAAACCGAGCGCCGGTGTCGGTTTGCCGCCCAATTGTTCGACAAGTCCGTCATAACGGCCGCCGCCGATGATCGTGCCCTGTGCACCGATTTCGTCCGATACAAACTCAAACACGGTTTTTGTATAATAATCAAGACCGCGGACGATTTTCGGATCAACAACATACGGAATCCCCAGCTTGTCGAGCCCGCGTTTGACTGCGGTGAAGTGTTTTTCACACTCGTCACACAAAAAGTCGGTCACGACCGGTGCAGTGCGGATGCACTCTTTATCGCCGTCGACTTTGCAGTCGAGGATACGCATCGGGTTTTTCGAAAGACGCTCTAAACATGTTTCGCACAGCTCGTCCTTGTGTGTTTCAAAGTGTGCGCGCAGTGCCGCATGATAATCCGCACGGCACGTTTTGCATCCGATCGAATTGATACGCAGCGTGATGCCTTTTACACCAAACAGGTTTAAAATATGCCAGACGAGCGAAATCAGTTCCACATCGGCAGCAGGGGAGGAGGCGCCGAACACCTCACAGCCAAACTGATGGAATTCACGCAGGCGGCCTGCCTGCGGACGCTCGTGACGGAAACACGGCGTGATATAGCATGCTTTGAGCGGGAGCACGTCGTTTAACAGACTCTGTTCAAGCGCTGCACGCACAACGCCTGCTGTACCTTCCGGTTTTAACGCAAATACATCGCGGCTTTTTTGTCCCTTGACTTCAAACATCTCTTTCTGCACCACGTCGGTCGTGTCGCCCACACCGCGCGAAAACAGCTCAATCGCTTCAAATGTGGGGGTGCGGATCTCGCGGAATCCAAACAGTGCCGCTGTTTCAAGCAGTGTACGTTCAATAAACTGCCACTGATGGCTCTGGGCAGGCAAAACGTCCTGCGTGCCTCTTGGGGCTTTCATCACTCGGATCACTTCTCCTTTTTTGTCCTATCGGGCGGTGTGTACCGCCGCATCCGGCAAAGAACGCCGGGGAAATTTTTTTCATACATCGTTATTATAGCACATCCGGCTTTTTCGCAACAGCCTTTTTGACAAAAAAAAACAAAAGAGCCTGTTCAATTTCCTTGGACAGGCTCTTTTCGTTTTCGAATTTTCAGCGCCGGACAATCGAACGCCAGTCGAGATCGCCGCGTTCCAATCCGTGGATGAGCATTTCGCCCGTTGCAATGTTGGTTGCAATCGGAATGTTGTGCACATCACAAAGACGCAAAAGCGTCATCTCGTTCGGTTCGTGCTCCTTGACCGTATGCGGATCACGGAAAAACAACACCATATCAATCTCGTTGCAGGCAATGCGTGCGGCAATCTGCTGGTCGCCGCCCTGTGCTCCGCTCAGAAAGCGCTCCACCTTAAGTCCTGTGGCCTCAGAAACAAGCTTGCCTGTTGTTCCTGTCGCACACAGTGTATGCTTGCTCAAAATCCCGCAATATGCAATGCAGAACTGAATCATCAGCTCTTTTTTTGCATCGTGTGCAATCAATGCGATTGTCATACCGAACACCCTTTCCTGATCATTTTCCCTCACCTGAAAACCCTTCTCATACCGTTTTCAAAATCAGTGGGATATAGGAGCCGGTTAACCGCGATACGATCGCATCCGCAATCTGCATCACCTTTTTTTCGCCGGCGCCGCCTTTATTGACAAGACCTGCAGCATTTTTTACAAACGGCACCACACCCAGCAGTGCCGTTCCGCACAGGTCCATCGCTTCATCCAGATCCACAAGCCCGCCGCTTTTAACTGCATCACGGTCCACCTTGTTGAATACAAGCCGCGCAGGAACACTGAGCATCGGTGCAAGCTTCTGTGCATCCCGCACACAGATGATGTCGGGCGTGAGCACCAAAACAGCTTCGTCCGAAACACTGTTTGCAATGTCTGCACTGCAAAAAAGTCCTGCCGGAAGATCCAGCAGAATCAGATCATATCCGTTTTGAATCCCGCGCAGCAGTGCAGCCTGTTTTACAAGCGACGATTGGTCCTGCCCGCTCTGCTGCGCACAGCAAAGCGAAAGCAAAGGCAAATCGGGGTGGGGATAAATCGCCTGCTTGATGCGGATCTTTTCCTTCAGTACATCCGAAAGATCAAACACGATCTGATCCTGCATCGAAAGCAGCAGGTCAAGCGAATGAAGCGGTGCGTCAAAATCTGCAAGCAGCACCCGTTTTCCTGCTTTTGCCGCGGCAATCCCCAAAAGCGCTGTCACCGTAGACTTTCCGGTGCCGCCTTTGCCGGAAAGAACAGAAATGATCTTTGCCATCCATATCTCCTGTATTTTTGCGAAAATCGCTATGAATCTAAATTATATTATATCAATAGTACACAGTCAATGCAAGAGTGAAACGAAAACCTTTTGTGCTTCTGACTGGTTTTTCGCGTTAATTCTGTGTGTTTTCCGTAACTTCACCCGTCTGTTCAGACGATTCTGCCGACGATTCACCGGACGATTCAGCAGACGGCTCAGACGTGCTTTCTTCCGTCTGTTCCTCGGACTGCTCCGGATAATTTTCCGGGTAGGTCGCACGGTCATATGCCAAAATGATATCACGCAGCAGACGCTGGGTGGTAGAACCGTCATACACAAGCACCGAAACAGCAAATTCCGGTTCACCGTTTTTCTCGACATAGGCGATAAAGCAGTGATGCGTACGGGTCGAGGTGACCTGCGGCGTACCGGTTTTTGCATACACCTTATAACCAAGTGCTTCAAGATCGGTGATCTGATAGGGCGCAGGGAAGCTCTCTGCCAGCCGGTTCATGCCGTCTGACACCTCGTTATAGGTCGATTCAGACATCGGAATTTCCGAGAGCACCGACGGGGTATACTCCTCAACGACATTGCCGCTCTCGTCCAAAAATGCGCCGAGCAGGTGTGCCGAATACCGTTTGCCGTGATTTGCAAGCGTCATTGCTTCGACCGCCATCTGAAACGGTGTTACCTGCGTATTCATCTGGCCGATTGCCGCCTGGATGTTGTTGCCCTCCTGCCAGTTCGGGTCTTCTTTGTGGGAAAGACGGCTCTCTGCTTCCGCATTCTTGACCTCAATGCCCGTTTTTACTCCCAGACCAAAGCCTTCGGCATATTTATTGAACAAGTCAACGCCCATGCGCCGTCCGAGATCATAGAAAAATGTGTTGCAGGAATCGAACAGCGCTGTCGAAGCATCCAGATTTGCGCCGCCCTTATGACGTGTACCGACACAGTTCGGCGTCCACTGCGGCGCATAATAGGTGTAGAAATCGCCGTTGCAGTAGGTGGTGGAATCCGGTGTGATATAGCCTTCTTCCAGACCGGCCGTTGCAACGATCGGTTTAAACGTTGAACCCGGACGGAACAATCCGGAAAGTGCCAGGTTATTAAGTGGGCTGCCTTCCGCCGATTCGACTGCTTTGTAGTCGGTGAGATACGTTTCCATATCGTAGTACGGGTACGAAATGCTTGTAAGCACGCCGCCCGTTTTGGCATCAAGCAGCACCATCGCACCGTTTGTCGAATGCTTCTTGCTGGTGCTGTTGTACCAGTCAATATAGTTTGCAAAAATGGTCTGCAAATCTTTTTGCAGATTGTAGTCGAGTGTCAGCTGTACCGTCTGTCCCGCAACCGGCGCACGGCTCTCCTGCACTTCGATGATGTCGCCCTGTGCATTCTGAATGACAGTCATTGTGCCGCGCGTGCCGCGAAGCTGTTCCTCAAACGCGCCCTCAATGCCGCCGCGGCCGACCACATCATCCAATTTGTACTGTTTTCCGGGATAATCGGCAAACAGATCTTTATATTTTTTCTCATATTCATCGCCGTAAATCTTTGTGACGTTTCCAAGCAGGTTCGATGCCACATCGCCGTTTAAATAGACGCGCTCACTCGTTTCTGTCACAGTGACACCCGGAAGCTCATCGGACAGCTCGCGCAGCAGTGCAACCGTTGACGCCGAAACGCCCTTTGCAAACGTATAGCGCGTGTTGTATGCCGAAAAATCGGCAGACAGCATCATGTAGCGCACACCGGCAATTTTTCTTGCATATTCCTCGCTGTATCCCGCATAGGTGCAGCTGTCGTACGGCTCGCCACAGTGCGTGCAGTTGCCCTGCTCGTCGCGGTATTTTTTGATGCCGGTTTCCCGGAACAGCCATTCCATGCAGTTTTGCGCCGTCGCATATTCGTTGACGCCGACCTTACTCTTAAGCCTTGCAATTTCCGTGTCGCTGTCGGGTAAAAATTCATACGGCGCATTGGCGGAAACAGGCAGCTTATCCTCCCATGTTTCCGAAAGATCCTCAAACAGCCGGATCAGTGTATAAATGAGTTTGTTTGCCGCCTCGTCATCAAGCGTCAGACGGTTTTTCTTTTCCATTGCCAAAAAGTCGAACGCCACATTGTAAGACGCCGCATTATCAACAAGCACGACGCCGTTTCGGTCGACAATTTTGCCTCTTGCGGCCGGAACCTCGATCTCGGTTGTGGTGCCGCTTTTGGCCTGTTTTAAATACCCCGCCCCATCCACAATCTGATATTCAAACACCCGCATCGATGCCGCAATGCACATCACAATGCAAAGCCCGATCAAAACAGCCGTGCGCGCGCGGTGTGTTTTCGCTTCGGAAATGATCATGGGAGACTCCTTTCTTCTGTATCATGCGCGCGGCGCATGGTGGAATGAAAACGCAATTTTTCGTATGAGCAGATAAATAAGCGGGAACACGGCAACCGTGTATGCCGCACAGGGGAGAATCTGACGGTAAATCACTGAATATGCCCCGGGATACCGCCAAATAAGAAAGCAGAACAAGTAGTCAAGCACGCCCTGCACAAGCAGCGTTCCTGCACAAAATCCGACGGCATTTAACATGCGTGTGTGCAGGAAATAGACGCATACAACCGAAATGGTGACGCCGCACAACAGCAGAATCAGTCCGTTAAAGCCAAACAGCCGGTCGGACGAGATGTCCCACAAAAGTCCTGCAATGCCGCAGAAAATACCGGACGAAAGCACGTTTTCATACATGGAAACACCGACTGCCACCGCCACCAAAAACACAGGCTTTGCGCCGAAAATCGTCAAAAAGCCGGGCATGGTCTGCAGCATATATGCCGCAAGAAGCAAAAGGGAATAGACACCCCATTTAAGAACAGCCTGCAGCTGTTTGTTTTTCATTGGTGACACCCCTTTTATTTATTCTGCGTCTGCATAATCGTCAAGCCGGCTGCCCTGTCCTAAAAACGAGGTGATGACCTGCACGGTCGACACCGACTCGATGTCAACATACGGGCGGATCACCGCATAGCGCGTGATGCCGTGTGCTTCGGTTTCGATCGACTCGATCTCGCCGACGGCAATGCCCTTTGGATAAAGTCCCGATGAACCGGCTGTGATAATCATGCCGCCTTTTGTCATCTGCACCTCTTCCGACAAAATCGAAAGCTTCGTTTTTCCGTTTTGCGACAGCGTATAGTCGCCGCTTACAACACCGAGCTGCTCCGTATTTAACTCAATGGCGCTCACGTCGATCTCCGGACTCAAGATGGTTTTCACCCGTGCGCTCACCGGGCCCACGTCGGTCACAATGCCGACAAGACCAGCCGACGTAATCACCGGATCGTTTTTCTCAATGCCGTGCAGCGAGCCGCGGTCAATGATAAAGGAACCGGCACGGTCTGCCGAATCACGGCTGACGACCTGGGCAGGCATCAATTCAAAATCTTCGTTTAATTCCTTGATCTGTGCCGCTTCTTTGAGCTGTTCATTTTGATCCTTGAGCGATTCATAGTCGATCATCTGACGGTTTAAATCCGCAATCTGTTCTTTGAGCCGCTCGTTTTCTTCTGCATTTTCGCGCGCATTGACAAGCGGATCAAACCAACCGCCGACCGTACTGCTCAAAAACGCACCCGCTTTTTGAAACGGGGTGGTGACCATCTGTAAAAGATTGCGCGGGATATTGGCGATTCCGTCACTCGATGCCGAATACAGCATCATGCCAAACATCACGGCCGCCGCCGCAAGGATGATTTTAAATGGTTTGCTTTTAAAAAATCCCCCCATGGGACACCTCCGCCTGACAGTTTTGTCGTTTTGCGCACCGCTTCCTGTCCCAAAAAACAAAAAGCTCCAGTTTTCCCTTTGCCGCTTTGATTTTTAAAAAAGGGAAAAGCGGAACTTTTGTCTGATGCGCTGTGCGCAAATTCGTTTTTTTAATATTTGACGTCGTCGCTCGACACAACGCTTGCAAGCTTATCCATGTGCTCTAAGATCTCGCCGGTGCCGAGTGCAACACAGTCGAGCGGATCGTTTGCCGCATAGACTTCCATGCCGGTTTCCTGTGCGATCAGTTTGTCGAGGCCGCGCAGAAGTGCGCCGCCGCCTGTTAATACGATGCCCTGGTCGATGATGTCAGCAGCCAGCTCCGGCGGTGTTTTCTCGAGTGTGACGCGCACTGCTTCGAGCACTTCCTGTAATGTGTCGATGAGTGCTTCGCGGATCTCTGTGGAGGTGACAACGATGTTCTCCGGCAGACCGGTAAGCAGGTTACGGCCTTTGATTTCGGTGGTCAGCTCCTCATCGAGCGGGAATGCGTTGCCGACGTTGATTTTGATATCCTCTGCGGTGCGCTCACCGATCAGGAGATTATATTTCTTTTTGATATAGTTGATGATATCCACGTCGAATTTATCGCCGCCGACACGCACCGATTTTGCTGCAACGATGCCGCCCAGCGAAATGACTGCGACTTCGGTTGTACCGCCGCCGATATCGACAACGATGCTGCCGGTCGGCTCTGCGACAGGCAGACCTGCACCGATTGCTGCTGCCATCGGCTCTTCAACGATGATAACGCGTTTTGCGCCGGCACGTTCTGCCGACTCTTTGACTGCGCGGCGCTCCACCTCGGTGACGCCCGACGGAATGCAGATGACAACGCGTGCTTTCGTCAGCATCGAGTTGCCGAGCGCTTTGCGGATGAATTCCTGAAGCATGCTCGTTGTGATGTCAAAATCGGCAATAACGCCGTCTTTTAACGGACGAACAGTCACGATCGAGCCCGGTGTTCTGCCGACCACATCTTTTGCAGCCTGGCCGACGCTTTTGACAACGTCGTTTTTGATGTCGACAGCAACGACCGAAGGCTCACGAATGATGATGCCTTTGCCTTTCATGTAAACGAGTGTATTTGCAGTTCCAAGGTCAATTCCGATATCTTTTGTAAAAAACATAAAGCCCTCCGTATTTTCTCTGTGTTTTATGGACGAAACAGCCGCAGAGCATGCAGACTGTTTGATTTCTTCTCATTCCTTTTTATTATACCCGCACGCAAACGGATTCTCAACCGTTAAATTGTGAATTTTCCGACTTTTTTCGGCTTTTTTATTCAAAAAGCGCCCGCAATGTGCGTACAAGACGCGAAACCGGCAGTCCGACGACATTATTATAGTCGCCTTCGATCTTTTCGACGAACAAACCGCCCAGTCCCTGAATGCCGTATGCGCCCGCTTTGTCATACGGTTCGTCTGTGTCGGCATAGGCAAAAATCTCCGTGTCTGACAGCGGATAAAACCACACGCCTGTTTCACTCACAAAGGTCTGTTCGCCGGACGCGGTCTTTACGCACACGCCGGTAAACACACTGTGGCGTACACCTGACAGCATCGAGAGCATCCGCACAGCATCTGCACGGTCTTTCGGCTTGCCGAGCGCTTCTTCACCGATGGCAACAACTGTATCGCATCCGATGACCGTTTCCGATTCGTCTAAAAATGCGGCGCGCGCCTTTTTTTCTGCCAGCGTTTTGGCAAGTTCCCGCGGACAGCACGCCGATACTGCCGATTCGTCGATATCAGCCGGACGAACCGAAAAGGGAAGTCCCGTCATCGAAAGCAGTTCGATGCGCCGCGGCGATTTGGACGCCAAGACAAGTTTCATAGCCAATCAAAGCCCTTTCGAAAAAATTTTATACAGCCAAAGACAGCCGAGAATGCTCAGAATTTTGATGATGTTGACGCTTACAGAAAAGCCGAACGACACCGTTGCAATGCCGATATCGATCGTGATCGGATTCGGCACGCCGACACCGACCGTCTGGCCTGCTGTCAAGAACGAAAGCCACGGCACCGATGCGCACACGGAGGTAAGCATTGTCCCCAGTACAACGCCGCCCAATAAAAGCAGAATAAACACCAGCGTTTTTTTAAAATTCATGTGTCATTTCTCCTGTTCCCGTCGAGCCGAAGCCGCCCGCGCCGCGTGATGTTTCGTCAAGCGTTTCGCTTTCTGTAAGACTTGGCAGAAACACCGGCGCAAATACCATCTGTGCAATCCGGTCGCCCGGTTTGACCGAAAACGGCGCGCTTCCGTGATTAAATAGCGGCACCATGATTTCGCCGCGGTAGTCGCTGTCAATCACGCCCACGCAGTTTGCAGGCGACACGCCGAATTTTGATGCAATGCCGCTTCGCGCATATAAAAACGCGGCGACATCGTTTCGCGGAACAGCGATCGCAATGCCTGTTTTTACACGCTCGATGGCACCCGGCGCAATTTCTGCTTCACAATCGGCAAAGAGGTCATAGCCGGCGCTCCCCTCGGTTGCACGCACAGGCAGGCGCGCCGTTTCGCTGAGCCGTTTTACTTGTATGGATTCCATGTTGTCCGCTCCTTTTTTATACGTTCCGGTAGTAAAGTCCGCGCGTATACGGCTTATTCGCCGGCGCTTTTTCGCAGTAATCCCGAATGACGGACGCACACGTCTGCATATCCTCGCGCGTAAAATAGAGCAGTCCGTACGAGAGGTTTGAAAGCTCCTGCATCCGGTCTGCCATCCAAAGCGGCGTGCCGTTTAAAATCTCGGCGCCGTACGGTTTTCGGCACATCACATAAAACGGCGTATTGCGCCGGTCGGTGAGTGTCGGGCGTCCGTCACAGGAGGCACAGTTTGTCTTTGCCTGCACCGGACAGTTGCGCACGAGCATCAGCGGCAGATATCCATAAACCACTGCGCCGCAGGGCACCGGCGACTGAATCCGCACGGCATCCTGCGCGTTCATTTCAAACGAAAGCGTCACATGAGAAACCCCCATATCACTGAGCACACGCGCGCTCTCGCTGTTTGTCACATTCAAAAACACACCGCCTGCCGGCTCGAGCTGAAGCTCATTTGCGATCTGCACATGCGCGATGTTTTCGCACACAATGCGTTCAAATCCCTGCGCTTTGAGCGCAGAAAGCGTCTTCACTACCGATTCCTCGCGCGAAGCCATCATGCGCGGCAGTTCGATCAAAAGCCGTCCCTGATAGGGCTTTAACACGTCTGTGTGTGCGGACACCTCTGCAAGCGGAAGTGCAAACAGGCCGATATTCGTCATCTGGGAAAACGGCACCTGCGAAATCGTTTCAAACCGCGCAAACAAAAACGGTTCATCATTCGCCTGCCGTTTGACCGGATGTTTCGGCACATCGGGCAGTGTGATCGCATGCGTCTGCACCGGCACGAATTGTGCGCGCTGTGCTTCGATTTCGGCACAGACGGCGCGCCGCAGTTCGTTTAATTTCGATACGGGCACCATCAGTCCTTCATCGCAGGAAACCGTGATGTCACCGGGCACAAAGATGGTACCGCCGAGTTTTTTTAAGATCCGTTCGCCCGATTCTGCCGAAAATGCCTTTTCACGTGCAATTTCGGGCGGATCGGACGTACACGATGCGGTGTGACCGTCTTTATCCGTACCGGTTAATAAGACGGGTTCATCTTTTTTGACCGACAGCGAAAACGAAAGCGGAATCCGTCCGTTTTCCGTCTGATAGGAGTTTGCAAGCGAGCGCAGAAGCTTCGGCGTTGCACGCACAACATCGTCGCGGCTGCGCACACCGAACATCGGCGCGCCGCGTTTTCCTGTCAGATAGCCGTCCGTAAAGCCGCTTCGTGCAAACACATCGCGCAGAAGCGATTCGTCGCCTTTGCCGCCGTCGAGCTGTTCACGGTACACCTGCGCGCACGCCGCCACATATTCCGGACGCTTCATGCGGCCTTCGATCTTAAACGAGGTGACGCCCGCTTCGGCGAGTGTATGAAGATGCGAAAGCGCACACAAATCCTTAAGCGACAGATCATAGTCCTCTTTGTTTTTCCGATTCGAAAACGGCAGACGGCACGTTCCGGCACAGCAGCCGCGGTTGCCGCTTCTGCCGCCGATCATTCCGCTCATATAGCACTGTCCCGAAACGGACATGCACAGTGCGCCGTGGACAAACACTTCGGTTTCAATCGGAACGCTCTGTGTGATTTCTTTGATTTCGGCAAGCGAAAGCTCCCGCGAGAGCACCACGCGTGAAAGGCCTAACGCACGCATCGCCTCCGCGCCTTTTTTCGTGTGCACCGACATCTGCGTCGAGCCGTGAATGTGCATCTGTGGTGCAATCGAACGAATCAGCGACACGACACCCCAGTCCTGCACAATGAATGCGTCCACCCCTGCTTCACAGCCGTCGGCAATCACGCGCGCGGCAGTCGAAAGCTCACGGTCAAAAAGCAGGGTGTTAAGCGTTTGATACACCTTAACACCCCGTGTTTTTGCATAGCGCACCGCTTCCGCCAAGTGCGTTTTATCAAAATTTGCAGCGTTTTGCCGCGCCGAAAACAATTTTGCCCCAAGATAAACGGCGTCTGCGCCGTTCTGCACGGCCGCTTCGACCGATTCCATGTCGCCGGCAGGCAGCAAAAGCTCCGGTTTATTCGCCATACGTTCCTCCGTTGTCCGGTTCTTTCTGCTCAAATGTCATGAGCTTCATTTCGAGCATCGCATTTTTCTGTTTGAGCGATTCAATCTCTTTTTTAAGCTCGGTGATCTCCGTGCGCGAACGGGTTGCTTCCTCGAGATAGTCAATGACCTGTTTTCTTAGATTGTCCTTATCGCTTGCGGCTTTGATGCAGTCGTCCATCAGTCCGAGTGCGACAAGCATGCTGGCACTTGTCATCGAAAGTGCGTCGTTTTGCTGCATGAATTCTTCTATTTTTGCATCCAGCGATTCTGCAAGCTGTTTGACATAGCTTACACTTTCTTCTGTCTGGATGGTATATTCTTTTCCTGCCAGAATAATTTTAATCCGGTTCATAGCGATCCTCCGTTTCCCGCGAACGTGCGGCTTCTTCTTTATAGAAAAAGTATAATACAATCCCTGCGGTTTGTAAAGGAAAAAGCCCGTCAAACGAAGCTTGTTTTTCTTAATTTTCTTTGACAAAGGACACGCTTTCGTGTACGATACTTTTATCAGTAAAAAAAGGGGGATTTCCTTTGTTTCAAAAAGACATGACACACCGTGTGCACCTGATCGACGAGGTGCGCGGTTTTTCGATTTTATGCATGGTCGTCTACCACGCCGCCTATGATCTCACCGCACTGTTCGGCGTGCCGGTTCCGCTGTTTTCCTCGCCCATCATGCAGCAGTTTCTCCAGCCGCTGTTCGCGGGACTTTTCATCTTCATCTCCGGCACGGCGGCAAACTATTCCCACGCAAACCTAAAGCGCGGCGCGCTCTGTTTTGCGCTCGGCATGGTGCTCACACTCGGCACGCTGATTTTCATGCCGAGTCAGTTCATTGCGTTCGGCATTCTGCACTGTTTGGGTGTCTGCATGATGCTTGCACCTTTATTTTTGCGGCTTGCGGGTAAAATAAAACCTGCGGTGCTCATTCCTGTGTCACTGCTTTTATTCTTTTTGCTTTATTCCGTGCCGCAGGGAGAAATCGGGCTGTTTGGCGCCACTATTTCACTGCCGCGCGCGCTGTATCAGACGCCGTTTTTATTCTGGCTCGGCTTTCCGGACAGTTCGTTTTTCTCATCCGACTATTTTTCGCTTCTGCCGTGGGTGTTCGCCTTTTTGGCAGGCGTTTCGTTCGGCACGGTGATAAAAGCCGGCCGCTGTCCTGCGTTTTTCTATAAACGCCACTGCCGGCCGCTGGCTTTCATCGGACGCCACACCATGATCGTCTATCTCCTTCATCAGCCGGTCGTATACGGCATTTTCTCACTGCTTGCGCTCCTTCTTGCACAATCTTGACCGTGCGGCACGATTTTTCAATAAAACCACTGGAATCTCAGCCGAAAATAGTGTAGAATAGCAGTAGAATTTTTAATAGGTAAGAAACATAACGAGATCCCCCAAATCCAAAGGAGGTTTTTGCTTTGAGAAAAACAAAAATTATCTGTACGTTAGGCCCGGCTTCCGCATCGGATGACATTGTCCGCGATCTGATGCTTTCGGGCATGAACGTGGCGCGTTTTAACTTTTCCCACTCCACGCACGAAGAACACAAAAAACGGTACGATCAAGTTGACCGCATCCGCCGCGAGCTCGGTCTGCCGGTCGCGATGCTGCTCGATACAAAAGGTCCGGAAATCCGCATCGGCCTGTTTGAAAACGACCGCATCACCTTAAAAAAAGGCGACCGCTTCACACTCACCACCCGCGACGTCAAAGGCACAAACGAGATCGTTTCGATTTCGTATAAACAGCTTCCGTTTGATATTTACGACGGATGCCGCATCTTAATCGACGACGGCCTGATCGAAATGCACGTTCTTTCCCACACCGATACCGACATTGTCTGCCACGTCGACAACGGCGGCCCTGTTTCAAACCGCAAGGGCGTCAACGTCCCAGGCGTGCGTCTGTCGATGCCGTATATCAGTGAGCAGGACCGCCGGGACATTCTGTTCGGCGCAGAGACAGGCTTTGACTTCATCGCCGCTTCGTTTGTCCGCAGTGCAGAGGACATTGAAGACGTGCGCACCATTTTGAGTACGGTCGACAGCAAAAACATCCGCATCATTGCAAAAATCGAAAACGCGGAAGGTGTCAAAAACATCGACGAGATCCTGCGCGTAGCAGACGGCATCATGGTTGCCCGCGGCGACATGGGCGTCGAAATCCCGTTCGAGGAACTGCCGGGCATCCAGAAAAAGCTCATCAAAAAAGCGTTCAATGCCGGCAAACAGGTCATCACTGCGACCCAGATGCTCGATTCCATGATTAAAAACCCGCGTCCGACCCGTGCGGAAACGACCGACGTTGCAAACGCCATTTACGACGGGACAAGCGCCATCATGCTGTCGGGCGAAACGGCGGCTGGTCTTTATCCGGTTGAGGCGTTAAAAACAATGGCAATGATCGCAGAGCGCGCAGAACGCGAAATCGACTATGAAAAACGGTTCCGCGCAAGAGAGATGAGCGAACTGCCGAACATCACAAACGCAATTTCCCACGCAACCGTTACCACCGCGATGGATTTGAAAGCGGCGGCAATCTTGACCGTCACCACCGCAGGCCAGACGGCACGGATGCTCTCGAAATACCGTCCGCAGTGCCCGATCATTGCAGGCACACCGAATGAACAGGCTTGCCGTCAGCTGAACCTCTCGTGGGGTGTCACACCGATTCTCTTAGAAGAAAAACACCAGGAAGAGGAGCTTTTCTCCCACGCAGTCGACTGCGCAAAACAGCACGGCCTCATCGTGGACGGCGACTTGGTCTGCATCACGGCAGGCGTTCCGCTGGGCATCTCGGGCACGACCAACATGATGCGCGTGCACATTGTCGGCGATATCTTAATCACCGGCACCGGCATCACCGAAAATCAGGTGCACGCGGACCTCTGCGTCTGCGATTCGGAAGAAGAAGCACGCTTGCTTTTTAAGCCGGGTCAAATCCTCGTCATCAAAAAGACCTCGAATGCCATTTTGGATTTGATCAAAGACTGTGCCGGCATCATCACCGAACAGGACGGCGCAAATTCTCATGCGGCAATCGTCGGACTTGCACTCAACAAACCGGTGCTCGTCGGTGCAAAAGGTGCCACTGAGATCCTGCGTTCGGGTACAAACGTCACCCTCGACGCAGAGCGCGGCATCGTCTGCAATATGGCGAACAAAACCTGAATGGATATTTTGAAATCTGAGCGTTTTGCCGAATTGTACGCCGGTAAAATACAGATTTCTTGACTTTAGAAAAAAAAAAGCGTAATATATTGTGCAAAAACACGTCGAATAAGGAGCGATGACTATGGCATTTTACTTTGAGGAACCGTCCCGCACATTCGGAGAATATCTGCTGGTGCCGGGCTACTCTTCCGCTGAGTGCATTCCGGCAAACGTGAGCTTAAAAACACCGGTTGTCAAATTCAAAAAAGGTGAAACCTCTGCCATCACGATGAACATTCCGCTTGTTTCCGCGATCATGCAGTCGGTTTCCGGCGAAAAAATGGCAATCGCACTCGCAAAAGAGGGCGGCATCTCGTTTATCTACGGTTCGCAGTCGGTCAAAGACGAGGCGGCAATGGTTGCACGCGTCAAAGCGTATAAAGCCGGATTCGTCACATCGGATTCAAACATCCGTCCCGATGCAACTCTCGCAGACATCTTGGCACTCAAAGAAAAAACCGGTCACTCCACCGTCGCTGTCACAGAGGACGGCACAGCAAACGGCCGTCTGGTCGGCATCGTCACAAGCCGTGACTACCGCGTGAGCCGCATGTCGCTCGACGAGAAAGTGTCCTCGTTCATGACACCGCTTGAAAAGCTCGTCTGCGCACCGGACACCACCACCCTCAAAGAGGCAAACGACATCATCTGGGATCACAAATTAAACTCCCTGCCGCTCGTTGACAGCGAGGGACGCTTAAAATACATGGTGTTCCGCAAAGACTATTCGACACACAAAGAAAACGTAAACGAACTGCTCGACGCTTCCAAACGCTATGTGGTAGGCGCCGGCATCAATACAAGAGACTACGAAGAGCGTGTTCCGGCACTCGTCGAAGCAGGCGCAGACGTGCTGTGCATCGACTCGTCCGAGGGCTTTTCCGAGTGGCAGTCCCGCACACTCGCTTGGATCCGCGAAAAATACGGCGACACCGTGAAAGTCGGCGCCGGCAACGTCGTTGACCGCGAAGGCTTTTTGTTCTTAGCCAAAGCAGGCGCAGACTTTGTCAAAGTCGGCATCGGCGGCGGCTCGATCTGCATCACCCGTGAGCAGAAGGGCATTGGCCGCGGACAGGCAACCGCACTCATCGAAGTGGCAAAAGCACGCGACGAGTACTTCGAAGAAACCGGCATCTACATTCCGGTATGCTCCGACGGCGGCATTGTTCACGATTATCACATGACACTGGCACTGGCAATGGGCGCAGACTTCCTGATGCTCGGCCGTTACTTCTCCCGTTTTGACGAGAGCCCGACAAACAAAGTCATCATCAACGGCAACTACATGAAAGAGTACTGGGGCGAAGGCTCGAGCCGTGCAAGAAACTGGCAGCGCTACGACCTGGGCGGCGACAAAAAACTGTCGTTTGAAGAGGGCGTTGACTCCTACGTTCCGTACGCCGGTTCCTTAAAAGACAACGTCGGCCAGTCGCTCGCAAAAGTGCGTTCGACCATGTGCAACTGCGGTGTGCTGACCATTCCGGATCTGCAGAAAAACGCGAAACTCACACTCGTTTCGTCCACCAGTATTGTGGAGGGCGGCGCACACGACGTTGTATTGAAAGACAGCAACGCCGGCTATTCCGCAAAATAAGAAAATCCCCGCTTGGATATAAAAAAACAGACGATCGTTTGATCGTCTGTTTTTTGTTTTCTGCTCTTTTTTACAGCGAACGAAGCACTTCTTCGACGCGTTTTAACTCGCTGCGGATCGACAAATGCTGCGGACATTTGCGCTCGCAGTAGCCGCAGTTTACGCAGTCTTTCGACGTTGCACCCGGTGCCTGATCTTCGGTGCCGTTTTCATACGTGGAAAAATCTTTTTTCGCCGTTTCTGACAGTCCGTATACGTTATAATAGGTGTAGTCGGCAAAAATACGCGGAATATTGATGCCTTTTGGACATGGCTGGCAGTAGCCGCAGCCGGTGCAGTAAAGCTCGGAGAATTTGTGGAGCTCTTCGAGCGCCTTTGTCATGTTGTCAAAGTCCTCTTTGGTGAGGTTACCGCTCTGTTCAGCAACCGCCACGTTCTGCTCCACCATCGAAAGCGTCTGCATGCCCGAAAGTGCGCACGAAATGTTCGGATTACCGAGCACAAACCGGAATGCCAGCTCATACGTCGACAGCGACGCGTTGTTTGCGATTTTTTCGCCGAGCGCAGTCGGTGCTGCCAAACGTCCGCCGCCGACCGGTCCCATTGCCACAACGCCGACGCCGCGGCTTGCCGCAAACGCGATCATCTCCTCGTTTTTACGGTCGAGCATATTGTACTGGACAAGCATCGTTTCCATCTCGGGCGCTTTTTCGAGGATATACTGAATCACCGACGGGTCATCGTGGAACGAAAACGAAATGTGACGGATTTTGCCCTCTGCTTTTGCTTTGAGCGCCTCGTCAATGAGCGAAAGACCCATGATTTTTTCGTCAAACACCTTTTTGTTGATCGCCCAGAAATGATAAAAGTCGATGTAGTCCGTGTCGAGTTTTCTTAAGCTGTCCTCGAGCAGACGGCGGTAGTCCTCGCGCGAATGGACATTTTCCATCGGGCATTTTGTGGAAATATAGACCTTGTCGCGGATGGGTTTTAACGCTTTGCCGACGGCGACTTCCGAATCGGCATGGCAATAAAAATAAGCCGTGTCAAAATAGTTGACGCCAAGCTCTGCCGCACGGCGCAGCATCTCGTTTGATTTTTCATAGTCCACATGGAATGTACCGTTTTCCTCAACCTCCGGCAGACGCATGCAGCCAAAGCCGAGCGCCGAGATCGACACGCCGGTATTTCCGAATTTGCGATACTGCATCATAACAAAAACATCCTCCCAAAATTACGCCGCACACACGCGGCACCTGATCTCATTATATCATAAGTTTTGTTTGACGCAAGCATTTGTGCAAATTCATTAAAATCCAAGATCATTTTCATGATTCTCTATTGAAAACAGGAAGAACAAACGCTATAATGAAACCAAAGAACCGGAAGAATACAAGGGGGATATTTTGATGAAGATTGATTTTTCCGCCATGGCAACGGAACAGCGCAATCCGAACACCATGGAGATCGACACGCTCTCGACACTCGAAATGGTAAAGCGCATCAACAACGAGGACAAAACAGTCGCACTCGCCGTCGAGCGGGAGCTTCCCACAATCGCCGAGGCGATTGACGTCATCACTGGACAGTTAAAAAAAGGCGGACGGCTGTTTTACTGCGGCGCGGGTACTTCCGGACGGCTCGGCGTGCTCGATGCAAGCGAATGCCCGCCGACCTACGGTGTTTCGCCTGATTTGGTCGTGGCACTGATTGCCGGCGGAAAAGAGGCGCTTCTTAGCGCAAGAGAGGGTGCGGAGGACGATTTTTCGCTGTGCGAAGCAGATCTGCGCGCACATGATTTTTGTAAAAACGACGTACTTGTGGGCATTGCGGCGAGCGGACGCACCCCGTATGTACTGGGCGGCATGCGCTATGCCAAGGCGTGCGGCGCACCGGTTATTTCGCTCACCTGCAATGAGGGAAGCCAGATGGCCGCGGAGGCCGACATCGCGATTTCGCCGGTTGTAGGCCCTGAGGTGGTCACCGGCTCGACCCGCATGAAAGCCGGAACCGCACAGAAGCTTGTGCTCAATATGCTCTCGACCGGCGTTATGATCAAGCGCGGCAAGGTCTATGAAAACCTGATGGTGGACGTTCAGCCGACGAACGAAAAGCTGGTTGCACGCACCCGCCGCATTGTCATGCTCGCCACAGGCGTTTCCGAGGAGGAAGCCGAAGCGGCGCTTTCTCAGTGCAGTCACCATCCGAAAACGGCAATCGTCATGATCAAACGCGGCGTGAATGCACAAAAAGCGGCGATGCTGTTACTCGATGCCGACGGATTTGTACGGAAGGCGATTGAGTCATGAGCCGGTATGTCATCGGCGTCGATGCCGGCGGTACGAAAACGACGGCGCAAGCGTTTTTGCTCCCGGACGGCGCACCGCTTTCAGTCACAACGGGTGCATTCGGCAATGTGACCGTTGATTTTAATGAAGGACTTGCGCATATCATCGAAACGACCGACGCGCTGATTCAACAAACCGACGGAACGTGCGCGTTTTTGTGCGTTGGCTGTGCCGGTGTGGAAACAGGCGACAAAAAAGCTCGGATGCAGGCGGCGTTAAACGCACACTATCCGGAACTTTCCGTGTTTGTCACAAACGACGCGGCACTCGCGCTGTACGGCGCATTAAAAGGTGCGGACGGCGTGCTCGTCATTGCGGGCACCGGCTCGATCGGCTATGCAAAGGTCGGGGACGAGACGTTCCGCGCCGGCGGATGGGGACATCTTTTGGGCGACAAGGGAAGCGGCTATTCGATTGTAATTGACGCATTCATGCACATCACCCGCGCATTTGACACGCGCCACCCTGACACGCCGCTCGTCCGTGCAGTATTCGATGCACTCGGCATCACGGAACTGCGCGCACTCATTGATTTTACATACAAAAGCACAAAAGGCGAGATCGCCGCACTCATGCCGCTCATTGAACGGCTGGCAGATGAGGGCGACGAGGAATGCCGCAGTATTTTAAACGATGCGGCGGATGCGCTCGCCGATCTGGCAATTTTGCTCTGCCGTCAGAACAACCTGTCCGCTGTTGCCGTTTCGGGCAGTGTACTTACAAAATGCAAGCGCGTATTTGACCGGTTTTCGCGCACACTCCACGAACAAATCGATGGTGTAACAATTATCAACGAGCCGTTTGATGCACGATGCGGCGGATACTATTTCTATCAGACACGATAACTTGATTTATCATCACTGTGTTACCATAAAAGGAGGATTCTCATGATCGAACCACTCATTCTGCATGAAGACGCCGCGCAGGCGGCCGCACTGTTTGCACGCACAACCGGCGGTGAAACGGTATACCGCCCGCTCAATGAAGAAGAATTTTACCAGACATTCATCCGGAGCACCGATACGGTCACAAAGGTAAACGTCTGCGAAAAAGAAGGCGACACCGTTTTGGGCTTTGCAAGCGGTGCCATCAATGCCGGAAAAGCAGTCGGCTATATCACGATGATCGTCGTTGACCGCGCACACCGCCGCGACGGCATGGGTACCCGTCTTCTTGCCGCACTCGAAACAGAACTTCACAAAGCGGCGCCGATTCAGTCGTATGAAATCACGTTCTTTAACCCGGTGAACCTCACCTGGATTGTGCCGGGCACACCGGGACACGACCACCCGAACGCACCGGGCATTGACGTGGCGTCGGACGGCTATCTGTTCTTCAAAAACAACGGATATTTGGACACCGTGTATCAAAACTCGTTCTATCAGCCGCTTGCAGGCTTTGCAATCAAACCAAAAATTCAAGCCCGCATCGACGGCCTGCGTGCGCACGACTTAGCGGTCGGCTACTACGACAAGGAGCGCCATTTCGGCATGGAAGAGCTGTTTGACGATTTGGGCAATCCGCTTTGGAAAACCGAAATTTTAGGAAACATCGCACGCGAGGACGGCGGCGACCCGGTCATCATCGCGCATCGGGGCGGAAAAGCGGTCGGCTTCACGGGTCCCATTCATGTGCAGGAGAGCGGCCGCGGCTATTTTGCAGGCATCGGCATTCACTCCGACTACCGCGCATACGGGCTTGGCAGTGTGCTGTTTTCGGTGCTGTGCCGCTCGCTAAAAGAGATCGGCGCGTCCTACATGACACTGTTTACCGGAGAGACAAATCCGGCACGGTATATCTATCAGTCGGCAGGGTTTAAAATCGTGAAAACCTGGGCGGACATGGAGAAAAAAATTAAATAAGCAAAACGAAAGGGGATTTTTTGAGATGGAAGGAAACAAAAAGGTCATTATGGCAATCGGTGGTCATATCGGCGATATGGAACTGACAGCAGGCGGCGTGCTTGCGACCATGGCATTAAAAGGCTATAAAATCGTGACAGTGGCGCTGACTGCCGGCGAACGCGGATGCCCGCCGCACATGACTGTGCCGGAATACCGCAAGCAAAAGGTGGAGGAAGCGCGGATTTTTGCCGAAATGCTCGGCGGCGAAAGCGTTGTCTGGGACTATCCGGACTGCGAACTGCCTGTAAACGACGAAACGCGCTTTAAGCTGTGCGACGAAATCCGCAAATACAAAGCGGATGTGCTCTTGACCCACTGGAAAGGCTCGATTCACAAAGACCACATTGCAACCCAGCAGCTTGTATTTGACGCACAGCTTTTGGCAGGACTGCCGTCGGTTGAGCGCGAATATCCCGCACAGTTTGCAAAAGAACTTTACTACTGCGAAAACTGGGAAGATCCGTACAATTTCGCACGCGACACCTATTTTGAAGTGAGCGATGAGGGCTTTGCACTGTGGGAAAAAGCGATTTCGCATCACTGGTTCACCGTAAACTCGAAGGATTTTAAATACAAGGATTACTACACCCATTTGATGCGCGTACGCGGCATTGAAATGCGCAAAACATATGCACAGGCATTTGCCCGCGAGGAGATGGATCGCCGCGTATACCGCACAGAATTTTAACAGGGAGGCATACGATGCAGTTTGATACTGTTCAGTCCCTGTTAGGCGACGGGATGTATCACCGGGCGTTTCCGGGATACTGCGCCATTATCGGCACGAAAAACGGCGCAGTGTTCACGTCCTACGGCGGCATGCGCCAGATCTTCCCCGAAGAAGAACCGATGACCGCAGACACGCGCTTTGACTTGGCGTCGCTTTCGAAGGTGGTCGGCACCACGATGGCCGCTCTGCGTGCAATCGATCAGGGAAAACTCTCGCTCTATGACACCCTTTCGGACTTTTTCCCTGCATGCTACGGCAGGGAGGATGTCCCTGTTATCGCACTCATGACGCATACTTCCGGCATTGCGGCACACCTGCCGCTTTATACGATGCAGATCACCCGCGACGAAGCCGCTGATGCAATCCTGCGTTCAGAGCCTGTTTGTAAATGCGGCGAACAGACGGTATACAGCTGTATGGGATATATCCTGCTCGGCAAAATCCTCGAACAGGTGTATGACATGCCGCTCGATCAGCTCGTCAAGCAGGAAGTGTTCGACCCGCTCGGCATGAAATACGCAAGCTACTGCCCAAACGACTATCTGCCGTTTGCCGCAACGGAGCTTGACCCGATCACAAACCGCTACATCTGCGGCGAAGTGCACGACGAAAACGCCCGCTTTTTAAACGGTGTTTCCGGAAACGCCGGCATTTTTGCGACGATGGACGACATGAAAGCGTTTGCGCAGATGCTCGCAAACGGCGGCAAGGGATATCTTTCAAACCGCGTTTTTGAACTCGCGCTAAGCGATTTTACGCCGCATTGCACCGAAAGCCGCGGTCTTGGATTTTATCTGTATACGCCGGGCAAGCCATATCCGGGCGGCGAGCTGTTTTCGCCCGGCAGTTTCGGGCACACAGGCTTTACGGGCACGTCGCTGTTTGTCGACCGCAAAACGGGGTTTTATGGTCTTTTGCTCACAAACCGCGTCCACTACGGCCGCGAAAATCAGAAAATTCACGCGTTCCGCCGCCGGTTTTATAACGCGGTGTGCAGTGCAATGGAGGGAAGCAAATGAAACAAACTGTTTTGTGCGGCATTGACCGTCCCGACCGGATTGCCGCAGTTCTTTCAGGCGCACGGGCGGGACTTATCACCAATCCGACCGGCATTGACCGCCGTTTCCGCGCTACGATTGACCGGCTTACCACGGTGTGCACCTTGTGCTGTCTGTTTTCGCCGGAGCACGGTGTGCGCGGAGAAAAACAGGCGGGCGACCACGTCGAATGCTACACGGACGATTCGACCGGTCTGCCGGTATACAGCCTTTACGGTGATTCGCCGCATATTTCCGAAGAAATTTTGTCCGGATTGGACGTGATCGTGTTCGATATTCAGGACGTCGGCGCACGGTTTTACACGTACTTATACACGCTCTCCTATGCAATGGCAGACTGTGCCGCGGCAAACAAGCGGCTCGTTGTGCTTGACCGCATTAACCCAATCGGACGCAGAATCGAGGGTACCGTGCTCGACCCGGCGTTTCGTTCGTTTGTGGGACGGTTCCCGATTGCGACACGCTATGGGCTTACAATCGGCGAATATGCACGCTATATCAACGACACCGAGCACATCGGCTGTGACCTGACAGTTGTGAGCGCTGAAGGCTGGAACGG
The DNA here is from genome assembly GCA_949299455.1 of uncultured Oscillospiraceae bacterium. Taxonomy (GTDB): domain Bacteria; phylum Bacillota; class Clostridia; order Oscillospirales; family Ruminococcaceae; genus Paludihabitans. The sequence goes on from CASGAN010000004.1 coordinate 44,729, forward strand.
CTGTTATTACGACGAAACCGACCTTGCGTGGGTGATGCCGTCGCCGAATCTGCCGACGATTGATTCGTGCCTTTGCTATATCGGCACGTGCTTGGCGGAGGGTACCAATCTTTCCGAGGGACGCGGCACCACAAAGCCGTTCGAGCTCATCGGTGCGCCGTGGCTTTCTGCAAAGCGGATTGCCGACGAACTGAATGAACGGAATCTGCCGGGCGTGCGGCTTCGGAGCTGTTATTTCACACCGACGTTTTCAAAGCATGCAGGCGAGCTCTGCCGCGGTGTGGCGCTTCACATCACTGACCGTGACGCGTTCCGCCCGTTTGAAACGGCCATTCGGCTGTTCGATCTCATCCGCAAAACGCATCCGGACTTTTCGTTTTTGCCGCCGGTCAAAGCACATAACCCGCCGTTTATTGACCTGCTCTTAGGCACCGACGATTTTCGGAGCGAATCGTTTGACGCAGACCGGTTTTTATCGGAATGCGCACGCGCATGCAGCGATTATGCAGAAAAAATCCGTCCATATCAAAACACATAAAGATTTACAACCTGTTTGTTGACCAAAGCATTAAAAATCGGGTAAGATATTTGTATATTGGAGGGATTTTTATGGCAATGCTATACTCACTGACCGAAGCAGTCGGCAAAACGCCACTTTTACTGCTTTCAAACTATCAAAAACAAATCGGCGCGGCCGCTGAGATCGCGGCAAAGCTTGAATATTTAAATCCGGCAGGAAGCGTTAAAGACCGTGCGGCGTATTATATGATCAAAGATGCGGAAGCTTCGGGTCGCATCCGTCCGGGCGACACGCTGATTGAACCGACCTCCGGCAACACCGGCATCGGACTTGCAAGCATCGGTGTGCCGCGCGGCTACCGCGTGATTCTCACGATGCCGGAGTCGATGAGCGTCGAACGCCGGATGCTCCTTGCGGCATATGGTGCAGAGATTGTGCTGACGCCGGCATCCGAGGGCATGCAGGGTGCGGTGGACCGCGCCGATGCACTCGCAAAGGAGATTCCCGGCGCATGGATTCCGGGACAGTTTTCAAACGAATCGAACGCCCGCGCTCACTATGAAACGACGGCACCCGAAATCTTCTCGGATGCAAACGGAAAGGTGGACATCTTTGTGGCAGGCGTCGGCACCGGCGGCACGATCACCGGATGCGGACGGTTTTTCAAAGAACACTGCCCGGGCGTTAAAATCGTGGCAGTCGAACCGTTTGACTCGCCGCTTTTAAGCGAACGCCGTGCAGGCCCGCACAAGATTCAGGGCATCGGTGCAAACTTTGTGCCGTGTCTGCTCGACAAAAAAGTGTTTGACGAGGTCATGACGGTGAAAACCGAGGAAGCGTTCGAAGCGGCAAGGCTTTTGGCAAAAACCGAGGGTGTGCTCGCCGGCATTTCGTCGGGTGCAGCGCTCGCGGCAGCTTCACGTCTTGCAAAACAGGAGGAAAACCGCGGCAAACGCATCGTGGTACTCCTGCCGGACACGGGCGACCGCTACCTGTCGACCCCGCTGTTTGCAGGCGAAAACACATAAGTAAAATAAAACAGGACGAAGCAGATGCTTCGTCCTGTTTTTTATCGTCACTTATTTTTTGCCGAAATATTTGCGGTCAAGGCTTCGGTACTGAATCGCCTCGGCAACATGGCGGGTGTTTATCACCTCGTCGCCGGACAGATCGGCAATCGTACGCGACACTTTTAAAATCCGGTCATATGCACGTGCGGACAGCGAAAGCTTGTCAAACGCCTTTTGAATCATCGCTTTTGCATCGTCGGTCATGCGGCAGTCCTCCTGCAGTCTTGCAGGCGGAATTTTTGCATTTGACAAAATATTCGTCCCGCGAAACCGCTCGTGCTGAACGGCACGAGCCTTGTCCACGCGCGCTTTGATCGCCGCACTCGACTCCGCCGGTGTGTCCGACGAAATCTCCCCAAACGATACCGGAAGCACGTCAATATGCAAATCAAGCCGGTCAAGAAGCGGCCCCGAGATACGCGAAAGATACTGTTCGACACGCTTCGGCGTACAGGTGCACTGTTTTGTGGGATGACCGTAATAGCCGCAGGGACACGGATTCATCGCGGCAATCACCATCATCGAGCACGGATAGGTGAGTGTTCCGGACACGCGCGAAATCGTAACACAGCCGTCCTCAACCGGCTGACGAAGCACCTCCATGGCGGCGCGCGAAAACTCGGGCAGTTCGTCCAAAAACAACACACCGTTGTGTGCAAGTGAAATTTCGCCCGGACGAACAATCGATCCGCCGCCCGAAAGTCCCGGTGCGGAAATCGTATGGTGCGGCGAGCGGAACGGCCGCGTTGTAATGAGCGGTGCATCGCGGTCAATGAGTCCCGCCACCGAATGAATCATTGTCGTTTCGATCGATTCCTCAAACGTCATATCGGGTAAAATCGAGCCGATTCGCTTTGCGAGCATGCTTTTGCCCGCACCGGGTGCGCCGATCATCAAAGCGTTATGACCGCCTGCCGCCGCAATCTCGAGCGCACGCCTTGCGCCCTGCTGACCCTTGACCTCGCAGAAGTCCGGCACAAACGGCACGGGCTGATTCTTGGGTGACACATATGCCGTCGGGGACAGTGATGTTTTATCTTCAAAAAAGGCGAGCAGTGTTTTTACATGCGGCACGCCGTAGACGGTAATGCCCGGCACAACAGCGGCTTCCTTTGCGTTTTCTTCCGGAACAAACACCGCCTTGCATCCCGCGCCGCGCGCACTCAGTACCATCGGCAGCACACCCACGACCGGACGCAGTGCACCAGACAAGGAAAGCTCGCCGACAAACATGCATTTCGATAAATTTAAAGCAATCTGTCCGCTCGATAAAAGAAGCGACAGAAAAATCGGCAGATCATACACAGGTCCCGCTTTTTTTAAGTCGGCGGGCGCCAAGTTGACCGTAATTTTTGCCGCCGGCAGAGTATAGCCGCAGTTTTTGATTGCCGCACACACGCGGTCGCGGCTTTCCCGCACAGCAGTATCCGGCAGTCCGACAATATCAAACCGCGGCAGTCCCGGCGCAAAATCGGTTTCCACCTCCACAAGATAGCCCGCCAAGCCGAAAAGTCCCGCACTTTTTACACTGTTCATGCAAACGTCCCCTCATTTTCGCCATTTCTTTTGAGTATACTCGATTTTTAAAAAAGAAACAATATTTTCCTTTGGCGTTTTTGTTTTTTTAAAAAGTAACCAAAAAAACGCCTTGAAGTTTATGCATAATTTTCATATGCAAAATGTCGGTTTCCTCTTTACTTTTTCATTCGTTCGGCTATAATGACACTGACATTTTCTTTTTTACAATCGTTACACCGGACAAAAGAAACGAGGGGATTTTATGTTTCAGCTTCGATGGGTCTGGGCGCGCATGGAGGGCTATCACGGGCGATATATCTTTGCGCTGTTCGGCTCGGTGCTGATTGCGGCTTCACAGCTTGTGGGCTCGCTCATTACCGCACAGATCATGGACACGGTCTTTAACCCGATTCAGTTGGGCACACCGGTCACAGAACAGCTTGTTCAGACGCTCATTTTCTGGCTCATTCTGCTTGTTGGCTTTACGCTTTTGCGTACATCCTTTACATACGGCGTTGTCATGACGTATGAGCACTGCTCCCAGCAGTTAACATACCGCCTGCGCCGCGATCTTTACAAAAACATGCAGGAGCAGGACATGCGGTTTTACAGCAAAAACCGCACCGGCGATTTGATGACACGTTTAACCGGTGATATGGACATGATCCGCCACACGGTCTGCTGGGTCATCCGTCAGCTGTTAGAGTGTGCTGTCTTGTTTTTGACAACGACGATCTGCTTTTTGATTGCCGACTGGCTGTTTGCATTGACACTCTTGGCGGTCACACCGTTTATTTTCCTCATCACAAAACGCTTTGCAAAGCGCATCGGCCCGATGTACGTCGATCTGCGCGAGCGGCTTTCGCAAATGAACACCGGCGCACAGGAAAACATCTCCGGCAACCGTGTCGTCAAAGCGTTTGCACGCGAAGATTACGAAAACGAACAGTTTGACAAGAAAAACGAAGCGTTTAAAAAAGCAAATCTCGCCGCAACGATGACATGGCTTCGCTACAGCCCGATCTTAGATGCGCTGTCGCAGTCGCTTGCCGTTTCCGTGCTGCTGGTGGGCGGTATTTTCCTGATTACCGGCCGCATTTCCATCGGTACATTTACGCTGTTTAACTCGCTTTCCTGGACGCTCACAAACCCGATGCGCATGCTCGGCATGCACATCAACGACCTGCAGCGTTTCTTTGCGAGCGCAAGCAAAATCGTCGAACTGTTCTACGCCCGTTCGACCATCATCACCCGCACAGATGCCACACCGGTTCTTGACCGTGTCAAAGGCAAAGTGACCTTTTCTCACGCCGGTTTAAAATTGGACGGCACACAGGTGCTTTCGGACATTGATTTGACCATCAACCCGGGTGAAACGGTTGCCATCATGGGACCGACCGGCTCGGGCAAAACATCGCTTATTAACTTAATCCCGCGGTTTTTTGATGCCACCGAAGGCAAAGTCCTTGTAGACGACACACCGGTCGGCATGATGCCGCTTCACGACCTGCGCAGAAGCATCGGCATTGCAACACAGGATGTCTTCTTGTTCTCCGACACCGTGGACGGCAACATTGCATACGGTGATTCGACGCTTTCGGAGGAGGAAGTCAAACGATATGCAAAAATGGCATCCGTTGATTTTGCCGAAAAGCTCACCGATGGCTTTGATACGCTGATCGGCGAACGCGGCACCGGTCTTTCGGGCGGTCAGAAACAGCGTATTGCACTCGCGCGTGCGCTCGCGGTGCGTCCGTCGATCCTCATTCTCGACGATACCACCTCGGCAGTCGATCTGGAAACCGAAAAAGAAATCCAAAACGCACTCGATTCGCTCGATTTCCCCTGCACAAAGATTTTCATTGCACAGCGTATTTCCACCACCAAACGAGCGGACAAAATCGTCATTTTGGACGGCGGCCGCATTGTGCAGTACGGCACACACGACGAATTAAAGGAGCAGCCCGGCTATTACCGCGAAGTATACCTGCTCCAAAACGGCATGACGGAATAAAGGGGGAATCATCATGGCAAGAAACCGATTTGACGTCGACGAAACACTCGAAACCCCATTTAACGTAAAACATTTACTGCGTGCCGGCGTGTATGTCAAACGCCACAGCAAAAAAATGATCCTGTCGCTTGTTTACTCTGCGATTTCGGCGGTCTGCGCGCTTGTGGGCCCGCTGCTTATAAGCACGGCGATCGATGTAGCTGTCCCGAACAAGGACTATATGCTGCTTGTCTGGCTCGCTGTCGCAATGGCGATTTCGATTGCACTCAGTATTCTGTTCGGCTGGATTCGTTCGAAATACATGACAATCGTCGGCCAGGAAATCATCTATGATATCCGCAAGGATTTGTTTGCACACTTACAAAAGCTGCCGTTTCAGTTTTACGACGACCGTCCGCACGGCAAGATTCTGACCCGTGTCATCAACTACGTCAACAACGTGTCGGACGCGCTCTCAAACGGCATCATCAACTTCATCTTAGAAACGTTCAACCTCATTCTGATTGCTGTGTTCATGCTTTTATGCGATGTGCGGTTAAGCCTCATCGTCATGGCAGGCATTCCGGTATTCGTGGTGGTCGTGTTCTTCTTAAAACCGGCACAGCGCCGTGCTTGGCAGGATGTGTCGAACAAAGGCTCGAACTTAAACGCCTACCTGCATGAGAGTTTAGACGGTGCAAAAATCACACAGGCATTTGTCCGTGAGGACGAAAACGCCGAAATCTACGACAAACTAAACCGCAAATACGTCAAAAGCTGGATGAAAGCGCAATTTACCTCAAACCTTGTGTGGTATTCGGTCGACAACATCTCGACCATCGTCATTGCGGCGATGTATCTGATCGGCTTGTTTATGTTAGGGCCTGCCGTGAAAATCGGTACGCTCATTGCAATTTCCTCGTACGCATGGCGGTTCTGGCAGCCGATTTTGCAGCTTTCGAACCTGTATAACACGTTTATCAACGCCGTCGCATACCTCGAGCGTATTTTCGAGATGATCGACGAGCCGGTCACCATCGACGATGCACCGAATGCCGGCGCGCTTCCGCCGATTGAGGGACGCGTTGACTTTAACGACGTGACCTTCTCGTATGACGGCGAGGTCAATATTTTAGAACACATGGATCTGCATGTGCGCGCAGGCGAGTCGATTGCACTCGTCGGTCCGACCGGCGCCGGCAAAACAACGGTGGTCAACCTCATTTCGCGGTTTTATAACGTCACCGGCGGCGCTGTAACACTCGACGGTCACGATGTGTCGAGTGTAACGCTCCATTCACTCCGTTCGCAGATGGGCATCATGCTCCAGGACAGCTTCATTTTCTCGGGCACGATTCTCGATAACATCCGCTACGGCCGGCTTGATGCAACCGACGAGGAAGTGATCGCGGCGGCAAAAACGGTTCGTGCGCACGACTTCATCATGGCGATGGAAAAAGGCTACTACACCGAGGTCAACGAGCGCGGCTCACGCCTTTCGCAGGGACAAAAACAGCTCATTGCGTTTGCACGCACACTGCTTTCGAATCCGCGGATTCTGATTCTCGACGAGGCAACCTCCTCGATCGACGCACAGACCGAGCGGCTCTTACAGGAGGGCTTAAACGCGCTCTTAAAAGGCCGGACGTCGTTCATCATCGCGCACCGGCTGTCCACGATCAAAAACTGCGACCGTATTTTGTATATCAGCAACAAGGGCATTGCCGAGAGCGGCAGCCACGACGAGCTGATGGCAAAGAAAGGACTTTATTATCATCTGTATACCGCACAGACCGAAGGATAACAAAAAAGAGGACTGAAGATTCAGTCCTCTTTTTTTCTTGGATACGGCTGTTTTTCGTCGGTCAGTCCCGCAAGATAGTCCATGCTCGTTTCGAGTGCGACTGCAAGTTTTCGGCATTGCTCGAATGTCAGATACCGTCTGCCGGTTTCGATTTTTGAATAGTCGCTTTGGTCAATACCGGTCATCATCTGGATTTTTAACTGCGTATATCCCTTTTCTTTGCGCAGTGCGCGGATTCGGTTCATATTGCTTCACCCATTTTAGAGTATGGCAAATTCCCCTATTGAAATTAGGGTGAAATTGACCTATTATATATTTGAGGTGATTCTTATGGCTTCCTTTTGTCTGGAATGTTGGAATAAAATAAACAACAGAAACGACCCGCCACGCAAATATATTATTTCAAAATCATTGGATTTATGCGAAGGATGTGGTGAATGGAAACACGTTCTTGTGATGGAGCGAAAATATTATTATTTACGCAAATTTCGATTCATTATTATTCCTGTGTATATTATATGGCGAATTATATTTTTACTCTTAAAACTCATATCATGGCCTTTTAGAAAAATATTTTCAAAGTACCGCAACAAACAGTCTGTTTGTTCTGAAACCACTTCAAAAAAGTAGCGCAATAATTGCGAAAAATTCATCCTCATTTCCTCTTTACTTTTTAAAATCCCGCCCGTATAATAAAGGCAGAGATTGTGTGAAAATCACACCGATTTTTTGGAGGAAGAAGACCAATGCTTACTTTAAAACTTGATGCCTCATCATCCCAATATGCACCGCAGATTGAATTGCTTTCCGCAATCGTTCCGGTGCGCCTTGCAGACGACGGGCTGACCCTTTCGTGCGAAGCCGGAAATGATGGCATGACTGTTATGAAACAAGACGGACACGCGCACATCGTGTTCGAAAAACCGTGCGAATTTTTCCGCGGTATTTTAACTCTCATGGAGCATGAAGCAGACGACACCGTTTCGCTCCATGAAAAAGCTCAGTTTGCGTTTAACGGCCACATGATCGACAACTCCCGCAACGCTGTGTTAAACATGAAAACAGCAAAAGAAGTCATCATGTACTCCGCACTCATGGGACTCGACAACATCCTGCTTTATAACGAGGAAACGTTTGAAGTGCCGGAGCATCCGTATTTCGGCTATATGCGCATGGGCTACACGAAAAAAGACGTCCGCGAATTAAATGATTTCGGCAAACAGTTCGGCGTGACGATCGTTCCGTGCATTCAGACACTTGCACATTTAGCACAGACACTCCGCTGGGCATGCCACCGCGACATCTGCGACGCAGGCGACACCCTGCTCGTGGAGGAGGAGAAAACATACACGCTCATTGAAGATGTCATCCGTTCGTGGCACGACTGCGTCGACACCGCTGTGTTCCACATCGGCATGGACGAGGCATATTACTTAGGCCGCGGCCAGTACTTGAACAAACACGGCTACAAACCGCATTTCGAGCTGATGTGCAACCATCTGCGCCGTGTGCTCGACATCTGCAAAAAATACGATTTAAAACCGATGATCTGGAGCGACATGTTCTTTAACCTCATGTTCGGCGGCCTGTACGCAGACGGCGAGCTCGACCAGAACCTGCTCGACCTCGTCCCGAAAGACGTCACCCTGGTTTACTGGGACTACTACTCGACCTCGTATGAGCTGTATGACAAACGGTTAAAGAGCCATCTCAAATTCGACAACAAGATCGCATTTGCGGGCGGCGCTTGGAAATGGAGCAGTATCGTTCCGTCGACCGATCACAGCATGAACGTCACAAAACTCGCCCTCGATGCGTGCCGCGCAAACGGCATCGACACCGTATTTGCAACGGAGTGGGGAGATAACGGCGGCGAGGCTTCGATCTATTCGATTCTGCCGGTGCTCTCGCTGTTCGCAGAGGAAAGCTACGGCACGCAGGACGTCGACGCACGCGTGAACAATGCCGTTTTGGCAATGACCGGCTACACCACCGAGGAGTTCTTAAAAATGTGCGACATCAACCGCACCACCAAAGTGGAGCCGATCGTACCGCACACAAACCCGGGCAAATACCTGTTCTTCCAGGATGTGCTCATGGGACTGTTCGACTGCCATGTAAACGAAACGTTCCCGGCACACTTTGCGCAGTGTGAGCGCACGCTCGCAGAGCTGGCTTCGCGCAATCTTCCGGTCTCGTATGTGTTCGACACACTTGCAAAACTCGCGCATGTGCTCGAAGTAAAATGCGACATCGGCATCCGCTTAAAAGCCGCATATGATAACGGGGACCGTGAAGCCCTTGCAAACATGGCAAACGAGGAATTTGACGAACTTCTTTGCCGCATTGAATCGTTCTATCACGCATTCCGCACCCAGTGGTACAACGAGAACCGTCCGGGCGGCTTCGATGTGCAGGACCTCCGCATCGGCGGCTTAAAACAGCGCATTGTCACCGCAAAAGATACCGTAAACGCATATCTTGCAGGCGATATCGACCGCATCGAGGAATTAGAAATCGAGCGTCTGCCGTTCGACTGCCGCACCCCGGGTGAAGACAAGGATGTAAACGTCGACTGCAACTTCTGGAACTACATCTCGACGCCGAATGTCAACACTCAGTATTAAATTATTCAAAAATTACAAACCGGCGAATTTCGCCGGTTTGTGTTGCCGCCCGTGTGCGGACACATATTGAAAAAAGGAGCATTTCTATGAAACAGGAACTGCATGAACTGTACTTACAAAAAGCAAAAGAGCTCGTTTCCAAGATGACAATCGAGGAGAAAACCTCTCAGCTCTGCTCGGAAGCACCGGCAATCGAGCGTCTGGGCATTCCGGCATATCACTGGTGGAACGAGGGTCTGCACGGCGTGGCACGCGCCGGCATCGCAACCATTTTCCCGCAGTCGATCGCACTCGCCGCAACCTTTTCGCGCGAGGCACTGCGTGACTGCGGCCGCATCACCGCACTCGAGGGCCGTATCAAATACAATGCCGCAGCCGCAAAAGGCGACCGCACGATCTACAAGGGTCTGACCTTCTGGAGCCCGAACATCAACATCTACCGCGATCCGCGCTGGGGAAGAGGACAGGAAACCTACGGCGAAGATCCGGTGCTCACCAGTGTGTGCGGCGAGGAATACATTAAATCGCTGCAGGAGGGCGATGACGACCGCTATCTGCATGCGGCAGCTTGTGCAAAACACTTTGCTGTACACAGCGGACCGGAGGGCGGCCGCCATGGATTCGACAGCGTAGTAAGTGACTTTGACTTAAACGATACCTACCTCCCGGCATTCAAATGGTGCGTCGAGGAAGCCGACGTCCAGTCGGTCATGGGTGCATACAACATGATCAACGGCATTCCGTCGTGCGCACATCCGATGATTGAAGAAAAACTCCGCAAGGAATGGGGATTCACCGGCTATTTCGTTTCCGACTGCGGTGCACTGGCTGACATGCACATGTTCTGCCTCGTGACCCACACGGCAATCGAGTCGGCAGCACTTGCATTAAAAGCCGGCTGTGACTTAAACTGCGGACAGGTTTACCTGCACGTATTGCAGGCATACAACGAGGGCCGCGTCACCGAAGAGGACATCGACCGCGCAGTCACCTGCCTGATGGCAATCCGCTATAAACTCGGCATGTTCGATCCGGAATGCAGCTACAACAAAGAAACCGATTATTCGCTCGTCGAATGCGACGCACACCGCAAACTCTCTTACGAAGCAGCAGTCCGCAGCGCCGTTCTGCTCAAAAACGACGGTGTTCTGCCGCTCGATAAAAACACACTCAAAACCGTCGCAGTCATCGGTCCGAATGCAATCAGCACCAAAGTGCTCGAAGGCAACTACAACGGCCGTTCCGGCGACTACCGCACCGTGCTTGACGGTGTAAAACGTGTCTGCGGCGACGACGTACGTGTGCTGTATGCGGCAGGCTGTCCGCTGTGTGCACTGACTGACGAGAGCTGTGCCGGCCCGCGCGATAACTTCGCAGAGGCGCTCACTGTTGCAGAAGCGGCAGACGTTGTGATTTTGTGCATGGGTCTTGACCCGACCATCGAGGGTGAAGAGGGCGACGCAAACAACGAATACGGCGCAGGCGACAAATCAGGCGCATTCCCGGGACTTCAGCCGGAACTCATGGAGAAAATCGCCGCACTCGGCAAACCGACCGTTCTTATTCCGTTTGCAGGCGGTGCGCTTGACTTAAACCGCGCAAGCGAAATCATGAATGCAATCCTGTTCGCATGGTATCCGGGCGTTATGGGCGGCGACGCAATCGCTGATCTTTTATTCGGCGTACGCAACCCAAGCGGCAAAACACCGGTCACATTCTACCGTTCGCTCGACGAACTGCCGGCATTCACCGATTACACAATGGAGGGCCGCACCTACCGCTATATGAAGAACGACGCGCTCTATCCGTTCGGCTTCGGTCTTTCCTACACGACGTTCTCGTTTGGTGCACCGCGTGTGACTGCAAACGACGAGCCGGGCCGCTATACGCTCGAGGTCGATGTGACAAACACCGGCGACAAAGCAGGCGAAACGGTTGTCGAGATCTATGCGACATACGGCAAAGAGCGTTACATCACACCAAACTGCAAGCTGTGCGCATTCGACCGCGTTTCTTTGGAGGCAGGCGAAACAAAAACCGTCACACTCGAGGTAGAGCCGACATTCATTCTGCTCACCGACAAAGACGGCAGCCGCTATCTGCCGGAGCATATCACATTCCACGCGCTGCCGTATGCAAACGCATCGTTTGGCATGTAATTTTTTGATTGCACTTTATACAAAAAACGCCCGAATGGAGCAGGAAAACGGCTTCATTCGGGCGTTTTTGGCGTGATCGAATTGACAGTGCGGCCAAAAAAGAATATAATAAATAAAATCAGATTGTGTGTCGTTAGAAAAGAATAATATTGATTTTCCCGAATGGAATGGAGCCTGATCTATGAATATAACGATTGTCGGAGGCGGAAACATCGGAACTGCAATGGCGGTGCAAATGGCCAAAAACGGTGCAGCTGTCACAATCATGACATCCAAACCATCCAAATTTCAACCCACACTGGTCATGACAGATCTCGATACAGACGTTCAAACAACGGTTTCAGGCGTCCGTATCACAGATGACCCAAAAATCGCAGCAGATGCACAGATTGTCTTTTTCACCGTTCCATCTTCTGTTTTCCCGCAAAGCTTTGCACAAATTGCGCCGTATCTCAAAAACGAAACGGCGGTTGGCGTTGTCCCGGGGACAGGGGGAGCGGAATTTTTTTGCCGTTCTTTCATCGAGGCAGGCGGCACGTTTTTTGGCTTTGACCGTGTGCCGTTTATCAGCCGGCTGATTGAATACGGCGCGCATGTGCGTGCGCAGAAAAAATCGTCCGTGCGCATCGCCGCATTTCCGGCAAGCCGGGCGTCATCGCTGTGCGCGGCGGTAAAAAAGCTATTGTCGATCGACTGCACGGTGATAAAAAACTACCTCACGATCACATTCACGCCGTCAAATCCGATTCTTCACACCTCAAGGCTATATGCGATGTATGCAGGCCGTCCGATTGATGCGCTGTATGACCATAACATCCTGTTTTATGAAGAATGGGACGACGCTTCGTCCGAATTGCTGTTTGCATGCGACAGCGAACTGCAGTCGATCTGCCGCGCACTTTCCGATTTTGATTTAAGCGGTGTCATTCCGCTTTCTGTTCACTATGAATCCAAAACGCCGGCGCTGCTCACACAAAAAATCCGCAGTATCCGCTCATTCCGCGGCATCGGATCACCGATGAAACCGGCAAACGGCGGCTATACGGTCGATCTCTCGTCGCGCTATTTCACAGAGGATTTCCCGTTCGGGCTCTGCATTCTGCGCGGCTTCGGTGAGATTGCCGGTGTCAAAACGCCGCATATGGACAAAATACTCTCGTGGTATGAATCGATCGCCGGTGTGCATTATTTAAAGGACGGCGTACTGTGCGGCGCAGACTGCGCACAAACTGCAATTCCACAGCGGTTTTCTCTTGTGAGCGCAGATGATTTATATGCATTTTATCAGACCAGTATCGTATAACGAAAGGATGACGAATCAATGCAAGCGATTATTTTGGCTGCCGGAATGGGCAAACGATTAAAGGAACTGACAAACAACGCAACCAAATGCATGGTAAAAGTAAACGGTGTCACGATGATTGAGCGGATGCTCACATCGCTTGACCGCCTCAGTTTAAACCGTATTATTCTCGTCGTCGGCTATGAGGGCGACAAGCTCAAAGAATATGTGGGAACGCTTTCGGTCAAAACACCGATCGAATTTGTCGAAAACAAGATCTATAACAAGACAAACAATATCTACTCGCTGTATCTTGCAAAAGATCATCTTTTAAACGAGGACACACTCCTGCTCGAATCGGATCTTGTGTTCGAGGATGCCGTGCTTGACCGCATTGTAAACGACCCGCAGCCGTCTTTGGCGCTCGTTGCAAAATTTGAAAGCTGGATGGACGGCACGGTCGTCGAGCTTGACGACGAGGATAACATCGTCCGCTTCCGTTCGAAACGGGAATTCCGCTTTGAGGACATCAAAAACTATTATAAAACCGTCAACATCTATAAATTCTCAAAAGAGTTTTCGCGCTCGCACTATGTCCCGTTTTTGGAGGCATACTGCAAAGCACTCGGCAACAACGAGTATTACGAGCAGGTATTAAAAGTCATCACCCTGCTCGACAAACCGGATATCAAAGCGGTCCGCCTGCACGACGAAGCATGGTACGAAATTGACGACGTGCAGGATTTGGACATTGCAGAGTCGATCTTCACAAACGATAAAGACCGCCTCAAAAAACTTCAGAGCCGGTTCGGCGGTTATTGGCGTTATCCGCATCTGATTGATTTTTGCTATCTCGTCAATCCGTTTTATCCGTGCCAGAAGCTGATGGACGAAATCAAAGCGAATTTCGAAGTGCTTACTACCAACTATCCGTCGGGGATGCGTGTCAACAGCCTGCTTGCCGCAAAACTGTTCGGTCTGCGGGCATCGCATGTCGTTGTCGGAAACGGTGCGGCAGAGCTCATCAAATCACTCATGACCAAGCTGTCCGGTAAAATCGGCGTGATTTTCCCGACGTTTGAAGAATATCCGAACCGCAGAGATGGTGAGGAGATTGTCCCGTTTATGCCGCAAAACAGCGATTTTTCCTATACGGCGGATGATCTGATCGCGTTTTACACTGCACATCCGGTCAGTGTTTTGACGCTCATCAACCCGGACAACCCGTCGGGCAACTATATTGAAAAAGCGGATGTTCTGCGCCTTGCAAAATGGGCGGAACAGACCGGCACACGGCTGATTGTGGACGAGTCCTTTGTCGATTTCTGCGACAAAGAGGAGTCGCCGTCGCTTCTGTCGACCGAGCTTCTGCTCTCGTATCCGCAGCTGATTGTCGTCAAGAGTATTTCGAAATCGTACGGTGTGCCGGGCGTTCGTCTTGGTATTTTAGCAAGCGCCGACGAATCGCTCATTTCGTTTATCAAACAGGATGTGGCAATCTGGAACATCAACTCGTTCGGCGAATTTTATATGCAGATTGCGGAAAAATATCAATCGGATTATCAAGCCGCACTGCGCCGGTTCTATGACGTGCGCCGGGACTATGTATCCGCACTGCGCGAAATCAAAGGCCTGCGCGTGATTGATTCGCAGGCAAACTACCTGATGTGCGAGATTCTGCCGCCGCACACCGCCGCCGAAGTCACTGAGCATCTGCTGTGTGCACACAACATCCTCATCAAAGATCTCAGTACAAAACGCGGCTTTGACGGCGGACAGTATATCCGCATTGCCGTCAAACGTCCCGAAGAAAACGATGTGCTCGTTCGTGCACTCAAACAGCTGTTAAGTGAGTAACAGCCGCTTGTTCGTTTGATGATTTGTTTCGTTTTATCTATTTAAAGAGGTGCCTATTATTTGACTAAAGACAGCAAGATTTTTTCCGTTTGTTCCCGTATCTTCGGCACAGAAGGCTTTGTGTGCGCACTGACTGCCGTGATGATTGCGCAGTATCTGATTATCTTCCCGCCGGCACTTTGCTCCGTGCTGAATCTCATTCTCTATGCATGGGGTGCACCGCTCATGGCAGTGCATCTTGTGCGGCAACAATCATTTTCGAAAAAAAGCAACAAGCTATGGCTGCTTTTCTACCTCATCGTGTCGTTTTTTGCCGTTTCCATGGTGAGCATTCTGATTCATGTCCCGCAAAACATCGTGAGCAATCTTTCCGCGTGGTATTCGTGCGGCCTGCAGGTCTTTTTCTGCTGTTATGTGATTGCCTGTGCCAAAAAAGAACAGGCCCGGCGGCTGTTTTCGCTCATCATTTTAACAACAGTGCTTGTCACCCTTGCGGTCGCCGCCGCATGCCTTGTCATGCAGTTTTTGAATATCTACCCGCTCAAAGCCACGACCTCGCGCTTTACCGGACTGTTTTATAACCCAAACAACTGCTTTGTCTGTGCGATGTCCGTTCTGCTGAGCTTTTTATACTGGATGCTTTTTCATAAGCTTCGTGCGCTCATGATTGTAAACATGCTGCTGCAAGCGTCGCTTATCGGTTTGTCCGGGTCGCGGTCGCTTCTCATCCTGATGGGTGTGTTTATCGTCCTGATGCCGTGCATCTATGCGGCGCGCCGGTATCAAAAAAATCTCAAAAAAGCCGTCGGCTGTGCAGCACTGCTGATGGTTTCGGGTGTACTCGCTTTTCAAGTGATGTCATATGCCGGACAAGCGCTTCCGCAGATCGGCCACACCATTGAGACAACCGTTTCGTCCTGGTTTTCGTCCGAAGAAGGAGGTAGCTCATCCTCAAATGGAAGCGCCCAGTCACCGCCCGACACAAACCGCGCCGAAGGAAACACCGATGCGTCCGATTCGTTCCGGATGCTGCTTTTACAGTCGGGACTCAAAACATTTGCAAAATATCCGCTGTTCGGCGTAGGACCGCGCAACATTGCGGATGCTGTGCGCGCAACAGCGCCTGATGCCAACTTAAACGGTATTGACGGCGGCGGTGTGCACAACACCTATTTGCAGCTGCTCATCAGCATCGGTATTGTCGGATTTTTGATCTTTGTGCTGATTCTTGTCTATTGTTTTGCCGCTTTTACAAAAGCCATGCGTGCCCAGCAAGAAAAAGACGGCACAATCTGCTTTGAACTGCTGTTTTTGCTCGCGGCAATTCTCTGTATCGGCGTATACGGCGCGTTTGAATCGACGCTGTTTTTTGCAAACTCGCCGGCCGCTGTCACATTCTTCTCTATGACGGGATTTTTCCTGCACACCTGCTTTTGCCGCACTTCACCCGCTGTTTTTACGCGCAGACTGCATGAAAAAAAGGAGGTAAGCTGATGCTTTTCTCGATCATCGTTCCGGTCTATGGGGTGGAAGCGTATCTTGCACAGACGGTTCATTCTGTGCGCTCCCAGGATTTTCACGACTGGGAACTCATTTTGGTGGATGACGGTGCAAAAGACCGTTCGGGTCAAATCGCCGACGAATGCGCCGCACAGGATGACCGCATCCGTGTGATCCACAAGCAAAACGGCGGCGTTTCCTCGGCGCGCAACACGGGACTATTCGCCGCTAAAGGCGAATATATCGTCTGGCTCGACGGCGACGACCTGCTTTTTAAAAACAGCCTCTCGCGCCTTGCACAGTATCTTGAAAAAAATCCGCACGCCGATATCATTCTGCAAAACTATCAGACATATCAAAACAACGCAATACAGCCGGGAAGCGACTATTCGTTTGATTCTTCGAAGCTGACCGATGCAGATCACACGCTTTCCTATCTGTTTGGCACCTGGCCCGATTTCCCGTGGGCAATCTGGGCGAATGTCTACCGCAGAGAGATGCTCATCACACACAATCTGCTGTTTGACGAGACGATGAGCATGAATGAGGACGGCAACTGGCTGTTGGATGCGTTTTTGCATGCGCGTACATTCGGCGCCGCAGACAACACGATGTATCTCTACCGCATCGATGTGTCTGGCTCGCTCGTTCACCAAAAAGCAAAGCTTTCGCACTATGAAAGCAGTTACAAGATGTATACCCGCTGGTTTTCGTTTTTTGCGTCTGCTGACAATCTGCCGCTTTCATCCCCGGTGATGACCGGCCGGCTTGCACGCGGCTATGTCAATATTGCAACTTCCATTTACGACATGGACAAATGCGACCGCAAAAAAGCCATCGAGCTGTTTGCCGCACACAAAGATATCTGCGCCCATTCCGCACAGCGCACACACCGGCCGTTTCTGCCGATTCTGCGGATTTTCGGCGTGCGATGCTATCTGCGCACCATCTGCATGGCATTCCACCTGAAAGAAAAACTGCATTGATTCAGAAAGGAAACGTATGAACGAGATCAAAAAAATTGCGAAATCGACGGTCATCTATCTGTTCGGCAGTGTCGGCACAAAAATCATCACGTTTTTCCTTCTGCCGATTCTCACCGCAAACATTCCCGAAGCCGATTTCGGTATCTATAACACCAGCTGTTCGTATGCCACGCTCATTTCCTCCGTGCTGTTTTTGGACGTTTGGGCGGGCATCATGCGCTTTATGTTCGATTACAAAGCGAAAAAAGAACAGTATCAGGTCATTTACAGCGGCATCGTGCTGTTTGTCTCCTCGCTTGCACTGTATATCGGCGCGTTTTTCATCTTCAATGCATTCACGCCGATGACATATCCATGGCTCGTGCTGTTATACGGCGCGTCGCTGTGCTTCCAGAATCTTTACAGCTATATTGCCCGCGCACTCGGAAACAATTCGCTGTTTGCCGTTTCCGGCATTGTATCAACGCTTGTCAATGCCGGTGTAACGTTTGTGCTCGTACTGCTGTTAAACTTCGATTACAGCGCGCTGTACATCGCATATGTGTTGGGTATTCTCGCTCAGTGCATCATTCTCGAAGCAAAGGTGCGCCTGTTTGCAAACTTTAAATCCGCCGGCATCAAAAAAGAACTGGTTCGTCAGATTCTGCGGTTTTCTCTGCCGCTGTGCATCAACTCCGCGTGCTACTGGATGCTAAACGGCTTCAACACGATTTTCGTCTTTGCACAGCTTGGCAGTGAACAGACCGGATATTATGGCATGGCGGGCAAATTCGCCGTCATGATCAGCCTTGTCACCTCGTGTTTTTCGATGGCATGGCAGGAGCTTGCATTCAATAAATCCGACCAGAGCAAGGAAACCTGTGCGTTTTACTCGACGGCTGTACAGCTTTACGCAAAAGCGCTGTTTTGCGGCTATCTGCTCTTGATGCCGTTTATTTCGATCATTTTCCCGTTTTTTATCCGCGGCACATACGGTCCGGTCAAGGCCATCATTCCGCTTTATATGCTCGCGACGATTGTGAGCATCATGAGCACGTTTTTGGGCAATATTTTAACCGCCTACAAACGAAATCAGACGATTTTTGTCTCCACACTGTGCGCCTGCACCGTAAACGTCGTGATCGCCGTTTTGCTCATTGACCTGATCGGCGTGCAGGCGGCTTCACTTGCAATGCTGTGCGGCTATTTTGTCTGCGATTTTGTCCGGATTCTGTTTATCAAACAGTCGATTCCGCTGCGGTTCGGCTGGAAGTCACTGCTGTATATGATTCCGCTGTGCGTGCTGTTCTCTGTGGTCTATTTGTACAGCGGCATCTGGCTCGACATTCTCATGTTCTTGTTGGCCGCGGCAATTACGCTGTTTTTGTTTAAAGACTATGTCCGCATTGCATATGCAAAGCTTATATCCATGATGAAAAAGACATCATAACCGGTCAGAATAGGGGAGTTTTTACCATGAATCAGGCACTTACATTGGACGAATTAAAACAGATTGAGCTTGATATCCTCAAGCAGTTTCACGCGTTCTGCGAAGCGCACAATCTGCGCTATACACTGACCTACGGCACACTGCTGGGCGCTGTGCGGCATAAAGGATTCATTCCGTGGGACGATGACATCGACGTCATGATGCCGCGTCCTGACTATGAGAAATTTGTATCGCTGACGTTAAACGGATTCGGCGATCATGTTAAAACCGTCTGCCACCAAAACGACGCAAAATATCCGTATCCGTTTGCAAAGGTCATCGACACGAACACCCGTCTGATCGAAACGCTCGTGGCACCGGGCAGTTCGCTCGGCGTCTATATCGACATTTTCCCGATTGACGGCACACTCGATCCAAACGATCCGGCATATGCGTCGTATGAAAAAAAGATAAACCGCAACTGGATGCTCGTTCAGATGGCATCGATGAAGCTTACAAAAGGCAAGAGCCTTGCACGCACAATCGTAAAATATCTGACTGTTCCGTTTGCACGGCTGATCGGCCCGCGCTATTTTGTCAAAAAGCAGACCAAACTGCTTTCGTCCTATCCGTATGACACCTCAAAGCTCGTTCATTTGTCGGCCATTGCAGGGCTCAACTGCACCGCACTGCCGCACGAAGTCTATGAAGAACGAATCCTTGCGCCGTTTGAGTCGGAGATGGTTTATATCCCTGCGCAGTACGACTTGTTCCTGCGCACCGTTTACGGCGACTATATGACGCCGCCGCCCAAAGAAAAACAGGTGACACAGCACACCTTCACGGCATATCGAATCAAATAAACAGATAACACCGGCGCGGGAAAATCCCGCGCCGGTGTTTTTACTGCACAGCTTTGATTGCATACGAAATAATGCGGCTGTTTTTTGCTGTGACGCGCCGCGTAACTGTCACGCCGAACGATTCGGCCGCCTGCGTGACTGCACGGTCTAACAGGGAAAGGGTTTTCTCGTTGACGCCCTTTATAAACAAAAACTCCGCCGCACCGTTTCCGTGCGCTGATGATTGTGTGAGCGCTGTACGTGCCGCCTGCGCAAACGTATCCGGATCACCTGCACAAACCATGCCGGGATACGATTCTGTGTCGGCTGCCGGATAGGGAATACCGGTATCAGAAAGCGTATGTGTGCGAGAGATGTCGCGGTCATTGAGCCAAAAATACGCATATGAGCCAAACGACGTCCCGTCCGTACACACAACATCGTCAAATGTGGGATCTACGTGCGCCCATGTACCGTTTTCGTCCTGCACCATCAGCCATGCGTGCGGGCCGTCTGCATCGCCGGTGACATAGTAAGCCGAAATCCCCGCACACATCAGCAGATACTGAAGCGCACGCGCATAACCCTCGCAGTTCGCACGTCCTGTCACCAACGCATCCAAAAGCGGCACATTCGACCCGCCCGTTTCATAGCACACCGACGCAATCAGCCGATCGTGAAGCAGCCGTGTGCGTTCGGCCACAGACAGCGATTCGCTCACCGACAAGATGATCTCATCGGCGCGCTGTTTTAACTGTTCTGCTGTGCGCACGGCCTGTGCCTGCTCCATCCGATATGAAAAAAAGACGCGCACCGTTTCGCCCTGTGCTTCATAGCGGTAATCAGGCGACAGCCAGAACAAATCGGCACGGCAACGAAGGAGATCAGAAAATATATTCGATACTTCCGCAGGCGTCGTTTCCGTAAGCACAGCAGACGGTGCAAACGACTCCGCCGCATGTAACAAAACCCGACTGTTTCGTTTCAAACAGTCGGGTTTTTCTTCGTCCTTTATTTGATTCGTTACCGCACATCCTGTGAGAAAAACGGCAGTCAGGAAACAGACAAGCCGCAAACACAGTCTGCGCATTATGATCTTTCCTCGTGAATCGAGCGGATGTTCACATAGCGCGGGATACCGGTTTCATCACAGATCGGTGTCACACTGCCTTTGATGAGCGGCAAAAGATACGTGCAGATCTGCTGTTTGACCGATTCATCACGCAGATTGAACCACTCCTCCGGCACTTTCTTCTCAAGGTTTGCAACCTGTGCCACATCGACTGCGTCGATCTCAATCGTATATGGTGCATCGCTTGTACGGTGGTAGACCATCATGATACCGGTTTTTCCGTCCTCTGCTGCTTTGACAGCCGCTTTGCCGATCGAAACCGCTTCGTCGAGGTCTGTTTTCGATGCCAAATGCGATGCGCACCGCTGAAGCACGTTCAGCTCAATCGAACGCACTTTGCAGCCGATTTCACGCGAAACGAGCATCTCCAAATATTTGCCGACGCCGCTTAAATACACATGTCCAAATGTGTCGACAGCGCCGCTTTTTGTTTCCATGCCGACATAACTGCCGTCTTTCGTACGCACACCCTCACTGACCGCACAAATCACGGTGTGGCGCGTTTTTAATTCCTCGCGGATTGTGTCAAGGAAATCCTGCTCGTCAAACGGAACCTCCGGAATGGACACAATCTGCGGATACACGCCGCCCAAAAACATCGGCAGTCCGCCTGCAAGCGTGAGCCAGCCGCTGTTTCTGCCCATGATCTCGACGATCACGACGTTTTTCACCGGATAGATCTCGCTGTCACGAACGATCTCGTGCATTGTGTGGTACAGATATTTCGCACTGCTGCCAAAGCCCGGTGTGTGGTCTGTGACAGGCAGGTCGTTGTCAATCGTTTTCGGCACGCCGACCACCTGAATCGGAGAGCCTTTTTCTTTTAAATAGCGGCTCAGCTTCAGCACCGTATCCATCGAATCGTTGCCGCCGATATAGAAAAACACGCCGATCTCATAGCGGCAGAGCACTTCTTCCACTTTCGGAAAATCATCGGGGGTAAGCTTTTTGCGGCAGGAACCGAGTGCCATCGCAGGGGTCTGAATCAGCAAGGAAAGCTGTTCGTCTGTGGAAAACGGGGAAAGGTCGATAATTTCACCGTTTAATACGCCCTCAACGCCGTGCAGTGCGCCGTATACCTTGTCGTAATGCGATGATTCCACTGCGGCTTTTATCACACCTGCCATCGACGCATTGATCGCAACACTCGGGCCGCCGGACAATCCAATCAGAATATGTTGTTTCATAATTCCTCCACGCAATGTATTCGTTTCATTGTATCCGTTACTACTCTTCAGTATACTTATTTTTAACAAGTTGCGCAAGGAATTGACGGAATGTCGAATCAAAAATCATGACATTCCCTATATTTTTTCGAATAAATTGCCGCCGTGCTCAGACACGCGCCAGATTATCATAAAACTGCACATACATCACGACGAGCGAAAGCCACGCAAGCACGCGGAAAAAAATCGTCCAGCTTTCGCTTAAATACCGATCCGGCTTGCCGCGTTTGCGCAGAATCATCCGATACACCCGGTCATACGGGAAGAAAAACAGCACTGCGCACGGAATGAAAAACGGCAAAAGGATCAGCAATCGATTCAAATTGCCGTATGTTGCAAGGCATGCCGGTATCATGCATGCGCCAAGTAAAAAATAAATCGCAATAAACAACAGCATGTGAATGAGATTTTTGCGCTGTGTTTTTTTCGCTACCTCTTCCACACTCTGTTTGGCATACGAGCTGTCACCGGTCACTTTCACCGCACCGATATAAGACTGACACTCGGCGCAGATCACACGCTCATCCTTGTTCACCGTGCCGCATTTCGGACAAACACGCATAAAACATCCCTCTCTCTTTGTCCTTTTTTTAAAAGTATAGCGTGTTTTTTTGCCGTTTACAAGTGTGTTTTTTCTGCCGGCTTGCTAATCAAAAAAAATGTTTTGTTTTTTTTCGAAAATGTTCTTTACAAATTGGATTTTCTGTGCTATTCTAAACGCGTGATGTAACGGATTACATGAACGCTTTGGGAGGTGAGAATCATCGCAACGATCAAAGATGTGGCAAAGCTTGCGGGCGTATCGGTTGCAACCGTTTCGCGTGTGTTAAACAAAGAGGGAAACGTGCTTCCGCAGACAAAGCTCCGCGTGCAGGACGCCATCGCAAAGCTTCACTATTCGCCGAATCTCTTAGGACGGAATCTGCGGCAGGGCGCAACGAAAAAAATCCTTGTGCTCTTAAACACGATTTCAAACCCGTTTTATTCGCAGGTCGTACGCGGTATTGAGGAATGCGCCGCAAAGGAGCACTACACGGTGATGCTTTGCATGACGCACGGTGATCCCATACTCGAACAGCAGTCAATCACGCTGTTACAGACGAAGCTGGTCGACGGTGCGGTGTTTTTATCGGCGGAGCAGGAGGGCACAGCGCTCACCGAAGCGTGCCGCGGCATCCCTGTGGTACAGGCATGTGAGCCGCGGGACGGATTTTTAGCGGCGTCGGTTTCGATCGACAACAAAAAGGCCGCCTACGACGCAATTTCGTACCTCATTCAAAACGGGCACAAGCGGATTGCGTTTTTCGGTGCGAGCGATACGCTTTCGTCGTCGATCTGCCGCAAGGACGGCTATCTGCAAGCGCTCTTAGACTACGAACTCACCCCGAATCCCGACTGGATCATCGAAGAGGGCTTTTCGATCAACGCAGGCGTGCGTGCGGCAAAGCGGCTTATATCCTGCAAAGAACTGCCTGACGCGGTGTTCTGCATTTCCGATTCGTGCGCGATCGGTGCAATCCGCACACTCGTTGAAGCAGGCATCTCCGTTCCCGGTGATATTTCCGTCATGGGATTCGATAACGCCGAAATTTCAAAGGCGTTTCTGCCCGCTGTGACAACGGTGCAGCAGCCGCGCTATGAAATCGGTTACAAAGCGGCATCGCTTCTGCTTGACGCGATGCGCGGCGAGGAAAACCGTGCGGTCAAAATCACACTGCCGCACGAAATCATCGAGCGAAGCTCGGTGCAAAAACACACTTAAACCAAACGTCCATTAAACGCCGGAGCATTTCCGGCTCGTCTATAAAAAAAGGAGAGGTTTTTATCATGGAAAAAGTCAGAATTGGTATCATCGGCTGCGGCGGCATTGCAAACGGCAAACATCTGCCGGCGCTCAAAAAAGTCAAAGAGGTGGAGCTCGTTGCATTCTGCGACATCATTGAAGAACGCGCAGTGAAAGCCGCAAAAGAATACGGCGTCGAGGGCGCAGCAGTCTACACCGACTACAAAGAGCTGTTAAAAGACGAGACAATCGACGCAGTTCACGTGCTGACACCGAACCGTTCGCACAGCTTTATCTCGATTGACGCAATGCGTGCTGACAAACACGTTATGTGCGAAAAACCGATGGCAAAAACATATTTGGAAGCAAAAGAGATGGTCAAAGTCGCAAAAGAGACCGGCAAAATCCTCACCATCGGCTATCAGAACCGTTACCGCCCGGATTCTCAGTACTTAAAACGCGCTTGTGAAAACGGCGAGCTCGGCGAGATCTACTTCGCAAAAGCACACGCAATCCGCCGCCGTGCCGTTCCGACCTGGGGTGTATTCTTAAACGAATACGAACAGGGCGGCGGTCCGCTGATCGACATCGGCACCCACGCACTCGACCTGACCTTGTGGATGATGAACAACTACAAACCGAAAATGGTTGTCGGTACCACTTACAAAAAGTTAGGCGATCAGAAAGAAGCAGGCAATGCTTGGGGCGACTGGGATCCGGAGAAATTCACCGTTGAGGATTCCGCATTCGGCTTCATTACCATGGAAGACGGCGCAACCATCATTCTCGAGTCCTCCTGGGCTTTAAACTCCCTCGACGTGGATGAGGCAAAAACATCGCTCTGCGGCACAAAAGCAGGCGCAGACATGAAAGGCGGCCTGCGCATCAACGGCGTGAAATACAACAAACAGTACGTCGAAGAGCCGAACCTGCAGTCGGGCGGCGTTGACTACTTTGACGGTGACCTGGGCGGCGAGCCGCAGGACTTCGAGTGCCGCACCTGGATCAACGCAATCACAAAAGGTACGCCGCTCACCGTTTTGCCGGAGCAGGCAGCTGTTGTCACCGAGATTCTCGAAGCAATCTACGAATCTGCAAAAACAGGCAAACCGGTTTATTTGAACAATGAAGACTGAGAAAAGCCGCACTGTCCGCCCGCTGATCGTCGCGGTCGGCGGCGGGACGTGTTCGGGGAAAACGACGCTGTGCAATCAGATTGAGGAGCGGTTTTCACACCTTAACGTATGTGTGCTCCATATGGATCACTATTTTAAGAAAAACCCGCCTACTGTGATCGCACCGTTTACGAAAAAGGTCTATCCCGAGCATAACCACCCGGATACGCTCGAACTGCCGCGGCTGTTTGCCGACTGCAAAGAAGCATTTTCCGGCCCTTACGATTTGGTTTTGGTCGAGGGACTGTTTGCGCTCTATTTTCCCGAAATTTACGAACAAAGCGACTTATCCGTCTTTGTCGATCTGCGTGCAGAGGAGCGGTTTTGCCGCCGCATCCGCCGCCATATGGCAATGGGGCAGACGTTTGACGAAATCACCGACCGGTATTTGGACACCGTCTGTTTTCGTCATGACGAGCTTGTCGAACCCACCAAAAACCGCGCAGATCTCATGTTGTCCGGTACATTCCGGCACAGGGGCGTCGATTGGCTGTGTGATGCCATCGCTGCCCGCCTTTCATCAAGGAAAACGAGGGAGGAACCCACATGAAACTTGGAATTATCAGCTACAGCTTTGAACGCGAAAGCTTTGAAAAAGTAAAAGCACTCGGTCTTGATTTTGTGGAATTCTGCGTCAATGCAGACGCCGACAACCGCTATGCGGAGTTTGGCGCACGCGCTGCCGAAATCAAGAAAAACCTCGATGAACTGGGTCTGTTCACCGGCTCGGTCGGCCGCTGGGCAGGCAAAAAAACGCTGCCGGACGGCAGCGTCAACGAGGCAGAACGCATTGCCGACCACACACTCATCGAAGCGGCTGCAACACTCGGCTGCGGCGTTTATGTGCTGGGTGTCGACTATGTCGAGGAGCTTTCGCTCTATGAAAACTACACCTGTGCAATCAACTATCTTTCGGAACTGATTGAGTTTGCAAAACCGCTCGGCATTAAAATTGCAACCTGCAACTGCCACTGGGGCAACTTCATTCATTCCGATCCGGCATGGAGCGTCATTCACGGCCATCTTAAAGACCTGTGGATCAAATACGACCCGTCGCATTCGGTATATGCAAACGGCGAGAACTATCTTTCCGAGATGAAAAAATGGGGCAAACGCTTTGCACACGTGCACATCAAGGGAAGCCTCATGATCGACGGCGAGCGGTTTGACGATCCGCCGGCAGGTTTAGACGGTACAAACTGGGGTGCATTTATGGCAGTGCTCTATGCAAACGGCTATGACGGAACACTGTCCATCGAGCCGCACTCGCCGGTATGGCAGGGCGAGCTCGGCGACAAGGGTGTGGAATATACAATCAAATATATCCGCAGCCTGATGTTTTAAGAGTAAGGAGTGTTTTTCATGAAATACGGCGTACAAATGTATGCGATCCGCACACTGTGCAAAGAGGATCTCCACGCAGGTCTGCGTGCCGTCTCGGACATCGGCTATGACGGTGTGGAATTTGCAGGATTCTTCGGCCACAGCGCAGACGACGTTGCCGCTTGGCTCAAAGAAACCGGTCTTTGCGCAATGGGCGCGCACATCCCGCTTGAAGAAATCTGCGGCGATACCGACAACATGATCGCATTCCACGAAGCAATCGGCAACCACCGCATCATCTGCCCGTGGTCGGATATCAAAACAGCGGCAGACACCCGCGCAGTTGCAAAACAACTGGCAGAAGCACTGCCGAAAATTAAAGCGGCAGGCATGGAGCTTTACTACCATAACCACAACCACGAATTCGCAAAAGACGAAGATCAGTATCTGATCGATATTCTCGCAGAAGAAGTGCCGGAGTTAAAGCTCGAATTCGACGTCTACTGGGTATACCGCGGCGGCGAAGACCCGATCAAATATCTGTCCCTCTATGAGGGCCGCACCGGCATTTTCCATGCAAAAGACGGCACAATGGAAGAGGGCACTCTTGCCGGAAAAGGCAATGTCGATTTAAAAGCAGTGTTTGACTACGCAAAAGCGCACGATTTTTCGTGGGCAGTCGTCGAAAGCGAAGCCACCGAAGAAAAAGATGAGCAGATCGAAGCCATCCGCGCAGACTTTGCATATGTAACATCCCTGTGAGGAAAAAAGGAGCGTAACAGTATGAAACTTGGTGTATTGACCAATCTGATGGGCGACAAACCATTGGATGAAGTATTGGCATATTTAAAACCGAAGGGCATCGAGGCAGTCGAGATCGGCTGCGGCGGCTATCCGGGCAAAGCACACGCTGACCCGAAAGTGCTCTTAAATGATGAAGCAAAACTCAACGAATTCAAAGCAACAATCGAAAAATACGGTATGATCATCAGCGCTTTGTCGGCACACGGCAACCCGCTCCATCCGAACAAAGAGATCGCAAAACAGTTCGACGACGATCTGACCGACGCCATCCTTCTCGCAGAAAAACTGGGTGTCGAAGTCATCAACTGCTTCTCCGGCTGTCCGGGCGACTGCGAAACCTCGAAACATCCGAACTGGGTCGTCTGCCCGTGGCCGGATGATTTCACCGAGGTAGTCAACTGGCAGTGGAACGAAAAACTGATTCCGTACTGGAAAGAGAAAGTTGCGTTCGCAAAACAGCACGGCGTACATAAATTCGCACTCGAAATGCACCCGGGCTTCTGTGTTTACAATCCGGAGACAGCACTCCGTCTGCGTGCGGCTGTCGGCGAGGAAATCGGCGTCAACTTCGACCCGTCTCACCTCATTTGGCAGGGCATTGACCCGGCATATGCAATCCGCATTCTCGGCAAAGAAGGCGCTATTTTCCACTTCCACGCAAAAGACACGAAAGTCGACAAATATAACACGATGGCAAACGGCGTGCTCGACACGAAACACTACGGCGACGAAATCAACAGAAGCTGGATCTTCCGTTCCTGCGGCTACGGCAACGACTATGCATACTGGAAAGACATGATCTCGAACCTCGTGATGACCGGCTATGACCACGTTCTCTCGATCGAGCATGAGGATTCGCTCATGTCCGTCAACGAAGGTCTTACCAAAGCAATCGACTTTTTACAAGAAGTACTGACCCACGAAAAGCTCGGCGCAATGTGGTGGGCATAAGAGAAAAGAGGCAAAACGACCATGGCAAAACACAGACTTGGCATCGTGGGATTCGGCGGCATGGGCAACTGGCACCGTGAGCTGATTGAATCAGGCATTGAAAACCTGGAAATCGCCGGCATGTTCGATATCAAAGAAGAACGTCAGGAAGCGGCACGCGAACTCGGCTACCGCGCATATGAGAGCCTTGACGCACTGCTCGCAGACGAAACCGTCGACATGATTTTAATTTCCACACCGAACGACTGCCACAAACCGATTGCAGTCAAAGCAATGGAAGCCGGCAAAAATGTCGTGAGTGAAAAACCGGTCACGCTTTCGAGCGAAGATCTGCTCGAAATGATCGACGCGTCGAAACGCACCGGAAAAATTTTCACCGTGCATCAGAACCGCCGTTGGGATGAGGATTTCCTGACCGTCAAAAAGCTGTATGACGAAAACGCACTCGGCGATGTGTTCAACATTGAATCGCGCGTACACGGCTCCCGCGGCATTCCGGGCGACTGGCGCGGCAAAAAAGAGCACGGCGGCGGCATGATGCTTGACTGGGGCGTTCATATCATCGACCAGATGCTTTTGATGGTCAAAGAGAAGATCACCTCGATTTACTGCAAAGTAAACCATGTCACAAACTACGAAGTCGATGACGGTTTTACGCTGATTCTCACCTTCGAGAGCGGCAAAACCGCACTGCTTGAAGTCGGCACCAGCAACTTCATCGAACTGCCGCGCTGGTATATGCTCGGTGAAAACGGCAGTGTGCAGATCGACGACTTTTTGGTTCACGGCAAAATCGTGCGCATCACCGACTGGGACAAAAACGACGCCGTTCCAGTCAAAACTGCGGCTGGCCTGACCAAAACGATGGCACCGCGCACCGATGACACGATTCACACCGAGCCGGTTGTCAAAGTCGATTCCGACATCAAAGATTTCTATCGCAACGTCATGGCTGCCATCGAGGGCAGAGAAGAACAGCTCATCAAACACGACGAGCTTCTGCGCGTGATGCGTGTGATGGAAACGGCACTGCGTTCGGCAGAGCTCAATCAGGTTTTGCCGTTTGAAGCGTAATACAAAGCGAGAAAGGAGACCGCCATGAAACCGTTAAAACAAAAAGTCAGCATTACACTCGATGAGGATATCGTCAAAAAGCTGCGTGTTCTTGCGGAGGATTGTGACCGCTCCCTTTCGCAATATATTAACCTCGTGCTAAAAGCCTATCTGCAAAAACACGACACAAAAATCAAATGAACAAACGCCCCGTATCAACGGGGCGTTTTGCTTTTTGCCGCATAAATAAACGCGTTTCTCCCCATACTACTTTTAAAAACAAAAGGGAGATGGCCTGTTTTGAAACCGTCTGTTTACACCCGTCCGCCATGGACATTAAACGAAGACATTCCGCAGTATCCGTGGATGCAGGCAAACGCATCATGCGATACCGTCATTCTGGGCGGCACGCTTGCCGCATGCCTCACTGCCTATGAACTTATAAAAAAAGGCGTAGACGTCACATTGCTTGCACCCGTCGAAATCGGTGCGGAAGATGTGTCGTTTCCGCCTGCGATGACACGGCTTGCCGCCGCATCGCTTTCCCGCCTTGCAAAACGCATCACCACCGCGAATGCTGTACGCGTATTCCATGACTATCAGGACGCAATCGAGTCGCTTGCATCGTTTTGTGAGCACCACGACATTCCGTTTGTCCGCCGGGATGCGCTCTTATTCGCCAAAAATCGTATGGAGCAGTCCTTCTTGGAGGAAGAATACCGCATCCGCCGCCACAACGGCTTTGCGGTCGAATGGATGAGCGCCGACACGCTCCGCGATATCACTTCCGTTTCGTGCAGCAGTGCGCTGCTGCTCCCGCACGCCTGCGCCGTCTGCGACCCCTGTGCGCTCGCGCACGCGCTCTTGGTGGAAGCAGTGAATTTGGGCGCCCGTGTATTCGAACACACGCCTGTGACGCTTCTGACCGGCTCCTGCGGCCGTTTCGTCCTCACAACCGAGGCACAGCGTCAGCTCAAAGCAAAACGCATCGTCTGCGCAGGGGAAGTGCCGCGGTCGTTTGCGCCGTCACTTTCGAAAATTACGCGTGTCGTACGCATGGCAGTTTCTTCTCCGGTGTCCGATTTTTCAGGCTACGAGGATAAACCCGTTTTACTGCCTGCGATGGGTCAGCCGATGATTCTGTGCACCCATGACGACCGTGTCGCTGTCATTTCGTCCGCGCTGTCCTCTCCGGTCAAGGATTCGCCTGATGCACCGTGCTATACACAGCTTGAAAAACAATGCAGCGAGATGCTGTGCGGTGTACGGCCGTCGTTTCCCGATGTGCGCACAAGTGAAAACTACCTTTTGGCACCAAACGGTCTGCCGTACTGTGCGCCTGCCAAAGAGGAGGACGGCGTCTTTGTGCTGTCGTCCGGCTCGCCCGATATTTTAACAGCCGCATTTGTGACTGCACCGATTGTATCGTCACTGTGTGTAGGCTCTCATCCGTTCCATCTGTATGACGGAATGCTCAAATAACGACAAAAAACGCATTGTTTCATATGAAACAATGCGTTTTTTCTGTTTGTTTGGCTTTTCTTACAAGCTGGGGATTAGTACATGCCGCCCATTCCGCCCGGAGCTGCCGGCATTGCCGGTTCTTCCGATTTGATGTCTGCCACGAGCGACTCAGTGGTCAGAACCATGGAAGCAACGGAAGCTGCGTTTTCGAGTGCGCTTCTGGTTACTTTTGTCGGGTCAACGATACCTGCTTCGATCATGTCGCCGTAGGTTTCGGTGTATGCGTCAAAGCCGTAGCCGACTTTGTCTGCGGTGATGATTTTATCGATGATGACGCTGCCCTCGAGGCCTGCGTTTTTCGCGATCTGGCGAACCGGCTCTTCGAGTGCTTTGCAAACGATTGCAACGCCTGTTTTCTCGTCGCCTGCGGTGGAGTCAACGAGTGCTGCCACTGCCGGAATTGCATTCAGGCAAGCTGTGCCGCCGCCTGCAACGATGCCTTCCTCAACAGCTGCTTTTGTTGCTGCGAGTGCGTCCTCGATGCGGAGTTTTTTCTCTTTCATCTCGATCTCGGTTGCTGCGCCGACGCGGATGACTGCAACGCCGCCTGCCAGTTTTGCAAGACGTTCCTGCAGTTTCTCACGGTCGAAGTCCGAGGTGGTTGTTTCGATCTGTGCGCGGATCTGGCCGACTCTTGCTTTGATCTCTGCGGAATCGCCAGCGCCGTCAACGATGATGGTGTTCTCTTTCTGTACTTTGACCTGTTTTGCCTGGCCAAGCTGAGCCAAAGTGGTGTCAGCCAGCTCGAGGCCCAGATCACTGCTGATGACTTCGCCGCCGGTCAGGATTGCGATATCCTGCAGCATTTCTTTTCTGCGGTCACCGAAGCCCGGTGCTTTGACAGCAACGCAGGTGAACACGCCGCGCAGTTTGTTGACAAGCAGGGTAGCCAGTGCTTCGCCCTCGATGTCCTCTGCGATGATGACGAGTTTTTTACCGGTTTTGACGATCTGCTCGAGCAGCGGCATCAGATCCTGAATGTTCGAGATTTTTTTATCAGTGATGAGAATCAGTGCATCGTCGATGACTGCTTCCATTTTGTCGGTGTCGGTGCACATATACGGCGAGATGTAGCCGCGGTCAAACTGCATACCCTCAACGACTTCGCTGTAGGTTTCTGCTGTTTTCGACTCCTCGATGGTGATGACGCCGTCAGCGGTGACTTTCTCCATTGCCTCTGCAATCAGTTTGCCGATATTCTCATCTGCTGCAGAAACCGTTGCAACACGTGCGATATCCTGCGAACCGGAAACGGTTTTCGAGTTTTTCACGATTGCTTCCACTGCTGCGTTTACTGCTTTCTGGATGCCTTTTTTGAGCACCATCGGGTTTGCACCTGCTGCAACGTTTTTCATGCCCTCGCGGACGAGTGCCTGTGCAAGCAGGGTAGCAGTTGTAGTACCGTCGCCTGCTGCATCGTTTGTTTTGGTTGCAACTTCTTTGACGAGCTGTGCGCCCATGTTCTCGAATGCGTCTTCGAGCTCGATTTCTTTTGCGATGGTAACGCCGTCGTTTGTAATCAGCGGTGCGCCGAATTTTTTGTCGAGAACAACGTTTCTGCCTTTCGGGCCGAGTGTGATTTTGACGGTGTCTGCCAATTTGTCAATACCGGTCTGGAGTGCTTTTCTTGCTTCCTCGCCGTAGATAATCTGTTTTGCCATAGTGCAATCTGCCTTTCTATCTGAAATAATTTAAATATGGGATTAGCCTTCGATTTTTGCGAGCACGTCGGACTGACGCAGGATGGTGTATTCTGTGCCGTCTAATTTTACCTCTGTGCCTGCATATTTGCTGATGAGCACTTTGTCACCGACGCAAAGTTCCATTTTCACTTCTTTGCCGTCGACAACGCCGCCCGGGCCTACTGCAACAACTTCTGCAATCTGCGGTTTTTCTTTTGCGGTCGATGCCAAGATGATGCCGCTTTTTGTGGTTTCTTCTGCTTCTGTCATTTTGATGACGACTCTGTCTGCCAGCGGTTTGATATTCATAAGATCTCCTCCTGAAAAATCAGTTTGTTTTTGGCACTCTGAATCGTCGAGTGCTAACTGATATCTATTGTAGTGATTTTTTGTGAAAAATCAACCCGTACTTTATGAACAATTTGCTAATCGTCATTTTTTATAATTAACACTCTTTTACATATTTATTGTTTATCGAATCTGACGAAGATTTTTTCGCTTTCCCGTTGAATTTCTTCTGTGATTCCGATATAATAAAAGAAAAAAGCAAGAATAAAGAGGTGTCATTTATGCGTGATTTTGTCATCCTGACCGACGTGACCTGCGATCTTCCGCAGAGCTACTATGAGAAAAACAATATTCCCGTCGTTCCGTTTATGTATACGATCGATGACGTCGATTATGACGGAACATTTGAACATTCCTTAAATCCGCATCTGTTTTATGAAAAGTTAAAATCCGGTTCGATGGCAAAAACAGCGGCTGTCCCGCCCGACACGCTCTGCCGCTTTTTTGAACACGCATTAAAAGCCGGAAAAGACGTCGTATATCTCGGTTTTTCGTCGGGACTTTCAAGCACCTATCAAAACGCCTGCATTGCACGCGACGAAATTCTCCCCGCTTATGACGGCGCAGTGATCCGCTGTGTTGATTCGCTGTGCGCATCGCTCGGACAAGGATTGTTCGTCGACCTCGTTTTACGCAAAGCCGGCGAGCCAGGCCTCGACGCAAATGCACTCGCCGACTATGCCGAATCGATCAAGCAAAACGTCTGCCACTACTTCACGGTCGACGATCTGCATCACCTGTACCGCGGCGGCCGCGTTTCCAAAACGGCGGCGATTTTCGGCACAATGCTCGGTATTAAACCGGTGCTCCACGTCGACGAGGAG
Source organism: uncultured Oscillospiraceae bacterium (assembly GCA_949299455.1). GTDB lineage: Bacteria > Bacillota > Clostridia > Oscillospirales > Ruminococcaceae > Paludihabitans. The sequence continues at coordinate 78,120 of CASGAN010000004.1, forward strand.
GGACACCTGATTCCGATCGGCAAAGTCCGCGGCAGAAAAGCTTCGCTCGATGCGCTCGTTACAAAAATGGGCACGAAAATTGAGGGACAGGAAAACCCGTACGTGTTCATTTCGCACGGCGACTGTAAAAAGGACGCCGAATATGTCGCAAAGCAGATTAAAGAAAAATACAACATCAAAACAAAGATCATCAATCCGATCGGCCCGGTCATCGGCACGCATTCCGGTCCCGGCACGGTGGCGCTGTTCTTTGTCGGCAATGACCGCAGTGAGAAAAAACTATAATGTGAAAAATAAAAAATCCTGTTGGGGAAGTCCCAACAGGATTTTTTTATCCAAGCAGTTCATGATAAAGCGAAAGATACTTTTGAAACCGCTCATTTTTGTCATATAATTTTCCACGCGAAACGCACGCCTCTGTTGAAAACGCAGCCGACTGCACAGCATCCGCGAGTGCTTTCACATTTCCTTGTTCGACCACCATGCCGCAGGTATCGTCAATGCTCTCGGGACTGCCGCCGGTGCGGTAGGTGATGACCGGCGTGCCGCAGGCAAGCGCTTCTAAATTGGTCGTCGGGAACGTGTCCTCATAGGTGGGATTCACAAACGCGTGTGCCGCCGTATACAGTGCGGCAAGCTCATGCGCGTTGTTTGTCCGCGTGATGCCAATCACCCGCTCGGGCAGTGCATCTTTCTGCGCCTGAGTCACACCCACGATGACGACGGAGAAGGAATCGTCGAGCAATTCGCTCAATGCAATCAGATCATCAAAGCCTTTCTGCTTGGTCCACACACTCGCCACACCGAGGACGATTTTCTTGCCCTTTGGCAGGGAAGCGGAGAGCGGCGCATCGTGTACCGGATGAAAGACCGAGAGGTCAATCCCGTTTTCGATGACGCGCACCGGCGTATCTTTGAAAAACGACTGCGATGCAAGGGAACCGAGCCACGCAGACGGTGTGACGATTGTGAGGTTAGAAAGCGACGTAAACAGCCGTTTTTTCTGCGCATAGTTCCATGCGGAACGGTCAAACACCATGCTCGCCGGATATTCGCCCTTCTGCGCGCAGGTATGACAGCCGGTTTTCCACTTTTCACAGCCGATCCGGTCAAAATGCGCACAGTGTCCCGTAAATGCCCAGCAGTCGTGCAGTGTCCACACAACCGGCTTATTCTGCGATTTGAGCCATTCAAACAGCAATTCGATATTCACATAATAGCCGTGGATATTGTGCAGGTGAATGAGATCCGGAGAGAACGCTTGCGCCTCTTTCAAAAACGCACGGGTCGCCTGTATCGAATAAAACCCGTGTTTGTCGCTTACACGCGAAAGCACACCGTGCAGATTCACACCAAGCTCCGAACCGATGCGGATGGTATCGCAGTCGTCGGGCGCTGTGCCGCGTCCATACGCGATTTTGCATAAAAAGCCGTCTTTTTCTGCCGCGCGGGCAAGGTCGGCGGCAATCCGTCCCGTACTGCCATAGCCGCAGACGGAATTGACTTGCAAAAGCTTCACATCGTTTTCCCCCATGTGGTGATGTTGACGATTTTTGCATAGCTTTGAATGAGCTTCACGACCTTCACCGACACGTTTGTATCCGCATAGTCCTCTGCCATGACGACTTCTTCGTTGTTTTCACGCATAGAAACCGCCAGCTCGAGTGCTTGTTCAACGTCGTCGCCTGTAATTCCGCCAATGACGACCGAACCTTTATCAAGCACCTCCGGCCGCTCCGTCGAGGTACGGATCAGCACGCCTGCAAAGTGGAGCATTGCCGATTCTTCGGACAAGGTGCCGCTGTCGGACAGCACGCAGTATGCGTTCATCTGGAGTTTGTTATAGTCCATGAAGCCGAACGGCTTTAAGCTCTGCACGAGCGGATGGAATTTGAAATCGCGCTGTTCGATGAATTTGCGGCTGCGCGGATGCGTCGAATAGATGACCGGCATCTGATACCGCTCGGCAATGCGGTTGACCGCATTCATCAGCGAGAGAAAATGCGCTTCATTGTCGATATTTTCCTCACGGTGTGCGGAAACCAAGATATATTTGCCCGCTGTCAGATTCATGCGCTCAAGTACATCACTTGCTTCGATTTTGTCCATATGATCGCGCAGAACCTCGCGCATCGGCGAACCCGTCACGAAAATCGTCTTGCCGTCGATGCCCTCGCTCAACAGATAGCGGCGGGAATGCTCGGTGTAGGGGAGGTTGATGTCGGAAATATGATCGACGATCTTGCGGTTGATCATCTCGGACACATTCCAGTCCCAGCAGCGGTTGCCGGCTTCCATGTGGAAAATCGGAATTTTTGACCGTTTTGCCGAAACTGCCGCGAGCGCCGAGTTGGTATCACCCAGAATCAGCACGGCGTCCGGACGCTCTTTTTCCATGACTTCATACGATTTGGCGATGATGTTTCCCATTGTTTCGCCTAAATTTTTGCCGACGCTGTCTAAATAATAATCCGGCTCGCGCAGGCCGAGGTCCTCAAAAAAGACCTGGTTTAAGGTGTAGTCCCAGTTTTGGCCGGTGTGCACCAAAATATGGTCAAAGTATTTGTCGCACGCTTTGATGCACGCCGACAGACGGATGATCTCCGGCCGTGTGCCCAAAACGGTCATGACTTTTAACTTGTTCATTCGTATTCTCTCCGTTTCTCTGCTTACTCGATGACCGGCAAAAAGAACGTATCCGGTTTTTGGGGGTCAAACGGCTCGTTTGCCCACATGACGGTCACAAGATCGGTCTGGCCAACGTTTTGAATGCTGTGGGTATAGCCGGTCGGAATGTCGACGACGGTCAGCTCCTCGCCGCTTACACGGTATTCAATCACTTCGTCGCTGTCGATTTTGCGGAAGCGGATCGATGCCTCACCCGACACGACTAAAAATTTCTCGTTTTTCGTGTGATGCCAGTGGTTGCCCTTTGTAATGCCCGGTTTTGCCACATTGACAGACACCTGTCCGCGGTCCGGTGTGCGGAGCATCTCTGTAAACGAGCCGCGCTCGTCTTTGTGCATCGTAAGCGGATAGGAAAATTCGTCTGTCGGCAGATAGCTTAAATAGGTGCTGTAGAGCTTTTTGGCAAGCGGATCGGATAAATCCGGAAGACCGAGTGTTTTGCGGTTTTCAGCAAATGAGGTAATGAGCGATGCAAGGAGGCCGAGTGTTGCCTCATGCGTAACCGGCACACAGCAGAAATCGCCGTCGCGCGTCGGATTGCCCGAAACGGCACGGCAGAGCTCATCCACCACATCGTCGATATAGCAAAGTGTCAGCTTCACCGACGGGTCATTGACGGTGATCGGTTCATGATGGGCGATGTTATGGCAAAACGTTGCGATGACGCTGTTATAGTTCGGGCGGCACCATTTGCCGAACAAATTCGGAAAGCGGTACACAAGCACCGGCGCGCCGGTTTCCTTTCCGTAAGCGAACAGGAGGTCTTCGCCGGCTTTTTTGCTCTCGCCGTACGGATTTTGGCGTTCTGCCTGGATCGAGGAGGCGAGCATCACCGGCGCTTTGTTTCCTGCGGCTTTGAGCGCATCGAGCAAAGTCGACGTAAAGCCGAAATTTCCCTTCATGAATTCGTCGTCCGTTTTCGGGCGGTTTACACCCGCCAGATGAAATACAAAATCACACGATGCGGCATATTGCGTGAGTAAAGCAGGGTCGGTGTCGATGTCATACGAGAGCACCTCAAACCCGCGGTTTAAAAGCTCTGCTTTTAAGTTTTTGCCCACAAATCCGTTTGCACCGGTAATGAGGATCTTCATGTTGTTTGCTCCTTTGCTCATTTTTGCTCCCATGCGGCAATCTCATCCTGAATATAAGAAAGCGACAGCAGTTTTTCTTTGACCTGCTCAACTGTCAAAAGCTCGGTATTGCTCGAGTCAAACTCGACGAGCGTTTTGCGGTTTTCGTCGCCCTGTTTGAAATATTTTTCGTAGTTTAAGTCACGCTTGTCCGCCGGCACACGGTAGAAATTGCCCATATCGATCGCATGCGCGCACTCCTCATTGGTGAGCAGTGTTTCATACATTTTTTCACCGTGGCGGATGCCGATGATTTTAATCGGGTTGTCTGCATGGAACAGTTCTTTGACTGCCTGTGCGAGTGTTTCGATGGTGCACGACGGTGCTTTCTGCACCATAATATCGCCGCTCTCTGCATGCTCGAATGCAAAAATGACAAGCTCCACCGCTTCCTCAAGGCTCATGATAAACCGTGTCATGGTCGGCTCTGTAACCGTGAGCGGCTGGCCTGCTTTGATCTGCTCGATAAACAGCGGAATGACCGAGCCGCGCGAGCACATGACGTTGCCGTAGCGTGTGCCGCAGATGAGCGTTTTATCCGGCGAAACGGTGCGCGATTTTGCGACAAACACCTTTTCCATCATTGCTTTGGACGTACCCATTGCATTGACCGGATATGCGGCTTTGTCGGTCGAAAGGCAGATAACCTTTTTAACGCCGCATTCGATGCAGGCGGTCAGCACGTTATCCGTGCCGATGACGTTTGTATACACGGCTTCCAGCGGGAAAAACTCACACGACGGCACCTGTTTCAATGCCGCGGCATGGAACACATAGTCTACGCCATACATCGCGTTTTTGATGCTCTGAAGATTTCTGACGTCGCCGATATAATATTTGATTTTGTCGTTGTTGTAAGTGTGGCGCATATCGTCCTGTTTTTTCTCATCACGCGAGAAAATACGGATTTCCTTGATGTCGGTGTCGAGAAAGCGTTTTAAGACCGCGTTGCCGAACGAGCCGGTGCCGCCGGTGATGAGCAGTGTTTTTCCGTTAAAAATTGATTCTGCCATAATGACTTATTCCTCCAGCAATTTGATAAATGTATTCATAAAGATTTCTTTTGTGTAATGCTGTTCGTAGTAAACCCGGCCGTTTTCGCCTTTTTTCCGGTACTGTTTTGGATTTTCGATGATCTTTTGCATGACAGCACCAAGACCTTCTGCATCGCCTGCACGCACGCATTCGCCGCAGTCCGATTCTTCGATCATTTGTGCGGCGGCGCCGTCAATCGCACCCGCAATCGGTTTGCCGGCGCTTAAATATCCCTGCGCTTTTGCCGGCAGTGTCATGCCGATAAAATCGCCGCCGCGCAGTGTGAGCAGAAAACAGTCGGCAAGCTTATAAAACCGCTCCATTTCCGCAAGGGGAAACCGCCCGTGAAACGTGATATGATCCGTCACATGAAGCGATTCGCTCAGTTCTTTGCACGCAGAAAGCTCCGAGCCGTCGCCCACAATGTGCACCATGAACGGCTTGTCCGTTTGAATGTGGGGAATTGCCTTGATGATGCAGTCCACGTTCTGAACCGCGCCGATATTTCCCGCGAACAAGAAGTCCACACATTCATTTTCTTCATAAACGCCGCAGATATCCGCATACAAATCCTCCGCATGCTGGGGAAGATCGAAAATGCGGTCATTGACGTCGTCGCCGCACAAATCGGTGAGATATGTGTGAAACGGCGCTGAGGTGACAGCGATTTTATCGCACGCCCGGTAAAGCTTGCGGCTGATGCGTTTTACCACGTGAAACAGCGGATGTGATTCGCCGACATGAAACGCCTTTAATGACTCGGGCCACAGATCACAGCAGTAAAGCACGAGCGGCTTTTTGGTGCGGTGTTTTAACCGTCTTGCCGCATACGCCTGAAGCACCGGAGATGTCTGATAACAGAAAATCACGTCGATGTCCTTTTTCTTGCAAAACGACGCATAGAGCCACGAGGACACAACAAACGATGCGTAATTGAGCGCACGGAACAGCACACCTTTGTGTCGTGCGATAATCGGCACGCGGACAACCTGCACGCCGTTTATCGATTCTCTGCGGCGGCGAAACCACCGGTATTCCTTGGGCACCTTCGAGGTGGCATAGTCGGGCAGTCCGGTCAGCACCCGCACCTGATGTCCCATCGAAACAAGCGACTGCGCAATGTCGTTGATCCGAAAATTGTCGGGATAAAAACACTGCGACACAATCAAAATATTCAAAATAGAACCCTTCCGATCTGCATAATACTGTAATTTCATTTTACTACAGCGCACCTGTTTTCGCAAGTCTATGTTCATACAGACACGCAAAAAACGGCACCGAAGTGCCGTTTTTTCTGTTAGTCCATCTTGTATTTTGAAAGTTCCACACGCGTGATCCCGTGATAATTTTCGCGCTTGTCCTCAGGCGGCGGTGTCATGTAATCACCGTATGTGACAGTCAGATACTCGTCGTATGAGGAAAAACTCAAAAATGCATCGTCCTCAAACGGGATCGGTATAAGCGACTCCGTCAGCGACGATTGAATGGGCCGTTCATAATGATCGCACAGATATGCACAGTCAGATCCGTTGTCTTTCATACTGCTCTTTTGCAGTGTACGCTGAATCGACGCACGCGAAAAAAACAGCGAAACCGCTTTGATGCCGGCATAGACTGCCTTTTTTAACATACCGCCGTCGTGCGCAATGTCATAGCCGTTTTTCATGAGTAGAAGCCGCTGATAAAACGCTGTTTTGACTTGCCTTTTGTCCGGATTTTTACATCCGTCAAACGGGAACAGATCGACAAAGATGCCGTCTTCGACAAGATGCGCTTTGCCGGTGTTTTTCTCGACAAAATGCGTGCCTTTTAACCGGATTTTTGCAAACGGCAGTGCATATTCGGGATCAGTGTCCCATGTCTGCAAAAAATATTCGTCGGGAAGATCCGTTTTGCAGGCTTCTAAAAAGCGTTCATAATCGCTTCTTACAAATCCGAAATCCAAGTCATCGTCCCACGGAATAAATCCCTTGTGACGAACGGCACCCAGCAGTGTGCCCGCAATCATAAAATATTGGATCTTGTGAAGTTCACAAATGCGTTTGACCTCTTTTGCGATCATCAGCTGCAAAAGTTGGATATTCCGAAGTTCTGTCATGCTGCCACCTGCTTGTCTTTTTATCGTATCTTTAATGATACACGATACGAAAAAAAAGTCAAGAACAGCGCAAAAAAGGCGAATCTGCATCGTATTTGTTTTTGAAAAAGAGTTTTTTTTTGGTTTTCTTTTTTAAAAAAACATGGTATAATAACAATAAATAATTCAAAAAGGTGGGATTTTATCATGCTGCTCCATTCCTATCAAAAACCAGAGCCGCAGGACAAAGACGCACAAAAGCAAGCGATTGATGCACTGCGGCAAAAGCTGTTCGTTTCACAGCAGACCATCAAAGAAGCAAAGCTTCCCGTACTCGTTCTGATTGAGGGATGGGGTGCCGCGGGAAAGGGCAGTGTGATCGGAAAAGTCATTTCGTCGATCGATCCGCGCTCATTCCGTGTGTCAAAAGTCGGCGCGCCCACCGATGAAGAGCGCCGCAAGCCGTTTTTGTGGCGTCATTTCGTCAACATCCCGGAAGCCGGAAACTTTTTGTTCTTGGACTCCGGCTGGATGAAGGAAACGGTCCAGATGCGCCTGTTTGACCGTTTGGACGACAAAAAATATGCAGAACGCCTGCAGGCAATCAACACGTTTGAACGCCAGCTGGTCGACAATGGCTATCTTTTATTAAAACTCTTTTTCCACATTGACAAAAAAGAGCAGAAAAAGCGGATCGAAAAGCTTCTAAAGAGCAAAGACACTGCTTGGCGCGTGGGCGACTATGATCTATGGCAAACCGAACATTACAGCGAATGCTTCGACTGCTTTGACGACTATCTGCATCAGACAAATACACCGGATGCACCGTGGCACATCATCGACGGCAGCGACAAAAAACAAGCGGAATATGAGATGCTCTCGATTCTGACTGACGCCATCGACAAAGCGATCAAAGCAAAACAAGAGAAAAAGCCGCGTCCGATCATCCAAAAGGACTACCCGCTCGAGCCGATGCCGCTGCTTTCCGAAATTGATTTAAACAAATCGGTCACGCTCGAAGAATACGAAACGCTCAAGCGGTATTATCAGAAAAAGCTGCGCACGCTCCACAACCGGATCTACCGTCAGAAAATCCCGGTCATCATCGCCTATGAGGGATGGGACGCGGCAGGCAAGGGCGGCAACATCAAACGCATTGCCAGCGCACTCGATCCGCGCGGCTATGAGGTGATTCCGATTGCGAGCCCGAAGCCGTTTGAGCTTTCGCGTCACTATCTGTGGCGGTTTTATAACCGTCTGCCGAAAACGGGACACATCACGATCTTTGACCGCACCTGGTACGGCCGTGTCATGGTGGAACGGCTCGAGGGCTTTTGCAGTGAAGCGGACTGGAAGCGCGCGTATAACGAGATCAACGAGTTCGAGCGCGAGCTCACGGACTGGGGGGCTGTGCTGTTAAAATTCTGGATTCACATCGACAAGAATACCCAGCTTGCACGCTTCACCGAACGCCAGAACACACCCGAAAAGAAGTGGAAAATCACCGAGGAAGACTGGCGCAACCGTGAAAAATGGGATCTTTATGAGGAAGCCGTCAACGAGATGATTCAAAAGACAAGCACCAAGACAGCACCATGGCACATCATCGAATCAAACGACAAAAAATATGCCCGCATCAAAACGTTAAAGCTCGTGACCGAAGCGCTTGAGGAGGCACTCAAAAAACGGGAGAAATAACCGTAAAAAAGGCAAAAAAACACCCTGCGTTTGCAGGGTGTTTTTTTACTTAGTTTTCGTGTTTTCTGCGTTCGATAGAGCGTACAATCCATTTGATGAGTTCCACAATCGGAATGACCAAAAAGGCAAGGCCGAGTGCGACGATATACTCCACAAACGAAATATGCGTAAATTCGAATGCATCCGAAAGGCCCGGCAGATAAATCACCGCCGTGGTCAAAAGCAGGGAGAGGAGCATTGCGCCCCACAGGAATTTGTTCTGTTTTTTGATCTTGAACACGGAATCTTTGCGCGAACGCATATTGAACGAATGGAACATCTCCGCCATCGACATCGTCAAAAATGCCATCGTCATGCCGTCCGGGCTGTTTGTAAACTCCCAGACACCGGCTTCGATATAGTGACCGATTAAATATGCCGCAACCGTGAGGACTGCCACCAGAATGCCCTGGTACACGATCGAGAAGCCGAGACCGCCGGCAAAAATGCCCTCTTTCGGGTCACGCGGCGCACGTTTCATGACGTTTTCTTCCGCCGGCTCCATGCCGAGTGCGAGTGCCGGGAACGTATCGGTGATAAGGTTGATCCAAAGAAGATGCACCGGTTTTAAAATCACAAAACCGAACAGCGTTGCCATGAAAATGGCGACAACCTCACTTAAATTCGACGAAAGCAGGAACTGAATTGCTTTGCGGATGTTGTCGTAAATGCGGCGGCCTTCCTCGACTGCCGAAACGATTGTTGCAAAGTTGTCATCTGCAAGCACCATGTCCGCGACGTTTTTCGTCACGTCCGTGCCGGTGATGCCCATGCCCACACCGATGTCTGCATTTTTGATCGACGGTGCATCGTTGACGCCGTCGCCGGTCATTGCGGTGATCTTGCCGTTTTTGCGCCATGCGTTGACAATGCGGACTTTGTGCTCCGGCTGAACACGCGCATAGACGGAATAATTCTGAACAGTGCGGTCGAATGTTTCGTCGTCAATATCGTTTAACTGTGCGCCGGTCAGCGCTTCGTCTGCGCTTTCGATCATGCCCAAATCCTTTGCAATCGCAACGGCGGTATCCTTGTGGTCACCGGTAATCATGACCGGACGGATACCTGCTTCGCGGCACTCTGCGATTGCCGCTTTGACTTCGGGACGAATCGGATCGATCATACCGGTCAGACCGATATAGACAAGCGACTGCTCGAGCGATTCCGGTGCGTTGTCCGGCAAGGTATTGCCGTGGACACGGAACGCTGCGCACAGCACACGCAGCGCACGGTCAGCAAACGCTTTGTTCTGGCTTAAAATCTCGGCACGGCGGCTGTCATCAAGCGGTAATACCTCGCTGCCGTTCCAATACGACACACACCGTTTGAGCACCTCATCCGGTGCACCTTTTGTATACTGGATATAGCTGCCGTCCGCTTGTTTATGGACGGTGGACATCATTTTGCGCATCGAATCAAACGGCGCTTCTGTCACACGCGGCAATTCTGCTTTTAACTGCGGTTTCGGCATCGACAAAGAATACGCATAGTTGACAAGCGCACATTCGGTCGGTTCACCGGTTGCTTCGTTCTTTTCGTCGAGTTCTGCATCGCTGCACAGCGCCATTGCCTTTGCAAGCAATGCTTCATCGTCGCCCGCATGCTCAACAACGGTCATGCGGTTTTGGGTAAGTGTACCGGTTTTATCCGAGCAGATGATCTGCGCACAGCCGAGCGTTTCAACTGCGGTGAGTTTTCGGATGACCGCGTTGCGCTTCGACATATTTGTGACACCAATCGAGAGCACGATGGTCACAACGGTTGCAAGTCCCTCCGGAATTGCCGCAACGGCAAGGCTGACTGCCACCATGAACGTATCAATGAGCGTTGTACCCGACAAATCGGGGTATGCCTTAAACAGGTTAAAGCCAAAGATAAACACACAGATACCGAGCACCAGCACGGAAAGCACTTTGCTCAGCTGACCAAGCTTTAACTGAAGCGGTGTCTGGCCGTCCTCTGCTTTTGCGAGTGCGTCGGCGATTTTACCCATCTCAGTCTGCATGCCGGTACCGGTGACGATCGCTTTTCCGCGGCCGTATACAACGGTACTGCCCATGTAGATCATGTTTTTGCGGTCACCGAGCGGCACATCTTTTTCGCCCTCTTTGACCGTGAGGGTATCCGTCTTTTTGCCAACCGGCACACTTTCACCGGTGAGCGCCGCTTCCTCGACCTTTAAGCTTGCACTCTCAATGACACGCGCATCGGCAGGAACTGCGTCGCCTGCTTCCAAGAGCACCACGTCACCCGGCACAAGCTCTTCACTTTTGACCATGCGCATCATGCCGTCGCGCAGGACTTTCGAGGTGGCGGCAGTCATCTCCTGCAAAGCGGCAATCGCTTTTTCGGCTTTGCTCTCCTGATAGACGCCTAAAACCGCGTTGATGATAACAACTGCCAGAATGATGAACACATCGGCAAACGATTCGTTTGCATATGCCGCTGTCACACCCGAAACAGCCGCAGCCGCCAGCAGAATAATAATCATCGGATCGGCAAGTTCTTTTAAGAACCGGACGATAAGCGGTGTTTTTTTCGCTTCGGCAAGCTTGTTTTTTCCGACCTTTAACAGTCGTTCTTCGGCTGTTTTCGCCGAAAGCCCGTTTTCGGTGGTCTGCTGTTCAAGTATGACCTCTTCGGCGCTTTTTAGATAGTCGTTCATGTTTTCTCTCCTTCCTTTTGCCACAAGCAAAAAACAAAAGACCCATGCAAAGCAATTTTTGCCCTGCATGAGTCTCGCTTTTTAAGACAAACCAGGCCAAAACGCCATGTATGTTGATTTGCCACACAATCACTTGTGAAAACTACTCCCTCATGAACTTTTCTATGTGATTCATTTCATTGTACCCGTTTTTTTCCTGTTCGTCAATCAAAACAAAAAACGTTTACATTCCGTTCATGCCTTTTAATCGACAAGGATCATATCCTCGAAAAATTCCGGCCGGTGGAAGTCCGGGTCTTCCCAAATGATTTTTGTAAAGCTGCCATAGTGCGGAATTTCAGTGTCGTCGCCGCATTTATAGAAGTTGCCGCGGATGAGTGTGCCCTCTTCAAACGACACATCACCGTATACGCCTTGTAATAAGGACAGCGGAATCAACAATTCGTATCCCCAGCAGTTGGCTTCTTTAAACGGAACAGCCGTCGGGTGAACAAGTCCCATTTCCTCGATGGTACGGCGGTCATAACGGTTTTCACCGTAGCAGCAGAGCAGTGCACCGTTTGCATTTGCTTCAAAGTTGATATAGCCGCTGTGTTCTTTCTGCAGCGCAAAGTTTGCGAAAAATTCAAGACAGCTGTCACGGCATACACCCTCGTTTTTACCGGTAAACGTTGCACGCGGGCGGAATTCCTCGCTCCAGATTTTCAAAAGAAAGCCTTCGTTTTTCAAAAAGCACAGGATGGCTTTCGATACGGGCTGGTACGCACCGCCCCAGTTATATACGGAAATATCTGCAATATTGCCTTTTGTAATTTCTTCTCGTTTTTCAATAATTTGAACCTCATACATATGCCAATCCCTCCTTTTGGTATTATGACACATCGCACGCATTTGTGCAAGAGCAAAAACAGCGAAACCAAACGGTTTCGCTGTTTTTTTTGATGGGGAAGATCCCGTGTTTATTCCTCTGTTTCGTCATCGAGCGGCGCATCCTCTTCCTGCAAAGATGCTTCGAGCGCTTCGATCTCAGCGGCATCTGCATCTTCTGTGCTGTCCGCCTGTTCGACCTGTGCGGTTTCCTCTTCTTCATCATGCTCTGCGCGGGCAAAGGTGACGACCTTGCTGCCCTCGGAGAGACGCATCACGCGCACACCCGACGCATACCGCGACATGAGATTTACATCGCTCACGCGAATACGGATGATGACGCCGTCATCGGCAATCAGGATCAGATCCTCGTCCTCATCGACGACGCGCACGCCGGCAACCTCGCCGCGCTGCTCAATCTGCTTATAGTTGATCTTGCCGTAGCCGCCGCGTGCCTGCAAACGGTATTCCTCCGGCGATGTACGGCGTCCCTGGCCGAGTGTTGTGATCGTCATGACCGATGCACCCTCACGCAGTCTTGCCATGCTCACAACGGTATCGTCGTCGCGCAGGTGAATGCCGCGCACACCGCGTGCCGTACGGGAAAGCGGACGAATCTGCTGTTCATCGAGACGAATGCACATGCCCTTGCGTGTTGCAAGCAGCAGCTGGCTTACACCGTCGGTGAGCCGCACGGACGCAAGCTCGTCGCCCTCGTTTAGACCGATTGCAATCAGTCCGTTTTTGCGCACATTTTTGTATGCATCAAGCTTCGTGCGTTTAATCAGACCGTTCTTTGTTGCCATCACAAGGAAGTGATCCTCGTCAAACTGCTTGACTTTGATCATATAGGCGACTTTTTCGTCCGCCTCGAGCGGCAGGAGATTCACGACGTTTACGCCGCGGGATGTCCGGCTGCCCTCCGGAATTTCGTAGCATTTAAGCTTATACATCTTGCCGAGGTTTGTGATAAACAGCACGTTTTCGTGCGTCGACGAAATAAACAGCTCCTCGACAAAATCCTCCTCACGGTGCTTCATTCCTGCAACGCCGCGGCCGCCGCGTTTTTGCAGCTTATACGTATCGACCGGCTGGCGTTTGATATAGCCGAAGTGGGTGAGGGTAACGACACAGTCCTCCTCAGGAATGAGATCCTCGATGTCGACCTCGCCGCTTACCTGCTGAATCTCAGTACGGCGGTCATCGCCGAATTTATCGCGGATTGCAGTGATCTCTGTTTTTAAGATACCCAAAATCAGCTGCTCGTCTGCAAGCACTTCTAAAAGATGTGCAATTTTTGCTTTGAGTGCGGCGAGTTCGTCCTCAATTTTCTGGCGTTCAAGACCGGATAGACGGCCAAGCTGCATCTGCACGATTGCAGTCGCCTGAATTTCCGACAGACCGAACCGCTCCATCAAGTTGAGTTTTGCCTGCGGCTGATCCTTCGACGAACGAATCAGTGCAATGACCTCGTCGATAAAATCGAGCGCGATTTTTAAACCTTCCAAAATGTGCTCGCGTTCCCGCGCTTTTTTGAGTTCATACTCGGTGCGGCGGCGGATGACCTGCGACTGGAAGTCGATATAGTGACGCAGGCATTCTTTTAAGGTGAGCACCTTCGGCTGTCCGTCAACGAGGGCGAGCATAATGACACCGACGGTTTCCTGCATCTGCGTGTAGCTGTACAGCTGATTTAAAACAACCTGCGGGTTTGCGTCGCGTTTTAACTCGATGACAAAGTGCATGCCGTTGCGGTCAGATTCGTCGCGCAGGTCGGAAATGCCCTCAATGCGTTTGTTTTTGACATGATCTGCAATGCTTTCGATCAGACGTGCTTTGTTGACCATGTAAGGAAGCTCCGTTACAACGATGCGGAACCGTCCCGGTTTAAATTCCTGAATCTCCGCACGCGAACGCAGCGTAATTTTGCCGCGGCCTGTTGCATATGCCGCACGGATGCCGGATAATCCCATGATGATGCCGGCAGTCGGGAAGTCCGGTCCCTTGATGCACTCCATCAGCTCCGGCAGTGTCACATCGGGGTTGTCGATCATCAAATTGATGCCGTCAATGACCTCGCGCAGGTTGTGCGGCGGAATATTCGTTGCCATACCGACGGCGATACCGGTCGAACCGTTTACAAGCAGGTTCGGGAAACGCGACGGGAGCATGACCGGTTCTTTTAAGCGGTCGTCGTAGTTTGATGTGAAATCGACAGTGTCTTTGTCGATATCGGTGAGCATTTCGAGCGAAATTTTGCTCATGCGCGCCTCGGTATAACGGTAAGCAGCCGCCGGGTCACCGTCGACCGAACCGAAGTTGCCGTGGCCGTCTACGAGCGGATACCGAAGCGAAAAGTCCTGTGCCAAGCGCACCAGTGCGTCATACACAGACGCGTCACCGTGCGGATGATACCGGCCGAGCACCGCACCGACGGTGTCCGCACATTTGCGGTATGCCTTGTCGGGGGTCAGTCCGTTTTCGTGCATCGTATATAAAATGCGGCGGTGTACCGGCTTTAAGCCGTCGCGCACATCGGGGAGCGCACGCGACACAATGACCGACATCGAATAGTCAAGAAACGATTTGCGCATCTCTTTTTCGATGTCACGCTGTATAATCCGTCCTTCTTCTCTGATTTCCAATGTATTTTCACCTCTGTTTTTTCAAAAGAGCAGGGAAGTCCCCGCAGGAGATTTAGGCTTTCACCAAGTATTTTTCTTCGCCGATGCCAGCTTTCAGTACGTCGCGCACCGCGTCGGTGTCATCGCCCGTGCACCGTTTCGGCACGACAAACAGGCGCTCTTTTCCGGCACACAGCAAGAAAAGCGCATCGGTTTCAATGACTTTCGTGATCTCTTTTCCGTAATGCAGCACAAACGAGCCGTTTTCCTCGCGGATGCGCACGCCGGTATCAAAAATCTCCATCGAAAACTCCATGACTGGGTTTTCGTCGATTGCTTTTGCTGTTTTGCTCACATGCACAAGCGGCAGATACCACAAAAGCGCAATCAGCGACACACACATCACACAGATAAACGCGGTAAAGCCGCTTATAGTGCCCTGTGTTGCCATGCCGATCATATAGACGCCGAAAATTGCCGCCAGAATGAGCGAATAGATGATGTTTTTCTTATAGACGGTTTCTTTCTGGAACAGCTTTAAGCCGGTGCGCACCTCATCGCCGGTAAACGTATAATCGACGCGGATGCCCTCTTTTCCTAAAAATTCGTCTGCTTCCTCCTCGGGAGTCTCCGGTTCCATGTCATAGCTGTCGCCGGTCACACCGCCGTGTGAAACAGGGGAGGAGGTCTCTTCTGCGTCATTCTCCGAAGAAACGACTGCTTGTTCCTGTTCGGTTTTTTCCATGTTGTTTGCTTCCATGTTGTTCTCCTTTTGACTCAGATGTCAAGGTTGCTGACATATTTTGCGTTTGCTTCGATGAATTCGCGGCGCGGCTGTACCTTGTCGCCCATTAAGATCGTGAAGATCTCGTCGGCGCGCTGTGCGTCCTCGAGCGTCACTTTGATCATGATGCGGTTTTCCTGGTTCATGGTTGTTTCCCAAAGCTGTTCCGGGTCCATCTCACCAAGACCTTTATACCGCTGAATATCGACTTTTGCGCCGCTTTCGCCGGCAAGCTCTGCGATATAGCGGTCGCGCTCCAAATCATCATACGCATAGCGCACCTGTTTGCCGCGCGACAGCTTATAAAGCGGCGGCTGAGCGATATAGATGTGTCCTTCCTCGACGAGCGGACGCATGAAGCGGAAGAAGAATGTCAACAGCAGTGTGCGGATATGCGAGCCGTCGACATCGGCATCGGCCATGATGACAACTTTGCCGTAGCGAAGCTTTGTGATGTCAAAATCGGCGCCGATACCTGTGCCGAGTGCAGTGACAACCGGCATCAGCTTTTCATTGCCGTAGACCTTGTCAAGCCGT
Source organism: uncultured Oscillospiraceae bacterium (assembly GCA_949299455.1). Lineage (GTDB taxonomy): Bacteria > Bacillota > Clostridia > Oscillospirales > Ruminococcaceae > Paludihabitans. The sequence goes on from CASGAN010000004.1 coordinate 94,267, forward strand.
GCTTTTTCGACGTTCAGCATTTTTCCCCACAGCGGCAGGATTGCCTGATGACGGCGGTCACGTCCCGATTTTGCACTGCCGCCTGCGGAATCACCCTCGACGATATACAGTTCGGTCACAGCCGGATCGCGTTCCTGGCAGTCGGCAAGCTTGCCCGGCAGGGAAGCCGTTTCAAGCGCCGTTTTACGGCGGGTCAAATCGCGGGCTTTGCGTGCCGCCTCGCGTGCACGCTGTGCGGTGACGGCTTTGTCGAAGATCGCACGTGCCGCCGCCGGATTTTCCTCAAAATATGCCATCAGCTTCTCGGACACGAGTCCCTCGACGAGCGGACGTGCTTCGACGTTGCCGAGTTTTGTTTTCGTCTGTCCCTCAAACTCACATTCGGTCAGTTTGATGCTGATGATCGCAGTCAGACCCTCGCGGACGTCCTCGCCGCTTAAGTTCTTGTCGCTGTCTTTTAAGAGATTATATTTTCTGCCGTAATCGTTGAACACGCGGGTCAGCGCGTTTTTAAAGCCGGTTTCATGGAAACCGCCCTCGATCGTATGGATGTTGTTTGCAAACGACAGAATGAGCTCGTTATAGCTGTCGTTATACTGCATCGCGATTTCGACAATCGAATCGTTTTCTTCTTTTTTGAGGTAAATAACATCCTCATGAAGCACTTCGACCTGTTTTCTCTGGTGAATATGCGTCACAAAGCTTTTGATACCGCCCTCGTAGTGGAGCACTTCTTCGACGGGCTCCTCACGATTGCGCAGGTCCTTCATGACAATGCGGATGCCCGCGTTCAAAAACGCCTGCTCGCGCATTCTTGTGAGCAGTGTTTCATAGTCGTAGTTGGTATCTTCAAAAATCTGCGGATCGGCTTTGAACACGACTTCGGTACCGGTGCGTTCTGTCTTTCCGATGACCTCCATCTGTTTGTCATAGTGGCCGCGGCAGAATTTCTGATAGTGAATTTCCTTGCCGTCATAGACAGTCAGTTCGAGCCATTCACTCAGTGCGTTTACAACCGACGCACCGACGCCGTGCAGACCGCCCGACATCTTATATCCGCCGCCGCCGAATTTGCCGCCTGCGTGCAGAATCGTATAGACGACGGTTGCCGCCGAGATGCCCTCTTTCGGGTGAATGCCCGTCGGAATGCCGCGTCCGTTGTCGACGACACGGATGACATTCTGCGGCAGAATCTCCACATCAATGCGGTCGCAGTAGCCGGCCAAAGCCTCGTCGATTGCGTTGTCCACGATCTCGTATACCAGGTGATGCAGTCCCTTCGGACCGGTCGAACCGATATACATGCCCGGGCGCTTTCTGACGGCTTCAAGCCCCTCCAGTACCTGAATTTCCTCCGCACCGTAATGCGGTTCCTGATTCGGATTATATTCCACTTGGTTTTCCCTCCGTTTCCGCCTGCAAAGCGGACTGTGTGTAAAAAAAGAATGTGCCGGTCAGCGCAGTCCGGCGCGTTTTTTGAGTGTTGCAGTTGAAATCTGCGAGATATAGACGATGCATTCGCTGTTTTGCATCGTCACGATAAACGATTTCGGCATTTCATAGGACACCGTCACGACGCGGTGTTCGTGGGTGGCTTTCGCCAAAAAATCCTTCGTATGTTTTGAAAGCGTGGCTTTTTCGAGGTCAAAAATCCCGACAATATCCGAAAACCGCACGACGACTTCCTGTCCCAAATGCAGATACACCGTTTTATTCCTCCGTTTTTTGTGTGAGTGCGCCGTCTTTCATGAAAAAGACGGTTCCGCCGAACCGTTCTTCGACACTTGCTTCGTCACAGCAAGTAATAAACACCTGCAAATCGCGCACATGATGTAAAATATAGTGCTGTCTTGACGGGTCAAGCTCGCTCATGACGTCGTCGAGCAAGAGCACCGGCGATTCACCGACCGCTTTTTTTAAAAGCTTTGCCTCCGCAAGCTTTAGCGCGATGACACAGCTTCGCTGCTGTCCCTGCGAGCCGTAAAGCCGTGCGGAGCGGTCCGACAGCGTAAACGACAAATCATCACGGTGCGGGCCTACCGACGTAAAGCCCTGCTTGCGGTCTGTTAAAAACGATTCCTCGAGTGCTTTTTGATACGCTTCAATGTGGCGTTCTTCATATGACGTCACGTCCTCAGGATGTGAGAACACGGTCGAATCGTACGACACGGCAAACGGCTCCTTTTGACCTGACAGCCCGTCATACACCTGCGCGGCAATGCGACTGAGCTTAGTTATATAATCGTTCCTGTAACTCGTCAAAATCGTCCCGATTTTGGAAATCTGCTCATCCCACACCGAAAGATAGGTGCGTAAGATATCGTCGCCGTACGGCTGTTTTAACAGTGCGTTTCGCTGATCGATCAGTTTTTCATAGCGGGATAAGTACGCGCCGTACTGCGGACGAATCTGCGAGATGGCAATATCCAAAAAACGGCGGCGGTAAACCGGCCCCTCCTGCACGAGCGACAGATGCGCCGGCGAAAACACCACGGCATAAAAACGGCCGCAGAACTCCGACGAAGAAGAAAGCGGCACACCGTTTAGCCGCATTTCCTTTTTTTCGCCGATCGAAATGAATGCATCCTGTATTCTCACGCTGTCCTCAAACTGAATCGAAACGGACGCTGTTTTTTTGTCAAAAGCGATCATCTGCGACGGTTTTGACCCGCGGAACGACGCATTGCCCGTAAACATCCAGATCGCTTCGATGAGGTTTGTTTTGCCCTGTGCATTTTCGCCGCAGATCACATTGACGCCGTCGCCGAACGACAATTCACCCGATGAAAGGTTGCGAAACCCGTTCGCCGAAAGATTTGTAAGCTTCAAGCAGTTCCCTCCAGCGTCTGACTGTTTATTCTGCGGCGTCTACTGTGAATGTTTCGCCCGCAAACGTCACGGTGTCGCCGGGGGTGAGTTTTTTTCCCCGCATGGTGCAGACTTCGCCGTTTACCTTGACTTCGCCTGCGGCAATGCGAAGCTTTGATTCACCGCCGGATGCGACACAGTTTGCAAATTTCAAAAATTGATCGAGCTTGATAAATGGAGTGTTGATCGAAATATGATTCATACCGATTCCTTTCATGAGTTGAGCCGTACCGGCAGGACGAGATACAAGAAGCTGTCGTCGTCGATCGGCTTGATTTTGATCGGGGAGATCGGGCCGTTCATACGAAGGCAGATATTTTCGCATTCGCATGCTTTGAGTGCGTCTGCCATATAGCGGTTGTTAAAGCCGATGACGACCTCCGGACCGTCGCACGAAGCGTGCACCGAATCGCTGATTTTGCCGAGCGCCGTTTCACAGAACACTTTGATCTCGCTGTCCAAGAACGAGCAGCGGATATGGCTTTTTGCACGCTCGTTGATGATGATGGATGCACGGTTGATGCTGTCCAAAAATGCTTTTGTTTCGACCTGTACGGTGGTAAGGCTCTCTTTCGGGATAGCGTTTTTATAGTTGATAAATTCGCCCTCCAACAGTCTTGAGATCACCTGATATCCGCCGACGGAGAAGCAGATATGCTTTTTTGACACATGGACGCCGACTTGATCGTCGTCATCATCGCCGGTGATTTTCGAGAGAAGCTTCACAATCTCCGAGAGTGTTTTTCCCGGAACGACGAATTTTAACTGATTCATCAGATTGATTTTTTCTTTGCGCATTGCCAGACGATAGCCGTCGACCGAAACGACATGCAAGATACCGTCGTTTAAATCAAACAGCGAACCGGTATGGACCGGGTTTTGATCGTTTTGGGAGATGGCAAACAGCGTTTTGCTGATCATGCTCTTTAATAAAAATGCAGGCAGAGAGAATGACTGATCGCCTTCGACTGCCGGCATATCCGGAAACTCTGCGGCATTTAGTCCGAGGATTGTAAATTCGACCTCGTTGCAGGAAATGACCGTCAGAAGCTTTTCGTCACAGGTGATTGTGACCATGCCGTTCGGCATTTTATTGACAATATTCGAAAGCAGCGACGCATTTAAAATCACAGCGCCGTCTTCCGATGATTGTACTTCGATGGTTTTCGAAATACCGAGCTCCAAGTTATAGCTTGTGCAGGTGAGTTCCTGATTTTTACAGGAAATTAAAATACCCTCAAGCGCAATGAGCGTCGATTTCGAAGAAACAGCCGGAAGAACGTTATTGATTGCTTCACAGAGCAAAGCTTTTTCGCAAGTAAATTTCATCGAAAACATCCTTTTTTATTCGTTTCGTTTTTTATCCGGAAAGAACACGCTTTATATTCGGTCCTATTATGATGATATTATCATATCAATAAATAATAAAATAAATAGTAGTAGTAATAGTAGGGGGTGTGGATTTCGGGGAAAAGGGCGCAAATGCCCAATATACCTCGCTTTGTCCGGAATTTTCGTTGTTTATCCCGCGTTTATTTTGCGTTTAACGATGTTTAAAAAAACGAGGGCAACGTGCATTCCACAAAAAAACGGGTGGAAAACGAAAAACATGTTGAAAACTTCGTTGAAAATGTGGAAAACTCAAACGCGCGTTTTTTCCGCTGTTTTTTCTGTGGAAAACCCGGATGTTGAAACTTATTTATTTTTAATATTTTTGATGATATCGTCAATGATGGCTTTTTGATGCGGTTCTTTTTCAATTTGCTGTTCCACCTGGCGCAGTGCATACGAAATGGTGGAGTGATCGCGGCCGCCGAATTCGTTGCCGATGAGCTCTAAAGACATCTGCGTGACTTCTTTAATAATGTAGATGGCGACCTGGCGCGCATAGGAGATCTGTGCGGCGCGTTTTTTCGAGCGCAGGTCATCCGGCGTGATCGAATATGTCTTTGCGACCTCTTCGATGATGCGTTCGATTGTGACCGGCACCGGCTGGTTGTCGTTTAAAATCTCCTTGATGACCGTCTGTGCGACGTTTAAAGACGGCGGCGAGCCGGTGAACAGCTTGTACGCACGGATTTTCTTGACCGCACCTTCTAACTGACGGATGTTTGTCTTTAACCGGTTTGCGATATATTCGGTCACATCCGGCGGAATTTCAATCTGCAAAAGATCCGCCTTGCGGTTGATGATGGCGATTCTCGTTTCAAAGTTTGGCGGGGAGATATCGGTTAAAAGTCCCGATTCAAACCGGTTTTTCAGACGGTCCTCGAGCGTTTTGATGTCTTTTGGCGGACGGTCGGAAACAAGCACGATCTGCTTGCCGACCTTATACAGCTCGTTGAACGTGTGGAAAAACTCCTCCTGCGTACTCTCTTTGCCGGAGATGAACTGGATATCGTCGACCAACAGAATGTCCGCTTTGCGGTATTTGTTGTGGAACGCGTCGATGGTGCGCGAAGAAATCGCCGCAATCAGCTCGTTTGTGAACGTTTCACTGCTGACGGAGATGATGTTGCGCTCCGGGTGATTTTTCTTGATCTCGTACGCAATTGCGGAAAGCAGGTGGGTTTTGCCAAGACCGGACGGGCCGTAGATAAACAGCGGGTTATACGAGCCGATCTGGTTGTCGGTGGTGATGGCTTTGCACGCTGCATAGGCAAAGTTATTCGACGGTCCGACGATAAAGGTGTCGAATGTGTATTCGTAATTGCCGGAATTGTCGCCGGATGCTTCGTCGATCTGTGCGTTTCCGCCGGCGACCGGCAAAACCTCCGGCACATCAGAAGGTTCTTCAGCGGTCGGAAGCGTCGGCACAGCGGCAGTGTCACCGTCCGTGATATAGGTGTTCAGCTCATTTTCCGTCACAATCAGCACTTCTACCGGAAAGCCCAGAACCGCCTCGAACGCTTCTTCGATTTTTGAAAGATATTGTTTGAGCAATACATCGCGCTGGAACGGCGTTTTGATGTATAAAACGGCTTTGTTTCCTTCAAACTTCACCGGTTCAATCACATTGATCCACACGTTATAGGCGATGTCGGAAATCTGTTCCTTGATTTGCTCTTTGACAAGGTTTACGACTTCGTTAAACGATTCCATGAATGTCCTGCTCCTTTATGAGAATGGATGCACGCAGTGTCAGAAAAAACCGGCCTTATTTTTGGCTGTGGAAAACAATTCCCCGAAAAAAAAGCCGGAATCACGAGAAAAACGCAAGTTTTCAACAATACTCCCCCGGTTTTCAACAACGGTTCGGGTAAAACATGGGGAAGATGTTGAAAACATGTGCAAAGGGTGCGGAAGCACAGTTGAAACAAGCGTGTAAACGTGCATTAAAATACAGTATTTATTATAGCGCAAACCGCATTTGTTTTCAAGTTTTTCGCAAACAAAATTGAGTATATATATAATGTAACTCTTTTTGAATATGCACAAGGCAAAAAAAGTGCCGCGGCACGGCAGTTTACGGGGAGAAAATATGTGTTTTTGCTTGACAAATAAAAAAAAGCCCAGTATAATACTAACTTGCAGGGTTTTGCCCTGATTCTTATGCGTTTAAGCCATGCCGTTTCGGCAGGTCTTAATCATGACAAAGCCGTATTTTGTTCGGTTTTGTTTATAAACCATCACCATGAAGTTAAAAAAAGGGGGTTTACTCGATGAAAAGAACCTATCAGCCGAAAAAACTGCAGCGCAAAAAAGTACACGGCTTTATGAAAAGAATGGCTGACAAAAACGGCAGAAAAGTGCTGGCTCGCCGCCGTGCAAAGGGCAGAAAAAGACTGACCCACTAAGTTTTTTAAAAAATGAACCACATGGTATTTTGGCGTTGTGGGAATGCGTTTTTATGAAAAAACTTAAAAATGACAGACCACCTATTTTCTAAGAAGAAATGGTGGTCTTTATTTTTAAAAAAAGGTGCGTTTTTAAGATGCAACAGGTGATTACACTCAAACTGAATAAAGAATTTAAACGGGCCTATTTTCAGGGAAAATTCAAGGCGCATCCGCTGCTTGTCACCTACCGGGTGAAAAACAGGGCAAAAACGCCGCGGATCGGCATTACCACGTCGAAAAAAATCGGATGTGCGGTCAAGCGCAACCGTGCCCGCCGTGTGATCATGGCAGCATACCGGATGCTGTTAAACGAAGATCCTGCACTGTTTTCCTCATGTGACTATGTATTTGTCGCAAGACCTCAAACCCCCGATGCAACCTCCGCAGAGGTCATGCGGATTATGAAAAAGCATGTGCAGGTGTTAAGCCGCGGATGAAGACGATTTTTCTTTTGCTGATCCGTGTGTATCAAAAATGTATCTCACCGCTGTTTTTGCCCTCTTGCCGGTTTTATCCGACATGTTCGGCATATGCATATGAGGCGGTGAAAAAATTCGGCGCATTAAAAGGCGGATATCTTGCTGTCCGCCGGATTCTTCGCTGTCACCCGTTTTCAAAAGGCGGTGTTGACCCGGTGCCGGATTCGTTTTCATGGAAAAAACAGAACAAGAAGAACTAACAAGCCGTTTTTTGCGGTGTATGGAGGAGTCGTATGAACTTTTTGGGCGTTCCGTTCGGCTACGTCATGTCGTTTATCTACAACATTGTGCATGACTATGGCTGGGCGCTGATTTTATTTATTTTACTGACCAGAATTTTGCAGTTCCCGCTTGGTATCAAACAGCAGAAAAGCACTGCGCGTATGGCTGCATTTCAGCCGAAATTAAACCAGATTAAAAAACAGTTTGCCAAAGACAAACAGCGCATGAATCAGGAGACAATGAAGCTTTACGAGGAAGAGGGCATCAACCCGACCGCCGGCTGTCTTCCGATGCTGATTACATTTGTTTTGCTCTTTGGTATCATCGACGTTATCTATAATCCGCTTGTACACATTCTGCACGTGGATCAGAATCTGATTACACAGGCAATCACTGCACTCGGCAGTCATGCCGGCGGTGCGCCGCAGCTGACCATTATCAGCCAGATTCAGAGCGGCGGCCAGTATGCACAGGAACTTACCGGCATTTTCGGCGCAGATATTGTCGCACAGATCCAGGCATTCAACATGAACTTCTTGGGACTTAACTTAGGTGCGATTCCGCAGGAAAATCTTTTAAGCCCGATCATCATTGTACCGATTCTTTCGTTCGGCACACAGATTCTCTCGACGCTGATCATGATGAAAACACAAAAGCAAAACGGCATGGAAATGATGGGCGGCATGAAATGGACGATGCTTTTGATGCCGCTTTTATCGCTTTGGTTTGCGATTACGCTGCCGGCAGGCGTCGGTCTTTACTGGACTGTTTCGAACGTTCTGATGATTGCGCAGTCGATTCTCCTGCAGAAAATGTATCCGCCGGAAAAAGTGGCTGCAATGTCGCAGAAGGATATTGAGAAAACACGCGAAAAAATGCGTTTAAAACGCGCAAAAATGGATGAGCTGTCTGCGCGTATGAACGAGAAAAAAGGCGCCGCACCGAGCGCACAGCCGAAAAAAGCGGAGAAGCTTGATGCCGCAGAAGAACGTGCCCGCGTGAATAAACGAATTGCAGAAGCACGTCGCCGTATGGCCGAAAAATACGGTGATGAATATAAAGAGGATTGACGGAAGGGGACTTGTCGTTATGACAAAAGAAGTGATTATTAAAGCGGCAACGATTGAAGAAGCGCTTGCACAGGGTGCCGCACAGCTTGGCGTCGAAGAAGCTGCCTGCACATATGAAGTAATGGAAGCGCCGAAAAAGCTGTTTTCATCGAAATTAAAATATGCAGTGCTCAAAGTGACCGCAGAAGTGGCAGAGGTCAACAAACCGGCAGAGTTTCAGATGACCGAGTCGGTCGAAGAGCCGGAGAGTGCATTAACCAGCGCAGAAGAGAAAAAAATCACCGTTGCAAAAGAGTATCTTTCGTCGATTCTCTCGGCAATGGGTATTGAAAATGTCAATTTGAAAGTGGAAACGTCGGAAGACGGCGCAGTCATCACCTTTGAGGGCGAGGACATTGCGGTTCTGATCGGCCATCACGGCGAGACACTCGATGCGCTTCAGTACCTTGTAGCGCTCGCTTGCAATCGTGTGGACGGCGAATATTTCCGCATTACACTCGACTGCGGCAACTACCGTGAAAAACGTGAGGAAACACTCAAAGCGCTTGCTGCACGCATCGCCGCAAAGGTCAAACGCACCGGCAGAAGCCAGCTTTTAGAGCCGATGAATCCGTATGAGCGCCGCATCATTCACGCGGTTGTGTCGGAGATCCCGGGCGTGTTCTCGAAATCGAAAGGCGAAGAGCCGAACCGCCGTGTCGTGATTTTAAGCGAAACGCCGAAACCGCGCAATAACAACAATCGCCGCGGCGGCCGTTCGAACGGCGGATATCAGAAAAAATCGTATCAGAATAAGCCGGAGCGCACAATGGAGGACATCTTAAAAGATGAATTCCGCAAAAAAGAAGAGAGCGCAGAGCTGTATTCGAAAATTGAACTGTAAGAAAAAACAAGCCCCGTAAGGGTGTTTGCATGATTCTTGAGCGGGAGGATCGGGCGGCAGGCTCGGTCCTTTTGTTTTGTTTAAAGAAAGGAGAACGTATCATGGCACAGACGATTGCGGCAGTAGCAACGGCCGTGGCGCCGGCAGGCGTTTCGATGATCCGTATTTCGGGTGATGAAGCGCTCGAGGTGGCATCGCGCGTGTTTGTTCCGGCGGGAAAGAAAACGCTGTTTGACTGCAAGGGCTATGAAGCGCTGTTTGGTACGGTGCAACAAGACGATGCGGTGATCGACCAGGCAGTGGCGCTTGTGTTTTTGACGCCGCACAGCTATACAGGGGAAACGGTCGTGGAGCTTTCGTGCCACGGCGGTATTTATGTGACAAGAGCGGTTCTGCGTGCTGTGCTCGAAAGCGGTGCACGCCTTGCGGAGCCGGGTGAATTTACAAAACGCGCCTTTTTAAACGGAAAACTGAGCCTCACCCAGGCAGAGGCGGTCATCGATTTGATCGAAGCGAAAACACGCGATGCGTCGAAGGCGGCAACGAGTCAGCTTTCGGGCGTGCTCGGCAAAAAAATCAACAGCGTCAAAGATCAGTTGTTGAAACTTGCGGCACATTTATCGGCGTGGGTCGACTATCCTGAGGATGAAATTCCTGAGGTGGATGAGAGCGAAATCGTCGAAACAGCACAGACATGTTATGATGAAATCTGTGCATTGCTCGATACGTATGACGCGGGACGGCTCATCCGGGAGGGCATTGATACCGTCATTGTCGGCAAACCGAACGTCGGTAAATCGACGCTCATGAATACGCTTGCGCGCTATGAGCGCAGTATTGTCACCGATATTGCCGGCACAACGCGTGACGTGGTGGAGGAGTCGGTGCGGCTCGGCGATTTGCTTTTGCGGCTGTCGGATACGGCAGGCATCCGCGAAACGGACGACCGTGTGGAACAGATCGGTGTTTCGATTGCAAAACAGCGGCTTATGGAAGCATCGCTCGTGCTGGCAGTGTTTGACGGATCGTCCGACTGGAGCGAAGAGGACGAGGAGCTGATTTTAATGACTGCAGACCGTCCGACCGTTGCGATCGTCAATAAAAATGATCTGCCATCGAAAACGAACATGGAAAAGATTCAACAATCGTTCGATTCGATTGTTGAAATCTCGGCGCGTGAGGAATCGGCGGCAAAGAGTCTCGAAGAAGCAATCCGTAAAAAGCTGTCGATGGAGCAAATCGATCCGACTGCACCGATGCTTGCAAACGAGCGTCAGAGAAGCTGTGCGATTGCGGCAAAAGAATCGCTTGCAGGTGTGCTTGCGGCAGTGCATGACGGTATGACGTTTGACGCAGTGACCGTCTTGGTCGAGGAGGCCATTGAAGCGATTCTGACGCTCTCGGGCGAACGTGTGACCGAAGCGGTTGTCGATCAGGTCTTTTCGAATTTCTGTGTGGGAAAGTGAGGAAACGTTATGTCATATCCAATGGGAACGTATGATATCGCGGTGATTGGTGCAGGACATGCCGGTGTGGAAGCGGCGCTTGCAGCATCGCGGCTTGGACTGCGTACCATTTTGTTTACATTGACGCTCGATGCGGTGGCAAATATGCCGTGCAATCCGTCGATCGGCGGTACGGCAAAAGGACATTTGGTTCGTGAAATTGACGCACTGGGCGGCGAAATGGGCAAAGCGGCTGATGCGACGTTTTTGATGAGCCGTATGCTCAACCGCGGAAAAGGTCCCGCTGTGCACAGTTTGCGTGTGCAGAGTGACCGGCGTGCGTATCACGTTTATATGAAACAAAAAATTGAAGAACAGGAAAATTTATGGCTGAAACAGGACGAGATTACTGCCGTTCATGTGGATGACGCCCATCATGTCTGTGCTGTGGAAACGAAGCTGGGTGCCGTTTATGAAGTAAAAGCGGCGATTGTTTGCAGCGGAACGTATCAGCGGGCGATGATTCACGTCGGTGAAGTGTCGTATGCAAGCGGTCCGGATGCTGTCGCACCGAGTATCGGTCTTACCGATTGCCTGCGGGAGCTTGGTATTACAATTCGGCGGTTTAAGACGGGAACACCGTGCCGCATCAATCGCAGAAGCATTGATTTTTCCAAATTGGAAGTACAGGAGGGCGACGATCCGGTTGTGCCGTTTTCGTTTGAAACGAAACAGCCGCTTCACAACCAGGTGGTCTGCCACATGGGTTATACAAATGCGCAGACGCACGAGGTGATCCGGCAGAATCTGCATCGGTCGCCGATTTACAGCGGACGTATCTCCGGCATCGGCCCGCGGTATTGTCCGAGCTTTGAGGATAAAGTCGTCCGCTTTGCGGAAAAGCCGCGTCATCAGCTGTTTGTTGAGCCGATGGGCCTGGATACCGACGAGATGTATATGCAGGGCATGTCATCCTCATTGCCGGAGGATGTGCAGCTGGCATTCATCCGCACGATTGCAGGATTTGAGCACGCGGAAATCATGCGCAACGCCTATGCGATCGAATACGACTGCTGTGATCCGCTGGAACTGCTGCCGACGCTTGAGTTTAAAGCTGTGAAAGGCTTGTACGGTGCGGGACAGTTCAACGGTACTTCCGGCTATGAGGAGGCGGCAGCACAGGGACTGATTGCGGGCATCAATGCGGCGCGTACGATTCAGGGAAAAGAACCGGTGGTGCTTGACCGTGCAAGTTCGTATATCGGAACACTGATTGACGATCTGACGGTGAAAGGTTGTTCCGACCCGTATCGTATGATGACATCGCGCAGTGAGTACCGCTTGATTCTGCGGCAGGACAATGCCGATAAGCGGCTGACACCGCTTGGCTATGAGATCGGACTGATCAGCAAGGAACGGTATGAAGCGTTTGAAGAAAAAGTGCGCCAAATCGACGCGGAGATTGCTCGCGTGGAAAAGCAGACGATTTCGCCGAGTGACGCGCTCAATGCAATGCTTGTTTCACGTGAAACATCACCGGTGTCGACCGGCGTGCGTGCCGCTGATTTGATTCGCCGGCCGCAGCTCTCTTATCGCGATGTGATGCAGTTTGATCCGAACGCGCCGGAGCTGTCCGCCGATGTGTGCGAACAGGTTGAAATTGAATTAAAATATGCAGGCTATATTCAAAAACAGCTTTCGCAGGTGAATGAAATGCGGAAGCTGGAAGCACGAAAACTGCCGCAAGATGTGGATTACAATACGCTGATCGGATTGAGCCTTGAGGCACGGGAAAAGCTTCAGAAGGTGAAGCCACTCAATATTGGACAGGCATCGCGTATTTCGGGTGTGAGTCCGGCGGATATTTCGGTGCTTTTGGTGTGGTTACAGCAGAGAGGAGGACATCAGCAATGATCGATCAGAAGAAATTGATTGCGCTGTTTGGTGAAGAGAATATCCCGGTAATGCCGGAACAGGCGGTGCAGTTTGACGCATATGCGCAGATTTTGGTGGAGTGGAACGAAAAAATGAATCTGACGGCGATTACTGCGCCGGATGAAATCATCGTCAAGCATTTTCTCGACAGTGCTTTGCTTCTTTCCCATGCCGCAGTTGCAGATCATGCGTCGATGATTGATGTGGGTACCGGTGCGGGATTTCCGTCCGTTCCGTGTGCAATTTTGCGCCCGGACATAAAACTCACACTGCTCGACAGCCTCAATAAACGCATTACGTTTTTAAGTCACTTGACTGCTTCCATCGGCGTGCAGGCAGAATGCATTCATGCACGTGCAGAGGAGGGCGGCCGTCAGAAAGAACTGCGGGAACAGTTTGATGTGGCAACTGCACGTGCAGTTGCACATTTGCGGGAGCTGAGTGAATACTGCTTACCATTTGTAAAGGTCGGCGGCATGTTTTTAGCGCTTAAAGGTCCGGAAATGGAACAGGAACTGACCGAAGCAAAAACGGCAATTCGACTGCTCGGCGGAAAAATCAAAGAGGTCAAGTCGTATACATTGCCGGACGGTAGTGGCAGAACGCTTGTGATGATTGAAAAAATATCGCAGACACCGACAAAATATCCGCGTCCCAGCGCAAAAATCAAAAAGCAGCCGCTTGTTTGACATACTGATTGTCGAAAAAGCGTAAGCAATGTAAATAGAAAATACTGGAAATTATAACACTTCTGTGGTATACTCTGCATTGTAGAAAGGACAAGCAGGGTACACGGAGGTGTTTTTTTATGAAAGGAATCGGACTTAAAACAATCAATCGCGTGGTATTGATTCCGCCCGAACAGGTGGAACCGAATCCTGCACAGCCGCGTGTTGATTTTTCCGAAGAAGAATTGCATGCGCTTTCTGACAGTATTAAACAAAACGGCTTGCTGCAGCCGATCACCGTCCGGCGGATTACAGGCGGAAAATATCAGCTGATTTCAGGGGAACGCCGGCTTCGTGCCAGCATATTGGCAGGACTTTCGGCAATTCCGAGTATTATCATGGATACATCGGACCGCCAGGCGGCTATTTTTGCGCTGATTGAAAATATTGAGCGGCAAAACCTCAATTATTTTGAAGAAGCGGCTGCGATTAAAAACCTCATCACCGAATGGGGTGTGTCACAGCAGGAGGTGGGCGAGCGGCTCGGAAAAGCGCAGCCGACGATTGCAAATAAAATCAGACTACTCCGATTTACAGAAGAAGAACGTGCAGCACTGCTTACAAACCGAATTCCCGAACGGCATGCGCGCGCACTGATTTGTTTGTCTGGTACACCGCAGTTTTTGCAGGCAGTCACGCGCATTGCCGAGCATAACCTGTCAGCAGAGGAAGCCGAGCATATGGCAAAGCTGCTCGAACAGCAGCTTGAACAGCCCAAAGTGCATCGAAAACGAAAAAAACCAATTATCAAGGATGTCCGCATCTTTCTGAATACAATCGACCGCGCCATCACGACCATGAGTGAAAGCGGCGTGGATGTGACATACGAGCGAAACGATTCCGATACTTGTATCGAATATGTCGTCCGCATTCCCATTTGATTTCGAGGAAACTCCTTGAAATAGATAAAACTACCCATTCCCCAAACCGACAAAATGCGTCCGGAAACATCCGGACGCATTTTGTTTTGTTTCACATGAAACATTTTTTGATTGTTTCATGTGAAACATCTTTTCATTCAAAACGAAGTGTGGTATACTGAACAAAGAACAAACAAAGGAGGAGAACCATGGGAAAAATTATTGCGGTAGCAAATCAGAAAGGCGGCGTCGGAAAAACGACATCGACTGTGAATTTGGCCGCATGTGTGGGACAGCTCAGAAAAAAAGTCCTGCTGATCGATATTGATCCGCAGGGAAACGCAACGAGTGGTGTCGGAATCAATAAACGTGCCGTGGAAGCGTCTTCCTATGATTTGTTGATCGGTACGGCAAAGGCGGAGGACGTGATTTTAAAAACATCATTCAAAAATTTGTCAGTGATTCCGTCGAATATTCAGCTGGCCGGCGCCGAGATTGAACTTGTGGATATGGAAGACCGCGTGAATATGCTCAAAAAGGCGATTGCCGCACAGAAAGAGCGGTTTGACTATATCTTCATCGACTGTCCGCCGTCACTCGGACTGATCACACTGAATGCGCTGACTGCGTGTGATACACTGTTTATTCCGATTCAGTGTGAATATTACGCACTCGAAGGTCTGTCTCAGCTGATGGCAACCGTGCGTCAGGTCAAGCGGCTGTATAATCCGAATATTGATTTGGAAGGCGTACTGCTTACAATGTATGACGGACGATTAAACTTGACGGCACAGGTACTGTCCGAAGTCAAAAAATATTACGGGGAAAAGGTCTACAAAACGACAATTCCGCGGAATGTGCGTCTGTCGGAGGCACCAAGCTATGGACAGCCGGTCTTTTATTACGACAAATCTTCGTCGGGAACAAGAGCATATATGGAACTTGCGAATGAATTCATGAAACGAAATAAGGAGGCGAGCAAATGGCAGTAAAAAAGGGACTTGGAAAAGGGTTGGATGCACTGTTTTTAGACAATGCGACAGAGTCATCTGAAGGCGGCGTGCAGACCATTTTGCTGAGTGACATTACACCGAACCGCTCGCAGCCGCGAAAAGTATTTGAAGACGAACCGCTTCAGGAACTGGCGGAATCGATTCGTGAGCACGGACTCATTCAGCCGCTTTTGGTACGTCCGCTGCCTGAGGGCGGTTATCAGATCGTTGCAGGCGAGCGACGTTACCGTGCGAGCCGGATGGCAGGACTGCGGGAAGTGCCGGTGATTATCCGTGAGCTTGACGATCAAAAAACGATGGAACTCGCACTGATTGAAAACCTGCAGCGCGAAAACTTAAATCCGATGGAGGAAGCCGCAGGCTATCAGGAACTCATGGAAACATACGGCATGACACAGGCAGATGTGGCAAAAAGCGTTGGAAAATCGCGGTCTGCCGTTGCAAATACACTGCGTCTTTTGAATTTGCCGCAAAAGGTCATGGATTATGTGAAAAACGGACAGCTCTCTTCCGGTCATGCACGTGCGATTTTAGCGTTTGAAGAAGAAGAACGCATGTGCAAAGTCGCAGAAGAAGCCGTGCAGAAGGGATTAAATGTCCGTGAAATTGAGCGGATGAGCAAAAAAGCTGCATCTTCAGAGAAAAAGAATCCTGCGCCCGCATTTCGGGACAGCTTTTTTGATGAAATGGAGATTGCACTGCGCGAGGAGCTCCATCGAAGCATTAAAATTACAAGCGACGGAGAAAAAGGAACGCTTACGATTTCGTTTTACAGCAAAGAGGAGCTTAGCGATATTGCTTCCCGGCTTGCTTTAATCAAACAGTATAAACCATATTAAAAAAAGGAAGGTTATCAGTTATGCTGGATATTCGAATGATCCGCGAAAACCCGGAAAAAGTAAAACAAGGAATGAAAAAACGCTGCTTGGAACTCGATTCTGTAGTCGACAGCATTTTGGAAATTGACGTGAAACGCCGTGAACTCTCGACAAAGACCGATCAGATGAAGAGTGAGCAGAACAGCGCAAGCAAACAGATCCCGATGCTCAAAAAACAGGGACAGGACGTTTCTGAAATTCTTGCAAAGATGAAAACACTGTCGGATGAGATCACCAAAAATGCGGCAGAGGTCGCAAAACTTGAAGAACAGCAGAAAGAACTGCTTTTAAGCCTTGCAAATATGCCGGATGAGGATTTGAAAGAAGGCGGCAAAGAGAACAACGTGCCGATTCGCACCTTCCTTGAAAAACCGGAATTTTCGTTTGAGCCGAAAAACCATGTCGAGCTGTGTGAATCCCTTGGTCTGATTGACTATGAGCGCGGCGCAAAACTGGCAGGCGCAGGCTCCTGGGTATACCGCGGATGGGGTGCACGGCTTGAATGGGCGCTCTTAAACTTCTTTATTGAAGAACACCTCGCTGACGGCTATGAGTTTATTTTGCCGCCGCATATGCTCAACTATGAGTGCGGTTACACTGCCGGCCAGTTCCCGAAATTTGCCGATGAGGTATATAAAATCGCAAACCCGACAAGCGAAGTGGCAAAATTCATGCTGCCGACCGCAGAAACAGCACTTGTCAACCTGCACCGCGACGAAATTCTCAATCTTTCGGATCTGCCCTGCAAATATATCGCATATACACCGTGCTACCGCAGAGAAGCCGGCAGCTATCGTTCGGAAGAACGCGGCATGATCCGCGGCCACCAGTTCAACAAAGTGGAAATGGTGCAGTATACAACAGAGGACGGCTCGGATGCAGCATTTGAAGAGCTCGTCGGCAAAGCAGAGCGCCTTGTGCAGAAGCTTGGGCTTCATCATCAGGTATCGAAGCTTGCAGCAGGCGACGTTTCCTTCTCGATGGCACGCACCTATGATATCGAAGTCTGGATTCCGAGCATGGGCATCTATAAGGAAGTCAGCTCTGCATCGAATGCACGTGATTATCAAGCACGGCGAGGCAATATGCGTTATCGTGGTGAAGATAAAAAACTGCATTTTGTTCATACGCTCAATGCATCTGGTCTTGCAACCAGCCGTTTGATTCCGGCAATCGTTGAGCAGTATCAGAACGAAGACGGCTCTGTCACCGTTCCGGAAGTGCTGCGCAAATACATGGGTATTGATCGCATTACAAAAGAATAATAAAAAGCGTCTATGGAATGTTCCATAGACGCTTTTTTCAACAACAATGCAATTTGATTGTGGAAAATTAGAGCTTTAACCTTGGTAATCTCAATAAAGATCCTTTATTTTTGAAAAATATGCTGTTTATATTTTGGTGTCAAAAAAATTATTTACGAGAGATTGAAATGAATCATAACGCTCAAATGAACCAATGAAATTTTTTACGTCACCATTTTGAGAATACATTCCAATATATCCACGATAGCTTTCGTCTTCTTGATTACAAGTGAGAATTAAAAAATCGTCATTTTCATAAGAGAGTTGGATACAAAAGCCGTTGGGAGAATCAAAAGCATAGTATTCACTTAATATGGAAACTTCGGAAAGTTGTTCAATAAACTCGGAATGTCTTTCTTTACTCAGCACCTCAACTACAGTGGAATTGGAAGATTCAAAAGGAACGAGTTTGGAAAAGTAATTCGGAATCCATGAAATAAATTGTTTTTGTTCGGGATTTTCATAATCAATCAGTGAAATCTCCACGAGATTTTCCTTTAAATCCAGTGTATCAAATTGGGATATCGCTGGATCGCATGAGGAAAAAAGAAAACAGCAAAAAATCATACTAAGGAATAAAGAAAATTTTTTCATAAAAATACTTCCTTAAAAAATGAAAGTGTAACTGTTCTGAGATCCAGCAAAGAATCTTTGGTGCCTAAGGCACATTGATTCGCCTCCGGCGCGGGCATCTTCATTAACTAATAAAAAAAGAGCCCGGAGCGCGGTGCCTAAGGCGCATTGATTCGCCTCCGGCGCGGGTAGATTACTGAAAATAAAGAAAAAACCTGCGGCCGCGAATTGCTGACCGGTGCCTAAGGCACATTGATTCATTTTCGACGCGAGCGAACAATGAAACTAAATAAAAAGAGTCCGAACGCGAACTGCGTCCAGACTCAGTCTGGTGTAACCAGGGACTAAAAAAGATGCCGTACATTTTTTGTCTGTGGGACTTGAACCCCCACAGTTTTTGTGCTGAAAATATTGTACCATATAATCAAGCCAAACACAACTCAATATATAAATCATCTTTGT
Organism: uncultured Oscillospiraceae bacterium; assembly: GCA_949299455.1. Taxonomy (GTDB): domain Bacteria; phylum Bacillota; class Clostridia; order Oscillospirales; family Ruminococcaceae; genus Paludihabitans. The sequence continues at coordinate 112,826 of CASGAN010000004.1, forward strand.
TTCCTTTTTGTTTTACAGGTCTGCCGTCATCTCAGTACCGTCTTTGAAGAGGATAAGGATTTGTTCTGCGGAGATTACCTTGATGCTGCTAATCAGCTGACGAACGATTTGCTCGTTATATTCTACCGGATGGTTTTTCAGTCCGTACATAACAGTGGTCATTTCGTCTATCCGGTTCACCGCTGTATCCAGCTTCGCGTTTGTCTTTTCCGCATCTTCAAGTTCATCTTTTATGGCGTACATTTCTGTGTACAGGCTTTCGAACAGTTCGTCAAAATCTCCGTTCTGAGCGGATTCGCTGTCCATGCCGGTTAACTCATCAATTCTTTGTCTCAGAGATACCAGCCGTTCCTGTTTTTCTTTAAGATCCGAATTGCCTTTTCTGTTCAGGTACATTTCAATGTGTTCCCTGATACGCTGAACATTCGCCCCTTCCGTTTGTGCTTTCCGGGTGATAGCAGCAGCGATCGCATTCTGCAGAACTCCTTCTTCAATTGACGGTGAATTTTTACAGTATTTCGTGCCGTAGTCCAATCGGCTGATGCATCGCCAAACGATCTTTTTCCTGCCGTTCTTTGACCATGTTGTTCTGCGGTACGGTGTTCCGCAGTTTCCGCAGAAGAGCAGCTCGGTCAACGCATACTTTCCTGAATATTTGCCAAGCTCGGTTTTTGTACCGACATCTTTGACCTTGCGCTTACTGTTGCGCCGTGATACTTCCTCCTGAACCCGGTCGAATACTGCCCGTTCTATAATCGCAGGATGATTATTTTCCACATAGTACATCGGGAGTTCACCGGTATTCTTTTTTGACTTTTTGCTGATGCAGTCCACAATGTAGGTCTTTTGCAGCAGTGCGTCGCCTTTATATTTTTCATTTGTCAGTATCGAGAGGACACCTTTTGTTGTCCAGTTGTTTTTTCCTTTAGGAGTGAGAATGCCGTCTCTTATCAGACCATTAGCGATATCTGAAAGGCTTGCTCCTGCAAGATACTCCGCGTAGATTCGCTTGATTATTTCTGCTTCTTCCGGTACAATTTCAGGTTTGCCGTCCGCACCTTTCCGATATCCGAGGAAGGAACTGTAGCAGAATGATACATTTCCGTTTTTGATGCTTTGCCGTTTTCCTATTTTAACATTCATACTGATGGATTCGCTCTCAGCCTGTGACAGGCCGCTGAAGAGCGTTATCAGAAGTTCGCTAGATACCTGCAGTGTGTTGATGCCTTCCTTTTCGAACAGAATGGGAATTCCGCGTTCTTTCAGTTCGCGCACATACTGCAGACAGTCGAGATTGTTTCTTGAGAACCGGGAAACCGATTTGGTAATGACCATATCAATTTTTCCCTTGCGGCAGTCTTCAATCATGCGCATGAAGTCGGGGCGTTTTTTAGCGATTGTTCCGGTGATTCCTTCATCTGCATAGATCCCTGCCATCTGCCAGTTGGGTTTCATCATGATCATATCGGTGTACATCTCTTTTTGTGTTTCAAAGCTGTGTTCCTGTTCTTCCTTGTCTGTAGATACACGGCAGTATGCTGCAACACGCTTTGGACGAAAGTCCGAATTGCTTTTACCGCTGTATTCCGGCTTGGCAGGAATCACTCTGACTGCTTTAGGTATTGTCACTGCTTGCGCTGACATTTTTGTTTTTCTCCTTTCCGATGATATTTCCGTTTTTCAGAAGCAAGCTGACTGCACCGTTTTTCGTGAGAAGTACGGCAGTCACTGTTTTGCTGAAAAACTCTGCATTGAATACAGAAAGCGGACTTGATTTCTCAAAATCCGCTTTAAGCCGATCCGTAATGTGTTTTTGACTTTTCTCTTTCTCATACCGTTTGGAAGCACACTGCAGAATTAAGTTCTGAATGGTTTCTTTATCAAAGTCAATCTGTCCGAGCGCCCGTTCTATTTCATTCTCCATGCGTTTGACTTCGATCGGTGTTTCACTTTTGGGTGAGATGTATTCCTTTCCGGCAAGATCGGGATTTTGAATGACAGAGTTGAGAAGCTCTGTTATCTCGTCTTCCAGTACAGCAACAGTCTTTCTGATGACCGTCTTGCAGTCTTTATTTTTGCAGTACCAGCTTTCTGTATTTTTTCTGGAGTTATCGGTTTTATGAACCAGCCTGTCGCCGCATTCGGCGCATCGGACGGTATATATCACTTCTTTGTTTTCTGAATGCACTACGCAGTTGTCGGTTGTACATCTGTCTGATTTAATTGTATTTGCTTCCTTCAAGATGCTCTCCTGCAGTATTTGAGGATAGGTGCTGTCTCCGAGGTAGCGCTTGTCTTCAATCATCCGCTTGATCCGGCTTTTGTTCCAATTGCTTTCGCCGGGGAGATATTCCACTTTCAGAGCAGTGAGTTTTTCGGCAATATCTTTCAGTCCTTTGCCGTCAACATAGTCACGGAATATGGTTTGGACAATATCCGCTTCTGTTTGGCAGATTACGATTTCACCGTCTCTCATTTCGTAGCCATACGGGAATCTTCTGTTTTTCATTTTCTTCTGCACCTCCTTTGTTCAGGAATTTTTTCCGTCAGGTTAAGACCGCCGATCAGATGGAAGCAGATGCTTGTATGCGAAGGTGCGGTGATCTGCTGCACAATCTCTTGAAAAATCGTCTCATCGAACGCTGTGACGGGTTCGGTCAATTCTGCAAAAACAGCATGCAGCCTTCGCAATCCGCACAGAATACTGTCATCATCCTGTTCTCTCAGAAGGCGGCAGCGTTCACTGCGCAGACCGTTTACCATGCTTCGTATTCCG
>CASGAN010000005.1:0-79992 GCA_949299455.1 uncultured Oscillospiraceae bacterium
CACCTTCAGATGCGTTAAATCCAACTCATATTCATTAACAAATCCATCAATATTTTTAGTGCAGGCCCATTCCTTGGCAAGTTCCAGATGTTCTGTGCAATAGAATCCGATTCCATAATCATTATACGGCTTTCCTTTTCCGTAAACTGGCTGTTTAACAATTTCACTTGAACCGTGATATATAATTATCTTATCCAATTGCTCATCTCCTTAAACTCTATAGATGATTTACAACTATATTATATCTCCACAGAGTTACAAAGTCAACAAATCTAAATAAGATGTGTCTCAAATTTATTTAAAAAAAACAGACACACTTTTCCGAAGAGAAGTTGTCTGTACCTTTTTTTAATTAAGACAGGTTTATACACGAAATAAATGTAGCATATCAATGATTACTTCTGCTTTTCACTGCCTCTGTTTATGAAGGTAGTGAATAATCACTCAGTAAGCATATGTTCGTTAATGACCGTCTTAATGTGCATATTATTTTATAAATTTGCCAAATTATAGACTATCTTCTTTTTTCGCTTTGCAAGCTCCATATATTTAGCAGCTCCGCCAAAGCTATGACAAACATACGAGATAACGTAATCCGACTGTTGAACCATCCATTTGTTACGCCAATCTATTGCAAAGCGCTTTGGAACTTTTTCCAGACCATCCGGATACAAAGTCTCTAGCTTTTCATACCCGGTATCAAATTCAGGTTTAATGCCAGGCATATAAGCTAATACGGTGCAACACTCTAAATCAGGATATTGTTTTTTCAGATCAATCAACACACTTTGAACCATTCGGTCAAAGTTGCCATTTGTCCCGACATAAAAAGTGTTAACACCTTTTTGTAGTATTAGATCTTCAATTACTGTCTGAATCTCTTTTTTTATATTTGTAGGAGTGTCCGCATGTCCGAAAAATGTGCAGACTTTTTCTTTTTTTGGCAATTTCACAGTTCTCGCTCTCCATTTTACTATTCCAGCAAGAACATTTCTGATCAAGACTGATATCCCTGTCTTTCTCCATATTCAACAGGCTATCTAAGGTCACGTTAAACAACTCCGCCATCCTCATAAGTGTCGTAATAGATGGTTCTGTTTTACCATTTTCATAATAAGAATATGTAGAGCGATTTACATTAAGGAAATCTGCCACTTGCTGTTGCGTCATTTCGCGATAATCTCTTAATAGCCTTAATCTTTGTCCAAATGCTTGACGATCAAATTGAGGCATTCAGATCCCGCCTTATGAATTTTTCTTTATTTAAAATACATACTATAAGCGTTAAAAACAAAATGATAATATTTATAGTCTATCACATGTTAAAGATAATATCAATAGTCTGTGTATTTGAGAATTAAATATTTATAGACTATTTACATAGGAAGGAGGATGCTCTATGGGAATCGCACAGACTATTGGACAGCGAATTCGAAATTACCGATTGCAAAACAAACTTAGTCAAGAAGAATTGGCGGAGCGCGCTGGGTGTCATCACACCTATATTGGACAAATAGAACGTGGGGAAAAGAATGCCAGCATAGAGAGTATCGATAAGATTGCATCTGCACTTGGGATTTCGCTTTCAAAACTGTTTGAATTTCTTGGCAGCGAAACACCGAAAGAGGATGACTATGCATACCAAGCTTATGAGCTTATTACGGCTCAATCCCCGGAAGAACAAAAGAAGCTTTATGAGATTCTTTATTCGATCAAAAAATATAAAAATATTTGAAAACATCAGCCGATTATACTGTTTAAAGTATGAGCGGCTATTTTTTTGGAAAAATCAGTTTTGCTACAATATCATCTTGATGTACAAAAGGATCATCCCAATATCTTGAATCAAAAGAATTCTGAGCATTGTCTCCCAACACATAATAACAGTCATTTGGCACTATCAAAAATTCACTTTCTCGGTCTGGCTTTTCATAACCCACCATATATTCAATGGCTTCTAAATCTACGATATCTCCGGGAACAGCTGCAATTCGTTTCACTAACAATTTTCCGTCGTGCTTAAAGATAACAATATCACCGTAATTTAAGGAAAAATAAATTCGATTCCCCAAAATAAAGCTATCTTTTGATAAGGTGGGTTCCATAGACGCAGTCGGAACATATCCGAAAACAAAAACAAATCTCATTAGTAAGTAAATAATTACTGCTATAGCCAATGGAAATATAAATGGCTTCACTTTATTCAATACTGCTTTCATAAAAATTCCTTTCTAAACAGAAAAAAGGGATGCTTTGAACAAAAGTCCAAAACATCCCTTCATCGTTCTTACATTAACCTATATCATATGTACCGGCAAGCCTCACGATTTCCGGCTGTGATTTCAAGTATTTTCTGGCACGAGACATCCATACGCGTACCTTTCCAGGAGAGGTATGAAGTACCTCGCCAATTTCATAACTGTTGTAGCCGTCGGTAGACATTCTAAGTGCCTGAATGCCTTTTTGGATAATTTCAGTTGCGCTTGTTTCAGCATTGCTGATGGCATTTTCGATTTCAAGACTCTCACTAAAAGATGAAAAATGTGCATCCTCCTGTGCTTCATAGTTATATGTTGACAGGAGGATCTCTCTGTCTCCCAAACGATTAGCGCGAATTAGCGCATCGGATATCTCATGCCAAATGAGTCGGTATGCATAAGTCGAAAAGCAGCCACCCTTATCTGTATAGGCTGCTTTACATAGTCCAATATAGCCAATCTGTACAATATCATCATATGAATAGATACCAAGCTGGTTTGTACCATGAACTTTATCCTTGATCACCTTACCAACCAGTCGCATATTCTGCTCTACTTTTTTCTGTTGTTCCTGCGTGAGTTTCATGAAGCAGCACCTCCTTGAATCACCTCAAATTTTGGGACTTTTTTATTTCCTCTTTTTTGAAGCATTTTGCGACTTTCCTCAATGACTACCTTGCAGTAGTATTCTCCCAGATACCCAATATGGGCTTTTGACAGCGGGGCGGAAAGCAAATCTGCAAGCCATTGGTAGGCGTCTTGTTTGCTCATCATTCCACTCAAATAGAGCTGATCAAAATACTGATGAGCAGTTCTTCTAAGTGTGCGCAGCTCATGATTTGCTAAGCTGCCAACAGGAATGGTGGTTCCGGTATGGACACGAACATAAGCATCACATTCCGGATAATTTTTACATACATACAGCATCGTATTTTTATTGTTGTCTCGATATATTCCATCTGCACTGCGTAAAATAGCAGGGCTGCCACAATAGGGGCAACGGATCTGAGTGTTGTTAACTCCCTTTCTTTTCTTCTTATTTTTCATTGTCACATTCCTCCGTATAAATACAAAAAGCCGGAAGGTCTGCAAAAAAATGCAGAGCTAAGGTATTGGAAAAATGTCCAAATCTTAACTCTGCAGTATTCAAGCAGCCTTCCGGCTTAATATTCAAAAATGGCTTGCGTCATTGTGGATTGCTCTGTGCGCTAATCCGTAACGGGTTCCACGCCTCTGTGCGGCATGTATGACACCGGGAGCTCTCCGATGTACCGAAAGCCTGGGCGCAAGCCCCTGCCACGTTTATATAATAGCACAGAGTTTTTATACTGTCAAGCCATTTTGAAAACTTTAACGCATTTTTTATTAAAAAGTTTTCAAATCTTTTATTAACTCGCAAATAAAAGTCAGTCTGGGATATCTATTCATCATCTTCGTCGTCATAATCCTGTTGGGATTCCGCTGCTTCCTGGCGCTTTTTTACAAAATACAGTCCAATCAATCCACCGACGGCAATCAGCATACCGCCGCCAAATAGGATAAGATGAACCACTGGAATGCCTGCAATAGTATTGCTTTCGTCTTGTTCGGTTTCAGATTCTGTCTTTTCAGAGTTTGTGGCAGAGGCTTGCTCAGATTGTGGAACAGGAGTGCTTACTGAAGAATTCATGCATGACAGAACATAAGACTTGCTTCCTCCGATCTCAAGACGAAGAACACCGTCTTGGTCAACGGTTATAGTTCCGGGATAAAGGCCGGCGTCTGTTTTCAATTGAAATTCAGTACCTGCCCAATCTACTCCCAATTGGACTTCGAGCTTTTCTGGTTCCATGACCTGCAGTTCTGTACCGTCAGTGCCATCCTTGGCGAATACCGTCTGCGGAATGAGTACAGCGATTATTACGCAGACTAAACTTAGTATATATTGGAGATATCTTTTTTTTGATTTCATAACTGCCTCCGTTTCTTCCTTCTTTTCGGGTTTGCGCGAATGTAAATATAATTCGCTCAAAGAGCCGGTCCTTCTAAAAACTCAGAAGGACCGGTTTCTTAATGAGCGAGGGGTAATTACTGGTCGTTTTTGGTTTTGCGGCGTTTTCTCAAACATACAATGGTGGTACCTGCAATGCCGGTAAGGCCACAGATCATAAGACCAATCCACAGACCGAGATTTGTTTCATCACCTGTTTTAGGTACATCTACTGTAGTCTTTTCGTTGTACACATTAACCGTTAAGACCTCATCTGCTACGATTTCTACGGTTACTGGATCCGCAATTTTATAATTGGCGCTGACGCTATTTTTCAGTTCGGTTACTACATATTCGCCGATGCGCAAATTCTCAATCAGAATTTCTCCAGATTCGTCGGTTACAAAGGTTTGATCATAACCATTTGGTCCGGTCACACGGAATTCAAAGCCTTTCTTCGTACCATCGGAAGAGGTCTTGATGATTTTCAGCGAACCCTTTTGTGCCTGGTTAATAAAGCCCTTGCCAGCTTCATTTTCGACCTCGTAGGTTTTTCCATCTGTATCAATCATGATATAGTATACGTTTTCGTCCAAAACGAACCCTTCCGGAGCCGTTTTTTCTCGCACGAGAACGCCGCCATAACGAATGTCGTTCATCTCATAGATTCCCTTCAGGGTTTCTTCCATGGTGCCAAGAAGTTCATCTTCGTCATCCAATTCCTTATTTCCGTTACTGTCTCGGAAAACTTCGAAAACAGCGCCTGACAATTTGTTTTCCGGAAAATCTGCATCATATTTTGTTAAATGCAGGTTACCGGTAATAAACGCGTTTTCGATTTCAATTTCAATTACTTGTTTATCTTCGGTGATAGAAACCGGGAAGCTTTCATCACTGAGAACAAATCCTGTCGGCTGCGAAATTTCACGAATTACCCAATCTCCAAGAGGGATGTTCTTAAATGAAAAGCTGCCGTCATCTGCAGAGGTTGTTGTCATGAGTGCATTCTCTTCCGTAAATTCTGTGCAATCCGGACGGAATAACCCAATGATTGCTCCACCAAGAGCATTGCCGTCTTCATCGACTTTTTTGCCTTGGATTTCGCCGCGCTTCAGAGTGTTATCGACTGCTGCACCATCATTTGCAGCGATTTCGATCAGCGGAACATCTTGACCGCCATACTCAAATACAAATGGGTATTTCTCATCGCTAATGATGTAATGGCCATCAACAGACAGCTCCTGCAAATAATAGCTGCCTATTGGCAAGTCTGATGTGCAAACAGCAATTCCGTCTTCTGATACAGATACAACTTCAATCTGACCATCTGCGGGGATAATGCTTCCATCAGCTGCTGTAATGTCTTCTGCAGCAAACAAGCCGAAGGTAACAGAAGTGATTTCGCCGTTCATTCCAAGTCCGAACAGTTCATCCTGTTCCAAAGCCTTCTGAATGCTCACTTTTACTTTTTGACGTTCATTATAGAATCCCGTCTCTGCTTCAGTAATTTCAACATTCTGACCTGCATATACAAGTTCTACTTCATGGATCTCATCATTGAGCACCATCGGATATGGAGCTTGTATCTCTTTCACATTGAATTTTCCGAGGTACAACTCTTTACTGGTAGCGATACCGCTTTTATCGGTTTCTATGGTATCCACAACTTCTCCTGCGGAGTAGCGGAGAGTACCATCCAAAGTATAAATATCTTCAGCTGCTGTAATCTCATAAACAGCACCAGGGAGACCCTGCACAGAGTAGACAGGCTGATAGATTCCGTCAGACTCAGTTACACTGGAGAACACTTCACCGGTCTTTTTAATATGAATGACGCCTTTTTGTGCGACATTGGACTTTTCTACTTCAATGATGGTTACACCATCTTCTTCTGTGGAACCTTCCTCTGTCACATCAAAGTAAACCGGATCCGAGTTTACAACATAACCATATGGAGCATATACCTCAACTAAAGAATACCCGGACCCGTATTCCAAAGGCTCCGGAGTAATCAGATAGCCTTTATCATTTGTGTAGAAAGTATCAATTGTGGTAACTTCCGGATAGGTGATTGTTTGAGTGATCTGAGTTCCATCCGGTTTGAAAAGTTGGAATCCGGCACCGGCATACGGAATAGTCTTGCCAGTCTCCGCATCTAGTTTAATAATTTTGATATGGGATTCAAACACCCTGTTGTTCAGGATATAGTGATAAGTTTGGCCATCTTTGGCGATGAACACATCGAAATCATCAATGAGATCTCGGCCTTCCCATCCAGATACTTGATGCACTGTATAAATGCCATAAGGGAGGTCTTTGGTTTTTGCATATCCATTTTCATCACAGGTGAGAAAATCTCGTTCTGAATCAGCTGCTGCATCGTAAGAACCAGAAGATTTCAGATAAACCTGGAACTCTGCACCGCTTTCTGGTGTTTCAATTCCAGTTTCGCCGTCATCAGTGTGCTTAATCAATGCAATGTTACCTTTTTGTACCTGTTCTTTTACATCATTGGCTGTTGTATTCAGTTCTACTGTATAAAGCTCCGGATCTGCTCCAACCGGATAGATTGTAGGATCCAACAGATAACCTTCACTTGGATTGATCTCACGAATGGTCCAGTCCGTATCACATACATAATACCCAGTTGTGAAAGATCCATTGCTGTCAGTAGTAAAGCTGTCTACAAGTGTTTCTCCCTTATAAAGCCCATAGGTAGCACCGGCAAGCGATGCATCTCCCTGTGCTTCACCAGTTTCCGCATCGCTTTTAGTAACCGTTACGCGGAACTTTTTGAGAACATTGTGTACAGATTGGTTTGTTACTTCATTCCATTGAACAGTAGTGTTCTGTGCTTCGGGAATTACATAGCGGATCGCCGTATCTACCTCTTCCAGAATATACGGTGTGCTGCCAGAAATCAGGACATTGTCAAAAGTCGCAATACCGGAACTGTCGGTTACTGCATACTCGTCAACAGGAATTCCCGCCAAAGAAGTGCCATACAAATGAAATTTCATACCTTCTGTAAGCCCATCTTCTGATGTCTTTGTAACTTTTAGGCTACCTCTTTTCAGAGTGTTATTAAATGTAACAGTGGATGTTTTTCCGCTGACAATCGTTACTCTCTGGACTTCCTGCGGCTCATACTTATCAATAACCTGTTCTGTCACAGTATAGACGCCAGGATTCAAATCACTGATATCGATGACACCATCTTCATTGGTTGTTTTGACTTCGTGATAGCCTTCACCGGAAATCGTAAAACTGATTCCACTTACTTTTCCATCTTCGGAAGTTTTCAGCAAATGCATATTTCCAACCATGATCTCAAGTTTCAAATAACCGGTTACAGGGTCAGAAACAGTGGCGCCATAGGTTGTAAAATCCTGCTTTCCTCCACCAATGTTGCCATCGGACCAAATTACGACGCCTTTGCGTTCACCATTCTTTTTCTCTGCCATGATGCTGACTGCATCTTTGGGTGCTTCATTACAGCGGATTGTGAGCTTATTTCCGTTTACCTCAAATTTCATGCCGCTTGTACTGCTGGAAAAAGAATAGTTTCCTAATACGCCGTTTGTATCTGTTAAAGTAACAGAATAATCTGTGCCGTTCCATTTCAATTCGTAGGTATCAGCACTTCCGGAGCTTCTGGTAAAAAAGCTGGGCAGCATTGTATGCTGCTGTACCTTTTTCTCCATATCCGTGTAATACTGGAAAATCAAATCGCGAAGGGGATGACTGTCTTTGATAGTATCTTTAATGTTGGCTTTGCCTTGTGCATGCGCATCAACCTTATTAAACTTACTATCACGTTCCCCCACGATTGTTTCCCAAATTAGAAGCTGCGTTGCAATATAATGTGCGACTTCTTTGGTATGAGTTGGGTTGGACATATCCCAGCTTGTTTCTCCGTTACCTTGCCATCCATACTGCATAATGCGCCCGATATAAGCTTTGATAATAGTCGGTGCAATCGTAGGATTCAACCCGGAAGGATAGTTGTTCCAGAATGTTTCATCAAATCCATCGTACTGATCGCCGGTGTGGACACCAACGCCTGGCTCAATACAATACATGGCTTTGCCTTCAAATGAATCTTGAAAGTACATAGAATAACGTGATTTTTTCTCTGGAGTACTCCAATTCCCCATAAAATCAAACGCCGGATGTCCCCAGTCGCTGGGATTTGTTGAGTTATCTCCGCTTCTTGGTACATCAAGAATATAAGCCGTCATTTGTTTTGTGTCTGCAAATACTGTCGATGTCATTCCGGAGAAGACTCCCAGACTCATAACAATCGACATCAAAAACGATATGATTCGTTTTCCTTTACTCATCATAAGTTCCTCCTTAAAATTTGCAAAAGAAAAAGACCCATCATTTGATGAGTCTTTTTAGCATAGTGTTAAATTTAAGCGTATCCAATAAAAATGTTGTATTCGTTGTTTCCCAAATCCTCCGTCCAAATCCAGAAAGCAGTAAAGCCACTTTCTACATACCAATTTAAACGATCACACAAATCTCTCTCCAAAAACTTGCTGTCGGCATTCGCAAAGATGGGATCATCATTGCAAGCTGTTGCTGTAGAATCCAATTTCAAACCTATGTACTGGCCATATTCTATCGCATCAGTTAAATATGGACTGATGTCAAACGGTTTTTCTTCAGGTACAGACGGCTCAGGTGTTGATTCCGATGGCTCTGTTGGTTTCGATGTTGGAGGAGATGTTTCCTCGGGATTGGATGGTTGAGGCTTTTGTTCAGGCTTTTCCGCCGGTTGTGATTGTTTCGGTGGTTCTTTATCATTAGACGGTACTTGCGTATGGGAAGATGCAGGTGGTTTTTGGTTTCCTGAACCTTCAGAATTTTCAGTGGCGACGCTTTGACTGTCTGATGGATCAGACTGGGTTTGTATATCTTCACCTGAGTCTGGTTGTTCCGATTCTAAACTGGAACTACTTTGTTCTTCAGATGAGCTATCTTCTTCCGGCATAGATACAGACTGAGCTGAACTGTCCGAGTTTTCCTTATTCGGCAGATAGCCGGAACAGCTGCACAAAAGCAAGAATATACAAACGAGTATTGGCAAAATGAATTTCTTCATACTGTGACCCTCCTTGTGTCTTTACCTTATTACACCAGAGTATCACAAAAAATGCAACATCAGCTTGCCAAAACTTGATATGCCCGATCTGCTTCATCAACACAGCGATTTAACATTTCGAAATATCTCTGTGGTGATATCTCCGTATCCAGCCACTGAGTCGCCCGATAGGAATAACATCCTACCGATTCATTGATCGCATGACTCCCAAGTACGCTCTTCAGATTCAGTTCATTGACCATCTTTTTCTTTTTGGCAGAACTAACATGCTGAATAGATCGTGCAAGGCAGATTACCATCAATGGATGAAGCGCAGAAAAGGATATCTGCAGATAATAGTCTCGGTAACCAAGCATAATGGATGTATCATCTTGGTCATCGGCGGACATTTGATTTAGAATCATACTGCGTGTATGCTCTGCGATGGTCTTTCTACGCTCCTGTTCTTCTTTGCTCAGCTCACAATACTCCATACTTTTATCACCTCCCATACTAAATTTCAGTTGGAAAATTATCTTGGTGCAGCAATATGGGTAATCGCACCCCAGATACGATTACTCTCCATATTGAGACCGAGAATTCTAACAGTGACGCGCGCTCCTCTCGGAGGACGACCGCGTTTCGGATAGCTGCAGAGGCAATCTACACCTCCATCAAGTGCGACAAACACACCTGTTGTATCTACCATACTGACCGTTCCAACATAGCGATTTCCAACAGAAAATCTTCTCAAAGCTTTTTCATAAGGATTTTCTCCTGCCTGTTTGACCGACGCACTGGCTTTGATATGATTTCGGTCACTACGGTCAATGCTTAGAATCTTAACGAGGACACGCTGTCCAGGTTGAAACTGCGAAGAAGCATCCAGTAGCCTTTGATAACTCAATTCTCTGAGAGGAATGTAAATTTCAAGACCAAACAAATCTACAAAAATGCCGGCGCGAATTACAGAAACGATTCTTGCTTCTGCACACACTCCTTCATAAAGAATGTTATTTCCGTCTCTATCAGTACCGAAATAATATTCCTTGCGTTTGGCGGCCATTGCCTCCAGCCTGCTGGCAACTGCAACACCTGACTGAGGATCAATACCTTTAACGATATAATCCACCTCTGCACCGAGGCGTTTTGTCAATGTGTAATGCATGACATCTTCTTGAGATCGTCCACGATTATCCTCAGGTGGAAGAACAGCTTCTTCTGCCGGAATGATGACCTTGAAGTCGCCGTGGTAAATGACTGCGAGAGAACGGGAGGGGTTATCCTCAGGCTGTTCAACACCTTGAATCGTGCCGGTCAGGATCTTCTGCGTTTTCATAGACTCAATCAAATCCAACAGATCGTTCCTGGCTTTGTCAGCTTCCGTTTCGACCGTGCGATGCTCATCAATTGAAAGAACATTTACAGCGGTTCTGGTTCTGGTATTTGCGCGTTTCCGTCTGGTAGTTGTTTTGACCTCCTTTTCATCTGTATCAGACTCAGATTTTGGAGTCCTGGTCCTCCGGGACCTTCGTGGTTTCTCTTCTGATTCTGTTTCAGTTTGGGAAACAGTGCCCGATTCTTCGCCTTCGACGCCGTCTTCCGGCATTCTTGCTTCAGAATTCTCCGATTCCAAGTCAGTCTGGGAATCAGAAGAATTTTCCTGAGGCAACTGCTCCAGCTCTGTTTCGTTTCTTTTGGTTTCCATCTTAGAGTTCCTCCTTGTAAATTAAAATTCAGTCGGCGGTTTTGCCGAACTGTATAGGCTTTTTTTGCGTTCCGGTTTTTTCTCCGGTTCAGGTGTTGATATAGGCTCACTTTGAATTGGTGGCGGACAAACATAAGTCGGTCGATAATTCATAATAGAAGTTTTCTGAATCTGTTTAACCATCGGGTGTTTTGTGTAGTCCATTTTCTTCAGTTTTAGGACATTACAGCCGCGAATAATGCATAGCAGCTCTTCGTTTGGTAATCGAAGCACCTCATCAGGAGTAAGTAATCGCCGTTTTCCTTGCCCTTCCGTATGGCGATATTGCGGTATTACCTGAGCAACTGCGATAGTTCTTCTTACCGTCATAGTGGAATTAACTTCTATACTCATATCTCCGCTGCGAGCGGAAAAATATTCTGCGCTAACATCATCGGTACATCCAAGCATAAGTTGGATGTCACAGTTTCCGACGATTTCTGACCAAAGGTTGTTGGGATATCGATTTTGTAACTGGCCTAAGCTTTGTACAGCCAGCATCACCCGGATATTTCTTGAGCGAATGGTGCTGAGAGAACGGCAGAAATCAGATCCATCTGGCGCTGCTCCAAGTTTACCTATGTTATTAAACTCATCCAGTATTAAATTAACGGGAACGTCACAGCTGCCATTTGGTCTGGAGTCGGCATATCTCGTCAGCTTAATAAACATACATGAGAAAAATAGAGATGATAAAAACGCCATTGTTGCATCTTGATCACTTAAAACAATGTAATAGGCACATTTTCTCTTAGCCGGTAAAGTCAGATCGATGTCTGAACGGCTTGTAATTTTCTGAACGGCCTCGTTTTGAAGCACCTGCAATCGCGTACCAAGTCCCAGTATGATGCCGGAGCGAACCGTGTCACTGGACTGAGAAAAAAGATTATAAGGTGCCCGTGCCGGATGGTCGAGTGGAAGCTTCTCAAAAATTGCAGTGAGTTGTCTTTCACTGTGTTGTGTCAATGCCTGATACACCGCCGGAAGATGCTTCATATCTACATTACGACTCCAATCCTGATCAACAAGTAGGATCAAAGCTTTTAGCAGATTTCCTTCACCATTATCCCAAAAGTGATCTCCTTTTCCGGAACTGGTATTTCCGATAATGACATTCGTAAGAACCTGTGCCATCAAAGTATCTCCGTTTAAGTCTGACATACAGTTCCAAGAATCACTGTGCTCTGGGGTTACCAGATTAAACACCTTGACTTCGTAGCCGTTGTTGCGGTACATTTCTGCTGTATCTGCATAAAGCTCTGCCTTGCTGTCTGTAATAATTACAGATTCACCACGTTTCATTGCCTGGAACAAAGCATTACGAATAACAGCTCTTGATTTCATGGTTCCGGATGCACCAAAAATAGCAATATGACGATTGAGTCTGGTATCCTTTGGCATACAGACAATTTTGCCTTTGTATTCGCCCAAAATAGTACCCTCTGCTTTTTCAGGTGTGGTTACTTCCAGCTCCTCTTGCATTTCTTTCTCGCTCATCCATGTGGCGGTTCCATATGTGCCGTTTTTTACCACCTTGAAACCTCGTTCATCATAGTCTTTGCTTCCAAATTTATCGTGGAACTTTACATAAGCAAAAATTGCTGCTCCAACAACCAGAATAAATAGGATCCCTTTCATCCCGTTTAAGGTAAATGCCTGCGGGAAACAGAATAGTGGATTAAAGTTCACAGGACGCATTGTGTTCTGTCCGCCAAGCCCGCCGCTGTCCATCCAAATGGAATAGTTTGTGAGCAATTGTCCAATCAGTCCACCCAAATAAAAAAGTGCCGCCAAACCCAGTATGGTGGCAGCAACAATAGCGGCTTTTCTATATTTATCTTTCAACCATAAATTCCTCCTTTTGCCCCATTGCTGTTTCCACTAATCTCATACTAATAAATTTCAAATAGACCTGTGGACCAAGATATTTACGGAGGAGAGGTCCCTGTTCAGGAAAACATAGGATTTCAAATGATTTCATATCAGTCTGGAGTGCTTCGCGCAATCGGATTAAGCGTGCAATATCATTATCCAGATACGAATACACATACTTGTTATCAATAAAGGCATCATATTCCACCATACCTTGTCCTCCAGACTGAGTTTCCTTGTCAAACAACAAATCCAGGAGTTTAGTTTTCCATCCAGGTATGGAAAGAAGACGAAGTAGTTTTATGCCAAAGTCATTCATAGGTACAAAGTAGATGTTCTGATAGATGCTGTCGAATCTAAACTCCAAACGCCTGTTCTTTTCAGTTTCCATCAAGGTTTTGAATGCAATCTCCTCAGACTCACCTAAAAGAATTGCCGACTGAATGTTTTGAACACCTGCATTCATACGGCTAATCTCGATTAGATTGTGTAAAGCCTTGAACTCACCCATACCATTCCATTTCATAAGAGCGTTGCGGGTGTTGTATACCGCATAAGCTTCGCTTTGAGAAAATATAGCGCCCGCCATCCGGGTAAACACCGTCTTGCTCATTTCTGAGTCTCCGAGTTTCTTGAGATCCTTAGCCAGGTAATATGCAGAATATTCCGGTACTGTCAGACTGATTTGCATATTCTGAAGAGAAGGTAAAGAATATGGCCGGCATTCAATGCCAGCTGCCATACACATCATAACCGATTCGGCAACTCGATGATTTCTTTCGATATGAGCTGCATCACCCGGAAACTTATGATCCCAAAAAGAATGCATATAGTAATCATACGCATCCGGATGAATCCATTCCAGTATGGGAAGAGCAGCTTTTGAAAACCGGATGGATTTGCTTGAACCTTTACCGGATACATTTAGGAGCTTACAGGTTATTCTTTCTTCAGTCTGGGTATGGGGGAGGCGATAATCTTGTGGTGTTGTCATCTTGTGAACCAATGCCTTCAGCACCCGTTCATTTCCAAGAAGTTTCAATGAGCGCATTGGAAATTCACCTGTCACGGATAGCAAGGTGATGATGTTGAGCGCGTGACTGCCCGTCCGAAGTGTAATCATCCCGACCTCGTTAGAATGAGGCGTTTTAAGACAGTATGACTGCTCTCTTTGTCGGATTTTCCATCGCAAAAATGCCTCCAAACAGCTGATATTTCAGGGCTTTTTCGGTTAAGCAAATATATGTAATTTTTTCTGCTCGATTTTCTCCCGTTTTTACATATGTTTTTGAGGCGGTTTTTGGCATTCTTCATAGAGTTTCACTCCTTCTTCAGGGATGGTTTTTTCAAGAATCAGCCATTGTGCAAACTCATCACGCGGAACAACATAAACCTCTGTTCGGTCGCTCTCTCCGGCAGCGCTGCAATAATAATGGCAACATTTCAAAGGGGCATCATCCTGCATAACATAAAGAGCAACAATGTCTGTCACCATATTAACCTCGATATTATCGTGATCGCGATACTGACGCTCCGGGCGATCTCTGCTGTAAACGTGCCTGAATATCAAAACGCAATCCGTATAGCGTACTGGGGGTACATAGGTGAAGAAATGCTGCATCACCGGATAGAGATAAGAGCGGATGTATGAAGCTGATCCATCTTCTTTTTTAGGGAGAAGTGCCGGTATTCGCAAACAGAACCACCCTTCAATGGTGAAGCCTATTTTAACGGATACCGATTCAGAAATAATCAGTTCAACATCATGCTTTGCGCAAGGCGATCCGGTATAAGCAGGAAGTGTCCTTGTAACCAGTGTTGCTCTTTCTGCACTTGAGGCTGCCTTTAAAGCCATTTCATAGGCTGCCGGCAATTCTCCTGACTGAACCAAATGTTCTACACATTGAAGCTCAACAGATAGCCGTTTTACTATACTTTCGGCTTTTTGCAGAACTTTCTCAAATGCAGTTTTAGGCATCTGCATTTTTTAACACCTCCTCTGAATAAAAAGTAACATTAGGTTCTTCCTGACCGTCAAAATCCACAGTGGCATATAAACATGGGACCTTAGGCAGATAAAGTGATTGGACCATGGAAATATGCGGAACAACAATGATATATTTTAATTCTTCCTGTGGCTGAAGCAGTCTGGTTAAATGTTGTTCTCCCTCATACAATACGACAATCTCGTAGCCCATATTTTCTTTTAAGAAAAAGAGTTGTGATGGGTAAACTGCCGGGTAATGGGCTAAAGGATCCACATGATCAATAAAGTACAGTAAAACCCAAACAGCAAGAATCAGGCGCTGATCAGGTTTGCACATTTCATCTAACGCGAGATAATATCCTCCGACATCAGTAATCCTCATTTGTCTTTTAAGACTACGGATTATTTTTTCTGCTGTTTCTGGAGTTTTGTCTCTTAATAAGCGTATCACTTGTGCTTTTGGCAGAGGTCCGTATTGAGACAGCCATTTGATAATGTATTGCTCATCTTTTAAAAGCATTTTTTGTTCACCTCCTTGTGCGCATTTTTTATAAAATACGCATTTTAGCCGAAATGCGTTTGATTTTGTTTCCGTTTCAGCAAGGCTTCCAGCTCAGCTCGGTCAGTCGTTATCATTTCCTGTTCTGTTTTTGAGGCTTTTACGACTACGGGGATCTTGCTGTTGTTACTGTAAATCAAAGCTTCTCCTCGTTCAAACTGAGTAATGGATCGAATTTCTGTTTTTGTAAGCTTCAATGTCTCTCGTACATATTCAGCTTCATCCGGCTCCAGATTCAAGATAATTTTGTTTTTGCTGTTGTTTATAATGGCTCTTCCATATTTGCCATCATCCAGACTAAAGAAGTCTGATAAGTCTTGTGTCGCTGCAATTGCAGCGCCTCCAAAGCCTCGGATGGTTTTAAAGATTGTCAAACAGAATTCAGCCGCCTGACGATTGGAAGAAGCTCCGATTAACTGCCAAATCTCATCAATCATGATTGCTTTCTTCTTGGTTCTGTCTGCTTTAATATTGTCCCAAACATAATCCAGTGCAATCATCATTCCAACCGGGAGCAATTTTCCTTTTAGTTCAGACAAGTCCAACACAATATATTTATTACTCAAATCCACATTGGTCTGTCGATTGAAACTTTGTGCTGATCCGGTTACAAATCTGCTCACAATCGTTGCTATACGGCTTGTCATAGGGTTTTCTTGAAGGTGCTTATGTAAATCCCCAAGTATGGGCATTTTCTTCATAATCGGCGGATTTACAGTCATATCTTCATACAACGAACTGTTATCGTGAGTTATTCCAAATTCGTTGTAGGTCTTTATTAACGCCTCATCCAACATCTGTTCTTCTTCATTCGTCATGTCCGGGATAAGAAGCGTAAAGAAAATCATCAGCTGCTGAATTTTTTTGGCAAGCATAGAATCCATGTCGTTGTAGTCCACATCATCAATCAGTTCCATTTCTGGAGATATCGTATGGCGTATACTCATGACGTTTATACAATGAGGGGAACCAGGTGCAATTTTTATAAAGGTTCCTCCAACTTTATCACATGCCCTTTTGAACTCGTGCCCTTTAATAGGAGCCACAATATAACACTGAATACCACGCATTCTCATTCTGAGTGCGAGCAGCTGCATAGTGAAGGTTTTACCAGCACCACTGGTGCCACACATAGTCAAGTTTGCATTTTTGTTTTTCTTCGTATTAAAAAGATCGACAATGCAAAGCGAATTGTTATGCCTATTGATTCCAAGTAAAACGCCCGTATCATCCGACATCTCAAAGCTTGTAAACATATAGGAAGCGGCAGCACCGCTTGTCAAAACATTCCTCTTTGTTTTCTTTTGCAATCTGGGATCTATCTGTAAAAATGGCATGACTGACCTGAGAGCTGCTTCCTGTTGAAAACGGCAATCACTGGTATAGATATCCATAGATTTCAGCATATCCACCATCTGCCTTTTGCGCCACATCAGTTCTTCATAGCTCTTGCCGGATACTGTGATAAAAACAGAGATGTAAAACAAATCCTCATTCTGATTGGCGATTCCGTTTTTTATGTAGTATCCGGCAGAAATGGAATTAGCCAGTTCTTCATAATCCGTACTGGTATCCTGAAGGCTCTTGAGTTTAGTGCGGTTAAGGCGGATGCGCTGAGCAACTTTATCAATAGTTTTACTTCGATTTTCACGCTGTAAATGCAAATCTACATCAATACCTTCACCCGCGTTAATAAGAGCGGACATCCATCCACCACGCACGGTATTCGGAAAACCATCCTTTTTGATATAAAGGAAGGAATAATAGAGACCGTCCATGATGATGTAATTGTAATGTGTCAGGTCAATACCGCGTGGCGTTATAAAGTGTGAGATCTTAATTGGGGGAACTGGGTCTACACCAATCACTTTCTTTTTTGCGGCCATTGTGTCTACAACTACACGATTGACACGAGAAGAAAAGGGTTCATCCACACATGAGCGCCTGTTAAAATACATATACAAAATTTCTGCAGTTGCTTCATCGGGATCTTTAGGCTGAATAATGGAATTTCCGCACTGCATAAAATAAGCTCTTGCGTTTTGTTCAGCCGTTTGCAGCATGCTATAAATTTTCCCGTAATCATTCTCCTCATTTCGGTGCAGCTCTTCGTATTGGAAGATTAAAAAGAAGCGCCTGGTCAGCGCTTCACGATTCCCGATATCTTTAATCAGTCGAATATAGTCTTCGCTGAGTTCCTTGCATTTTTCATTATCTTCCTCTTTCAGATCTTGCCGTACCATAGCAATGTGTTTGTCTGAGTCGGCTTTTCTTGTGATAGACTTGAACTGCAACCTCATAGGAGATATTTTAAGCCAGCTTGCAAAGGAAGAAATTATATTGGCTTGCTCCTCATCAGAGCGAAGCAAAAAGTTGATTGGCTCGATTTCAAGGATTTTAATATAGCGCCCGTCAACGGTTTCAATAATACCGTTGCTCAAATTTTTTATAGGGAGAAAATCCTGAACAAACTCAAGCTTTTCGACTTTTTGCTTTTTTCCGCTTCTTTGTGTTTTTGAGCTGTGCTTTGTCATATTTGTATCCCACCCTTCTCATATGAAGTTTTCGTCTGTGAATTCCAAACCTGCATATATGACCCAAGAACTGAAATAAGGAATCTCCGTCAATACCCATAACGGACAGGACTGCAAGAGGCATGAGTGTTACTACCATTACAACAATTCGAATGGTGCCGGGCATCGGAATCAGCATCAATTCTGGATACCCCACCAAAAGAAGAAGAAAAACGGTTTCCACTGCATTTCTTGGTTCAACCATGCCGCCGAGTATTTTTCCTGAATCGGTATAATTGGCTGGGATTGCATATACATTTCGAATTTCTTTTTCGTCCATATAATCATACCTTTCTGCTATATCAAAGAAGTACTCCGATACAGCATGGGTCTATTGTCTTAAAAAATCAAGTGTTATAAAGCCCTTTCAGCATATTATCTACTTCCTCATAGGACGCAAAAGAAACATTTCGTTTCAAAAGATAAGAAACCGCATCACTCCATTCCCACAGAGAGTAGTTTTGTTTGTTCGGGAAAAGATACAGTTCTCTGACTACACAGTCGTTTATCCTATGATTCAGGCGAAGATCAGAAAGATATGCCGCATGATATTTTTGGGCCAACTCATCCAGAAGTCCTTTCATTTTTCCTCCTATCACAAACTATCTGCCCAATCTGTAGATTTTCGCTGTTGCTTTATATCTTCCAAGTCTTAAGGCTTCCTGATGATCCGGAACATAGATATCTACACGATGAATGTCATTTTCTATACCGGAGCCGCCCCGATCTTCCACTGTATACATGGTGCCGTTAATCATGATTTGTGTTCCAAACGGATAGTAGCTGGACATTGCAACCATTCCTTGTGCCACTGGCTTTCCACTTGCAGTAATGCCACTGGCGTTTTCACCGCAGCATTTACTGCATGCACAGTAATGTGTAACATCCACTTCGATGGTGGAAATGGGTTCCCCAGTAGTACCGTTCGGCACAGGAGCATCAAAATCTACATCTTTGGGGCGTCTAAGTGAGAGCGTTGATTCATAACTCGGTGTGTTAAAGATGACACCTTCACCGCCGGAGGAATGAACCCACATTCGCTCACCGTTATCGCCTACACCGGCATAAATCAATACATGGTTCCACCCTTGACCATCTTCATTCATTAAAAATCCAAGATCACCGGGTAAAAGCTCATCTTCTGTAATAGCATAGGAGTTATCCCATTGGCTCCAAGTGCCTTCATAAAGGCTAACCCCAACAGCCGTTTTGTAGGTCCAATCAGTAAAACCGGAACAGTCAAGACCAAATGGGCGAATGGTTCCAGTTGTACTGGATCCAGCTGCTGTAACCAGTTTCGGTGTATTCCATTCATCATTCCATCCCGGAGGAGATTTTCCACCCCAGAAATAAGGAACCTTTCCAACAAGAGAAAGTGCTGTTTCTAAAATATGTTTTCTGACTGCACTGCAATTTTGGCGGCTCACAAATGCAATCAGCTCCTCATCTGTCAAAGGAACACTTTGTCCATTTCCTACTGAACCGTACAGTGTCATTTTTAAGGCATTTGCCATGCTTTTAATTACCTGATCATAGGTTTGACTTGTTCCTCCATACTTTGCTGACAAATCCAATCCAAATGCTTTGGCAATAATGGATTCATCAAAAGAATGAATGGTACATTCCAGATAGGTTACTGTCTTTTTCGTAGGGGAAAGTGTTTCTTCACCATTTTGAGTGTAATAAGTTTCTGTACGGGTTCCAGTTATAGTATTACCGGAATAAACCGGAACGGAAACGCTTACCTCCTCATATTTAGGAACGGTTACAGATACATCGGAAGTTTTTGACTGATCCGGCACATAGTATGTTTTCGTCGCAGTCTCATACCGATATTGCGGGACTCCATTGATTGTACCGGTCGTCACAGTTTTTGTTACAACTGTAACTGAAACGGATTTATAGGTGTAATAGTTAACCGGTACCACGATTTCTTTCGTTTTCTCTACTGAAGTTACCGGAAACATGTCTTCTTTGTATGTACTCAATTTTGAGCGCATATCTGATTCACTGGTATTTTTTTGGTCCATAGATATCGAATAAGCTGCAAGGATATATCTGACATCATACCCAGCAGAGCTTTGTCCGTGATTGATCAGAGCTTCCATTGATAAATCATAGTCATAGCCGCCATCAGTGATAAGCTTCTCAACCTCATCTAAAGAATAGTTGTATCCTTCATCTACGATCTCAGAAACCGCTGTAGATAAAGTTTGGTAGGTCCCTGTTAGAGTCGCATTAGAATCGACTGTAGACCCATCTAATCCAAAAATGCTGTTCGTTATAATGGTTGGGAGAGAAGCAACCATAACAACTAAAAAAAGCAGGCATAGACAGATAAAAATTAAAATCTTATATAGTGTATGTCGAAGAGACCAAGCTGCTGAAAGAACAGCACCCCAAGGACCTCCGGCAGCTGTACCAGTTGCAATTTCAGCAACTGCTTTTCCTCCTTCAACGCTTGCTTGAACCGTAGCTGCTGCGGCATTTGCAGTTGCTTCAACACCTTTGGCGGCTGCCTGTTTTGCGGCTTCCTGACCGAGCTGTTTAGCGGCTTTCGCCATTTGTGCAGCGGCTTGACCATAATTATCACCGCCATCTCCCATTTGTGTTTTGTTTGGCTCGGCCATCTTTCCACCTCCCTTATATTGGATAAATGAAAACAGCCATAGTTTTTGGAATTTCCATAACTATGGCTGTTTTACTTCGTTAATTTTTTCTTCGGGGCGGTTTGGATGAAGTATCGCTCCGCCTTTCCGGATTTTCATAACGGCTTGGTGTAGATTTGTATCGAACAGTTTCAACTGAAACCGACTTTACATTTTCTCCATCATAAACAGGTTTTCCGTTCTCATAGACTGGTCGGCGTTCCACTGCAGAATCGCCATGAATAGCAAACCATTGATGGCCGTCTTTGTCTTCATATACCTGATAGTCTCCTCTCGGAGTATCATAAACAGCCGTATCGTAGAAGGCGGTGCCACTGCCATCATCATGACGCACTTCAAAGTGTCCATCTCGCTGGCTTCCATCTACAGACATGATCTGCTGCTCATATCCAGGCATAAAGTCTCTAAATACGCTTTGGTTATAAATGGTTGCTTCATCACCGTTTTCGAATTCAGGCACGGTGCCATGTTGAGCCATCGCATACCATTCCACACCATTGGCATCTGTCATAATGGAATGAGGTGCTTCAGGCTCTTGATAGAAGGCGCTGTTGTACCATGTAGTATTTCCAGTATCTGAAGACGCTTCCAGAACACCTTCACCCACAGTACGCAAAGATGTTCCTTCTGCTGCTCCTGGAAATACAGAGGCAACCTGAGCAGCTTCTGCTGCGTTTCCGGTAAATTCCGGTGTACTGTAGAATGCATTTCTGCCTTCGCCGCTTGCCATTTGATACCATTGTGTACCATCTGATGCGGTAACCACTGAGTGCGGTCCTTGTGGTTTCTCGAATTGAGATGCATTATACAGTTCCACATTTGAGCTTTTTCCATCAGCGCCGGTTGCAGTTGTGCTGATATGTCCTCCAGTAATCTGTGTTCCACTCAGTTTGTGATTGCCAAGCTGCGGCATATAATTTCCAAGGCTTCGGTCAGCAATTTCACCGGCTATGCTTCCGGAAACATTTGGTGTTCTTGAAGCGACAGAGGAAATTGATTCTCCAGTTAATGTAGCGCCATTTCTTGCAGCAATGCCACCAAAAGCACGACCCACAAAGCCGAATCCACCTCCGGCGCCCATTCTTGTTCCGCCATTTACTACAGCATCGCGTACATAGGAATTTCCCTTAAACTTACTTGCAAACCCAGCAGCGAATGACGAAGCAGCAGTTCCTCCAGCTGCACTCGAACCTCCGTTGAATACATTTCCGGCACTTTTGGCTGCACCTCCTACACCAGAAAGTACACGGGCTGCCATCAGAATCTCCATTCCCATGCTTGATCCTGTTTGAGCGACATTTAAACCCATGGCCGCTAAATAGCTGTCAAATTTCTGGGCGGTTTTAAGAAATGCCAGAGCGCAGAACATCCAAAGGAAGATATTTCCCTGACCGTTTGACAGTGCGCCGGCATTCGCGATAAATTGTCCCACAGAAGTGCTGAAGCCTCTTAAAAACCATACATTCATGACCAACAGCAGCAGTTGCGATCCAACCATGCGACACCAGGATTTAAAAACCTGTTCAGTTGCTTTGGAGCCACCCATGCAATATGCCAAGGGGGAAGTATAGCACAGTACTCCAACAACAATATAGCGTTCTACTGTCTCTAGTAATAGTTTGAAATAGTTCCAACCAAGAGAGATTTCAAGAATGAGCATCAGTATAAGACCAACAACCGTTATCACAGAAACCAGCGTTGTTATTCCGCTTTTCAGCACATTTTCAACCCCGGCAAATGTAAAATCTTCTGCTGTCATCTGAATATCCATTAAAGCTGTGTAAGGAGCCCTTGCAATATCCAGCGTCAACTCGAAAATTGGCTTTGCAAATGCAATTAACACTGCAAAAATAGAACTTCTGGCAATTAACTGAAGAGGGTGTTCACTTTCCGTTATTGGTCCTCCAAATGCCTTGAACAACTGCCACACTGTTATTAAGAACAGCATAGCCCATGCAGTGTACTGCATAACATCAAATGCTTTTGAGAGAAACGGAAAGTATTCCTCCATTGCTGTCATATCGGTTCCAAGAGCAGAAAGAAATATTCCGGACACCGCATCCATTAGCTGGCTGACGATACTGGCAACCCAATTAGCAATACCCTCAAAAATCCAATCTAATATAGCGCATCACCTCCAATCCGCAACACTGATTATTTGGATTTGGAGGGATTAAGTGCCTGTGTATTGTCCGCCACTGACAAGCGGCTGCAGGTAGGCAACGATAAAGCCTAAACTGTTCAGAACAATCCACGTCACAACAATGCGCTTCAGCCAACTTGTCGCTTCGTCAACTGCACGCTGGTTTCTTGAAATCATACGAACCAGAAGTGCGACTGCCGCAGCAGTGACAGCTACGATTGTACTGATACCGGCCAGCTGCCCATAGACATCACGCATTATTTTCGAGAAACGATCCCAGATCGTGTCAGCCATGATAGGCTGCAAAGAGATCAGTAACGCTGAAGCGGTGCTGACCAATGTCCAATACCCATTTACCAGGTATCGCTTCCCTTTTTTGATCTGACTTGTCATGCTGTATACCTCCTTTTTGATTGTGCAAAAAAACGCTGTTTCCATAGACCTTTCTCAGTCTCAGAAACAGCGTTTTATCGCCAGTCCCATTTTGGGATGATATAATTATAACTCTTTTCCTTTTGCATGTCATCGGCATATACCTTGCCAATTTATTTACATTTTTGTGCCATCCAATAGGACATTTTGTTTTCAGCATAAATCTTCAAGCAATGTCAGCACTTCAAACCACGAATCCATCTGGGTAGAAGGAACTGACCAAAGTCGTAAAGAAATGATGCCAATTGCCTGCGTTCGAAGCCTGTAATAATGCCGTGAGGAAATGTTGAGTCGGTATAACAGTTCGTTGTGAGAAAGTTTTTCAGGTGCAAGATATGTCATGTAGATTACTTCATACATTTTTTCGCCGTGTTCCGGTTTTCTCTTCAGAACGGTTAGTGCCTCATTCACTCGATCCAGGAGAAGTCTGGATTTTTTTATGCTTTCGATTCTACTTTCCAACTTTTTGTTATCCAAGCTAAGTTCTACATCGATGTAACGCAGTATAGCATCCAAATCATTCAAAGGGCGATCCAGTTCATCAACAATAGTCGTTGGAAAACACTCCAGTGCCCAAACAATACTTCGGTAATTTTGCAAAAGCATCTCAGTATTGTGATATGTACGACGCTTTTTATCTTTTTGCACCTGTCTGATCTTATCATCGTCAATATCAGCATCGCCAAGGATTCCACGCTGTGTCAGAAGCTTAATAAATGCTGCTGACTGCGCAGAAAGGCGGCTTTCCTGCTGTTCATATGCAGATTGTTCTGCTTTTTTATTCTCGCTCATAGTAACTCTCCTTTGATTTTTTGAATTCTGGAAAATGAACACAAGGCCCTCGTATATTCTCAAAATTCTCTAAAGGTGAGATATATACTACTTCCTTGCAGTCATAATTACAATTCTTACAATTCCAACAATGCAGAGAAAAATACGCGCGTATTATAGGGCTCGAAAGTGCAACGCGATTTTCAGCTTTACTGTTTTCTCCCGGCTTTTCGATACGTTCAGCAGATGTTTTTACACTAAACCATGCGATCATGCGGGATAAGCGTTCATGGTCCGTACCTTCAATATGTACATTGCCTGCTGAAATGCGTATTTCTTCTATAATGCGTACAACATTCGCCTGTGTAGGCAGTGAAACCTCTGTACCGGTTTGATACAATTGATTAAAAATGAGACATCCATAGGAGCCGGGAAGACGATACAGCGCGAAGACATCCTTATACTTTTGAAAGAAACGCCATACCTTTGTCTTTTCCCATTTCCATCTCTGTCCCATGGTTTCCAAGGTTAATAAAGCTTTGCGTCGTTCAAATTGAACGGTTGGTGCCAATAAAGAGAAAATATTTCCTGAATCCTGCCAGACAGTATGACACCAAAGATCTAACCATGCATCCGATTCACTGAATTTACGGTTACTATCTGCCAGCCTCTGAGTAATATCTCTCGGAAGACAAATAAAGCCATATCCGTCACTCGCATAAACAGTACCTTCAGAACATTCAGCTCCAGAACATTTTACAACCCAGTCATTGATTTGATAGGTTAACTTTTTCGTTTTTGGATCCAAAGAGTAGCTGATATATCCTAAAGCGGATAATTCATTCATTATTTCTAAGGCCTGTGCTCGGCTCTTCAAACCAAGAATGCTTTTAAGTCCAACAATTCCACCAGACCACATTCCCGGAATTACCTCATTTTTGTATCCACAATAAAGGGCATGTCCCTTTCGAAACGCTGCACGAGATGCCAGTTTTGCCCAGTAACCCATTAGCCCCTTGCCCTGAGGTAAATATGCCCGAGACAGTTTTACCCACTGGTACTTTAACAAGCATTTCATAACAGCGTTCTCCTTTCTTAAAATTGTGCATAAAAAAATCGGATGATGGTTTCCCTTCATCCGATTTCTGTGGCAGATTATTGAATTGTTTTAACATAGCTTTCCCTATGTTTCCGGTAGGTCATGCTCACCTCACATTCTTTTATTTTAGGTTGATATCCAGTGGATTTTTCGATCTGAGATTTGGACAAAAGCAGCGAAAACCCAGTGTTTATGCAGGTTTCTCAACCTTGTCCTATTATAACGCAATAGTCGATTCTACGAACAATACCTGTTGCTTTCATCTATTATTTCCTCCATGGCATTTACAGATTTTATGCCAATATTATCTGTCGTCCGATGAAGATTATACCACGGTACTGAAAGTGAACTGATTGTTTCGAATTTCGATAAAAAACGGTTGGGCAAATCGGTGTTTCTTTTATGACGAAACATTTAAAAGCGGACAAACCCAAAATCGGTTTGCCCGCTTTCCTATTGCTGTGAAATGATGACGCTGTTCATATTCATTAAGCGTCCCATCAATTCAAAATCTTACCACAAAACGCTCCCTATGCGGATAAATAGATGCGTAATCAATGCGAAGACCGCCACTCAAGGTACTCAAGCGGCAATTTGTCTTCTTCAAACTGTTCAATGTATTTTGGCAGTTCATCATATTTGATCGGATTTTTTCCAAAATCACAAACCAACTCAAACATCCCGCTTTTGTTTGCATAAACAATCTGGAGTGATGTGCAATTCATACCCACATACTCCACAAGCTGTTCAGTGAGTTCACAGATGCGTTTTTTGCTGTCTTCAATGCGCATCTCCACATCATCAAATATCGTCATACAATAGATTTTCACATATACCTTCGATGAATCATCGGCATCAACCTTTGACGACACAGATATCGAACTCGGATATTCAATCGTATCTATGGATGATTCTTTGACAAACGAATGATATTTCAGCTTCACTTGACCTTCAATGTTCCGGTTATGCGACTCATCAAATATCGTATTGGTATCAAGTTCATATTGAAAGAGTTTTCCGTAATCTGATACAACATACTTATTCCTGTAAAAATCATAATTTGTATGCACAGGTTCTCCTGCATAACGGCTCAATTTTGAATCTGCGATATATTTGCCTATTACCGGAATATATCCGATGCAGCTGCCCGCAATGATACACACGATAAGCAATCCCACAATGACTGCTCCCGATATCCAGTATATTTTCTTTTTCATAATCCATCGTACCTCCTTCTGGTAACGCATGGGTTTGTTCAGAAACAGACGCAAACCACCCTCTGACAGAAAGCGGCAGCTATCAATCAAAAAAAGCGCATAAACCGACAGTCAGCAGTCCAGCTTATGCGCAGGCAGAAACGATTTTGATACGACCTCTCCACAACTGGATGCCGCAGCAAGACCGTATTGGCACAAAGCCGAAGCGGACATCACAAAAATGATACATGGCGACATCTCCTAATTATAGTTCGTCAGATAAATATTCTATCCACAATACAAATATATCATATGTGTTTAAAAAAGTCAATCAATTGGTTTTAGATGAAAATATGTTTTATAGAACATCAGTAATATCGCAAAAAGGGAAAGGCCGTTTTACAGCCTTTCCCTCTTTATATCGCACGTTTGAAATACATAGAATTCATTGAGAGTCAAACCGCTGATATTTGTCTGTAGGTTCAATGCACATCTATCTTCCGTTGTCTTCCATAGTGACCGCCACTTTAATGACACCGTCCCGCTTATTTTCAAACAACGCATATCCGTCAGCAATATCCTTCAAAGCAACGGTATGCGTAATCAGCGGCACGGTATCGATCTTTCCGTTGGCAATCAGCTGCAAAATTTCTTCGCAGTTGCATCCATCTACCCCACCGGTTTTAAAGGTTAGATTTTTTCCATACATCTCAGGCAAAGGAAGAATTTGCGGACCGTCGTACAGCGCTACCACTGTTACAATTGCATTCGGGCGGGCGCACTCCCATGCCATGCGGAAAGAATCGTGACTTCCTGCCACCTCCAAAACCACATCTGCACCGCCATGATCACTGTGGGCACAAACAAATTCTTTCAGGTTTTGCGGCGTAACAGTCAATACATCCGGATAGTGCTTTTGAACAAATGCAAGACGGTTTTCATCGATATCACAGATGATCATCTTCTTGGGCTGATACAACCGCGCACATTGAAGCGTACATAATCCGGTTGGACCTGCACCAATAATCAGTACTGTGTCTTCCGTTGTGATTTCGGAAATTTTTGCAGCCCAATATCCAGTAGCAAGCACATCTCCTACCAGCAGTGCCTGTAAATCTGTTACGGAATCAGGAATTTTATCGAGTCCCTGATCGGCATACGGTACACGAATATATTCTGCCTGTCCGCCGTCAATTCGGCATCCAAGCGCCCAGCCACCATTTTGATCGGTGCAGTTGTTCACCCATCCATGTTTGCAGAAAAAACATTCACCACAAAACGTTTCCACATTTACTGTCACACGGTCACCCGGCTTGACAGAGGTCACCGCTGCACCTGTCTGCACAACCACACCTACCATTTCATGTCCCACTGTAATTCCGGGAACTGCACGAGGCACACTGCCATGCTTGATATGCAGGTCGCTTGAACAAATGCTGGCTAAGGTTACTTTTACGATGGCATCTCTCTCATCCAAAATCACCGGTTCCGGTTTTTCAATCAGTTCAAATTTTTCATGTTCAAGATATGTGTATGCAAGCATAAAGACACCTCGTTCTATTATATTAAGGATTCATTGATATATTTGCCCTAATCATCAATGGATCAATTGAAAAATCTATATCTTTCTGTTTCCACATGAATTTTAAATGCATCTGTAAAAATGACGTTGATCTATCGATTACATTGTAACGCTATAATAAAATAATATCAATTGATAAAAGAAAAAATCTTTTTACTATAATGACACGATGCGCACAGGCACCTAACCTGATAAGTAAAAGCAACCGACAAGCTATTTGCTTGTCGGTTGCTAAATGAAATGGAGTAAGAAAAGAATTACAATGATCTCATTGCACGTTTACGAATGATAAATACCGCGCCAGCTGCAAGAATCAGTGCAGTCGGAACCGCATATGGAATCGAATCATCTGTGTTTGGATTCTCTGGATCAAGTGGAGACTCCGGTTCAGCAGGATTTTCTGGTTCAGTCGGCTCTTCCGGCTTCTCCGTGCCTGCATCGGTCAGAACAAGTCCATCCAGTGCAGTTTCAAGTTTTTCCTCTGCTGCTTTAATTTCCACTTCGGTTGCTTCGTTGTTTTCAAAGACCGTTTTCGCTGCTTTCATTGCTGCTTTCAGCACACCATAGCTTTCTGACGTATATTTGCTCTCGTCTACTCCGGTCGCCTTGTTTAAAAGATCTTCCAAAATCGATTTATCCGGAATCAAACGCAGATCAAAGATCGCTCTCTGCAAACGGTTGTATGCATCGTATATTTCTTTTGCGGCTGCTTCTTCGTCTGCAAACACTGCTTTTGCATTTTCAAGCGCTTCTGCAAAATCGATCTTGCTACTTTCTAAGTATTTCGAAAGGTCGATTGCTTCCGCTTGTTCAATCAGAGAAGCCAATGCATCTTTGTCTAATTTCAGCTTCAATCCGTCGATTGCTGCTTTCAGCCCATTGTAAACTGCATCAATGTCCTCCTGCAGTGCATTTTCATTGTCAATAACTACTTTGGCTGCTGCCATTGCTGCACGTACTGCTTCTACAGTCTTTTCTGTGTAGTATTCAAAGTCAAGTGCTTCTGCGAAACCGTAAAGCTCTTTCAGTTTCTCCGGCGATCCAACAAACGACAACTTCCAAGTCTTATCAAGCAGCTCATCATATGCCGCATTGATTTCATCCTGTGTCGCATCAATATTGCCTGCAACTTCCTGCGCTTTTGCAAGAGCTTCTTCGAACACCTCTTTCATTGCCGGTACGAGATCCTTGTACTTCGAACTCATATCCGTCCGGTGCGCCTGTTGCCGGTGCATCAAAGGAAACCTCCAGTTTGCCCGGGTTCGCCGCACGAACAAGCAGTCCGCTCGGTGTTTTTGCTTCTTCGACGGTGATATTGCTCACTTTGTCTTCATACGAATAGGTCGCTTTTGCCGGCTCGCTCTCTGTGCCGTCTTTGCCGACTGCGCAAAGCTCCAATTTGACAACTTTTGCTTCGTCAAACATCGATTTGACGTACAGAATGCTGTCGTATGTACCGCCAAGGTATACACGGCGGCCGTCAGACAGTGTGCCGTACAGATTGTACTGCACAACGTTGCCATAGTTGTTTTTCGGCAGATCCCAGCTGACGATCATCTGACCATCATCATATGCGTAATCAACAGTGAAGCCTGTCGGTGCTGCCGGTTTGTATGTGTTATCAGAAATTTTTAATCCGCCGACGTTCATCTGATAGTTTGCTGCGGTGCCTTCAAATTCCAAGGTGATTGCAGCAATCTGTCTGCCTGCATATGCGGACAAATCAATCTGCGATGTTGTCCATTCGCCTTTTGTCTGCGAATTTGCGATATCGAGTTTCACAGTTTGTGCCGCATTATCTTTAAAAATCAATCCGAGTTTCATCTGTGCATTATCACTCGATGTTTTTTTGAATGTGACATCAACTTTCGTCGTATCTTTTACCTCAAGATCGGTTTTGTAAAGATGGAGCGAATCATTTCCAGTCAGGTTGCCGTAAACGACGAGCGAGCTGCCGCCGTCATATGCGCCAACCTGTGTATACGGCATTGTTTTTTTATTGCCAAACGAATCATTGCTGACAAGTTTGCTGCCGTAATCAAAATCGGCCGACAGCTTTGTACCATCCGTGCTCTCCATCCACCACTGCCAAGACGGGAGAATGTCCTGAATGTTAATGTTTGTCCACTCTTTGTCTGCGCTGACTTTGCCATTTTTGAAGTACTGTACACCGTGTCCGGTATTGAAGTTTGTGTAGAATGCAGTACCGTCGATGACAGAACGTTCACTGATAAAGTCTGCAACACCAGCCCAGCCGCTCGCATTATCAACACCCACGTCCGGACGGCTGTATCCGGCTTTCAAGCCAGTATCAGTCGGATCACACATCACACCGGAGAAGAACATACGCTCGCGTTCTGCAATCATCCACTGATAACTGTAAAAATACCCTCATCGTTAAAGTTTCTGTATTCTACTAAATTATACTGATACAGTCGTGCAGCTTTGTAACGATTCTGTGAACAATCAATCTATCATATATGAGAAAGAATCAAATTTAAACGACTATAAAAAGGAAAAGCACCGTATTACACGATGCCTCTCCTTTTTCCGATATTCTATCCTATGAATATAAGAATTTATTGATTGCGATCAATCGTATATTCGACGGTTCTTTTTCCGTTTTGATCCCGTTTCACGCTGACGCGAATCTCTCCTGCCGGTGTGCAAATCGAGCCGCATGCCCAGTCCAGTGCAGAAATATCCGCCGGCTGTATTTGGACATCCGAAAAACCTGCGGTTCCCTCTTTTTGCCGAATTCCCAAAATCTCTGTGAACAACAATGCAGCAACAGCACCAAACATCGGATGATCATGGGATGCACCGCCGTTCCATGTCTCCCAAAGTGTGGTGGCGCCCGCTTCCATCATGCGCGCGAAAGAGGCATCCGTTCGTGTTGTCAGCAATGTAAATGCCAGATCTGCTTCGCCCAACGCAAACAGCGTCCGAATCAAATACATTGTTCCAAAAATACCGGTATCCAAACATTTTGTTCGCCGATATTTTTCGATCAAACGGCTGGCTGTCCGTTCATCTCCGAGATGCAGCCGAACCGCAAATGCATCGGCGCCATTTTCTCCATTGCAAAAACTGCCGGTCTTTGGATCAAAGAATGTATCTGTCACAGCCTTTCTTGCTGTTTGGAGCGTTTTTGCCAGGAAATCAGGTTCTTTCTCGCTGAGCAGTTTTGCCGCTTCGATTGCCGTTTGCAATCCTTCAATATAAAAGCATGTATTCACAAACGCCGGCGGAATGTCCGGCGGGTCCATCGACGGTGGTGTACACCAATCGCCCAGGCACCATCCGCCCGCTTCTTCCCGCACAACGAGTCCGTTTTCACTTCTGCTTTCCATATAAGAAAGCCACCGAAGAATCGCCGGGAAGCTTTTGCGAAGCACAGAAAGATCCCCGGTCATCCGATATAACAGCATCGGCACAATAAAAACAGCGCCGCCCCATCCACCAGGTCCTCCTCCTCCGCCTAAAAACGGTGCGGTATGCGGAATATGACCGGTTTCTTCACCCTGACTGTCCAAAATATCTTCCATCCACTTTCGATAAAGCGGCGCGCTGTCAAGTGTCAAAAGTGCAGCCTCTGCCGTAAGCTGACCGTCCCCGGTATATCCCAAACGTTCCCGATGCGGACAATCCGAAGGAATGCAGCCATGAAAATTGTTCAGCTGTGTGCGGAGATAGCTCTCATAAAGCCAATTTAAAACCGGATTTGAACTTGAAAACGTTGAAGTAACCGGAATATCCGTATGTACAACGGCGACCAGTTCCGGTTTTGTCGGACCGGATACGGTGAAATACCGAAATCCATGCCAACAAAAATATGGCCGGACAGAATGTTCCTGTGTTCCGCATTGAAACTGATCCTGCTGAATTTGATCCGTTCCTCCGGTCGAAGAAAAATCGAGTGCAAGCTCACCTTGTGCAAGTTCTTCGCTGTATTGTACAAGAACCTCGGCGCCCGGTGCCTTTTCACACAAAAGCTGCGCCCATCCCGTGATATTTTCGCCGCAGTCATATACACATGCGCCGTCTTTGGTGGTTCCAATCAGTACAGGTGCAATGGTTCGAATGATGCGGTCAGCCGGGAAGCATTGTTTTGTCAGCTGTGTGTCCGGTGCATGAACAGGCAATGCCGGTTTCCATCCTAAAACAGATGCATCGGGCAGACACCATCCTGAAAGCTGCTCTTTTTTGGTCAAATCGTGTTGTTCTCCATAAAACAAATTATTAGAACGCACTTCGCTTTCCTGCCACACGGTTTCACGGTCACTCTCGATCACCACGCTGCTTCCGTCTGCGAAATCAATCGTCAGTTCATATCGAAGCATCGGATTTCCAAACAAAAAGCAGCCTTCTGCAGTGCGCTGTGTCTGATGATACCATCCGTTTCCCAAACGTACACCTAAAACATTCACACCATCATGCAAAAACGGAAGCAGATCATACGTCAGATAATAGGTGCGGAAATTCGATCGTTCTTCCCAAACCGGATAGGTCGTCCGGCATCCCAATACAGAATGATATTGACTGACAGCCGGCACGCACTCAAAATCATCTGCTCGTCTTCCGTTGATATAAAGCTGATAAAAGCCCAATCCGCAAATGTCCAATCGTGCAGAAACCGCCTGTTTCACATAAAATTCTCTGCGAAAAATCGGTGCGTCACACGCCGGATCTGCCTGAATCCAGTGTTGATTTCTCATATACCCTCACCCTTTTGATTCTTTTTTATTTGATCTCACTTTTGTGCGATGCTTTCACTATGTTCAACAATCCCTGACATCCCTCCAGCACATCTTGCCATGTTGCTTCAAAATCGCCGGTATACCATGGATCAGCCACTTCTTTTCCGGGCCGTGAGGAGTAGTCCATCAGCAGATGTATTTTTCCTGCTGCATCTCCTCCGCAAATACGGTTCATGTTTCGGATATTCGCATGATCCATACCGATCAGCAAATCATAATGATGATAGTCGGATTTTTGAAGTTGTCGAGCTGCATGCCCTTCGCAAGAAATCCCGTGCTCAGCAAGTTTTCTTCTTGCAGGCGGATAAACCGGATTCCCAATCTCCTCCGTGCTGGTAGCTGCTGAAGCAATTTCAACCTGCTCTTTTATTCCATTCTGCTGTACCAGATGTTTCATCACATATTCCGCCATCGGACTGCGGCAAATATTGCCGTGGCACACAAAAAGTATTTTGGTCATAATATCTCTCCTCCTTGAGTCTGTCAAAAAGCAAGATTCGCGATCATTATACCGCAACCGATTGTTTTTCTCAATAAAAAGATTAAAATAAGAATTTAATTTGCCGATATCCAAATTACAATATAGCAGCCATCCACACAAACCGCTTCACAATATCAAATTTCAAAAAATATTCATTGAAAAATAAGAGAGAAACATTTATAATGAACATAGTTCAGATTGGAGAATTCAAAAATGAATAAGATCGTCACATCAAGAGAAAACATTTTAATGAAAAGCAAAGAAATGGTTGCCGAACATGGTTTGCAGTCAATCAACATGCGTGCAGTCGCTGAAAAATGCGATGTTGCCGTTGGCTCTGTATACAATTACTTTCCTTCTAAAAACGATTTATTGATTGCGACTGTTGCATCCATTTGGCGAGAACTTCTTTTTGATGCAGTGGAAGATACTGCACAGCTAAGCTTTACAGAAAACGTAAAATCTCTGTTCTTTAAAATCAAAAAAGGCGAAGAAAAATATCCGCTTTTCTTTTCGCTCCATGCAATCAGCTTTACAAGAAGTTCAAAACCCAAAGGCAAAGAAGCAATGAATCAATATTTTGATACCATCAAAGCATATTTACTTGCCTCCCTTGAATCCGACCCTCTGGTCGATTCTTCTTTTTTCTCAAACGCATGTACGCAAAACGATTTTGTAGACTTTGTTTTTTCCAATATGATTACACTTTTATTAAAGCAAGCTGCATCATGCGATATCCTTATTGAAATTATCAATAAGACCATTTATTCAAAATAAAATGCATGATGCATTTTATTTTGACATAAACTGAACATTGTTCATTATAAAGCATTCATCAAAAATCTCTTTTCCCTCTATGTTGGTTATGATAGTAAACAGAATCTCTTCTATGTCTCATGATGAGAGTTCTGTTGACTTTCATTTCTATAAAAACAAACATCAAGAAAGGACTATGTACATGCAAGCAATTATGGAAACAACATTTGATGCTGTATATCTGATTACAGTCATCACACTCGGCATTGTAATGATGCTTCAATCAAAAGGAAACAAACAATATTTTTTGTTTGGAATCATGGCAGTTGTTCTTGGTCTGGGCGATTCTTTTCATTTGATTCCCCGCGCAATCGCACTTTGTACCACAGGACTTGAAAATCATACCGTCGCACTCGGAATCGGAAAATTTATCACATCGATCACAATGACATTCTTCTATCTCCTGTTATACTATGTATGGAGAATTCGGTATAAAGTCAAAGGAAAACAATGGCTGACAGTACTGTTTTTGCTCTCGCAGTGATTCGAATTGTCCTGTGTCTGCTTCCGCAAAATGCTTGGACCAGTGCAGATGCTCCATTATCATTTGGAATTTACCGTAATATCCCATTTGCATTGATCGGACTGCTGATTATTCTGCTATTCTTTCAAAGTGCACGAACAACAAACGACAAACCATTTCGCTTTATGTGGCTGACCATTGTATTAAGTTTTGCGTTTTATATTCCTGTTGTCTTGTGGGCAGATGCATTCCCGCTGATCGGCATGCTCATGATACCGAAAACATGTGCATATGTTTGGACCGTCGTGATCGGATTTATAGATATGAAGCGGAATATGACACGCTCACAGAAAAGCATTGAAACAATATAATGGATAATGGGCTTGAACTGCTTATGCCATACGCCAATGACCACTGCAATTATAATAAAAATAATGACAGTTGTTAAAAAAGGGGAAAAGAGAATTTCATGCACATAAATATTTTAATTTTAGATTCAGATCCTTTCCAAACTATATATAAGAATATCAATTGGGATGCATGCAACGTTTCACAAGTACATTTCACAAGCAATTTAAAAGATGCGATTTCCTTGTTTCAAACATATCATCCCAATTTGGTTATTGGTGATATTTCTTTTTCAATTAAGGATCATGTCTGCCTTCTTGATTTTTTACATCAGAAAATCAATCATAAGCAAAAAAATATATTATTGTATATGACGAAAATAATTCCTGCTTCGTAAAGTGCTCTGATTTTTGCCAAGGCGCATTTGCAACTGTAAAAAAACCTGTTGATCTTGCAAAGTTACAATTTATCATTCAATCTGCAGTCGCACAAATCATACGCTTTGAAAAAAATAAAGGTGTAACTGTTCCTTTGTTTGATCTTTTAGATCTTCCTATTTCGGAAATCGCAAGAAAAATGATTCTGATCACTTACAGACGATGTGGTGAATCTTTCAATTTAAAAATATTGGCAAATGAGCTTCAAAAAAATCCAAACTATCTCAGTCAGCTGTTTTTAAAAGAAACCAAACTTCGTTTTTCTGAATTTTTGTTTGCATGCAGAATGGAAAAAGCAAGTGAAATGATCAAAGATTCAGATGAAAAAATAAGTTATATCGCTAAGATGAGCGGTTATTCTCAATTAAATCATTTTCATGCTGACTTCAGATTATATTTTGGCTGTTCCCCTTCTGAATTGAGTAAAAAGCCTGTATCATTATAAAAGATAAAAAGAAACAGCCATAGGGAAATTTCCCTATGGCTGTTTCTTTTTATATGCAGTATCTTTTCGTGCTATAAACTTATTTGTATTTCGGTAATTTGATCCCTGTCCACATTCGGATATTACACTCGTTATCATAGTTTCCGCCGACTGCAACGGCTGTTCCGTCTGATTTTAATCCAACCGTATGTGCTCTTCCAGCTGAAATTGCAACAATATCACGCCATCCAGAAACATCGCACTGTTGTTCATTATTCGCCCCTGTGGCTACAACAGTCCCATCTGATTTCAAGCCCACAGTGTGCGTTTCACCTGTTTCAATCGCAACAATATCTGTCCATCCTGATACATCACACTGGCCGTACCGATTAGACCCGACAGCAACAACCGTTCCATTCGACTTCAGTCCCACCGTATGATCCTCACCGGCCGAAATTGCAACAATATCTGTCCAGCTAAATACATTGCATTCACCGTATCGCGCAGAACCGACCGCAACAACTGTCCCGTTTGATTTTAAGCCCACATTGTGCTCTCCGCCTGCAGAACTCGCCACAATTTGATTCCACCCGAATACATTACATTGTCCATCTTTGCTCGCTCCTTTGGCAAGCACCGTTCCGTCAGACCGCAGACCCAATGTCGAGCTCCTGCCGGCAGACACAGCAACAATACTGTTCCATTTTGATACGTCACAGCGTCCGTCTGAATTACGTCCGACAGCAACGGCTGTTCCGTCTGATTTTAAACCGACTGTATGTACTGCATTCGCCGATACAGAAATGATATCCGTCCAACCAGAAACATCACACTGTCCATATGTATTGGATCCGATTGCATAAACTGTTCCATCCGATTTTAAGCCAACTGTATATTGATCTCCTGCACCAATAACGTGCGAGTCAAATTCAGTAATCCATGGATCGGCAGGTCCAAGTGCTTGCTCCTCATTCATGCCGGCATCGGTGGATTCAAATTTCTGGCCCTCACTCACACCGGTATTTAAAGAACCATTCTCCTGTTCTTTCTGCGCACTTGCCTCTGTCTGTGGTGAAATGATACCTTGTTCCGATTCTTCGTGTGAGGGTTCTCCGGAACAGAACATACTATTGAGTGCAATCAAAACGCCAAGAACGGCAACTCCAGTCAAAACGGCAATCTGTGTGATTTTCCTTTCATTTTTCTCCCGTTTCTGCTTCTCTTGCTGTATCCTTTTTTCTTCAGCTTCTTTTTGCTGTTGTAAACGTGCTGTTATCTCCTTCATATTTAATGACTTCTGCAATCTGTGCCATTGCTTTCTCCACCTATACCATTTCAATCAATACTCTGATTTATTTTATCAAAACAACAATCAACAATTCGTTAATAAATAATATATTTTATTGTAATATAATTGCATAATTTTGTCAATTTTAATTACAATCAAATTCTTTCTCAGCGCTGTTTGAGCCGTATGTTCACTGTTTTCAAATAACATGATCTATGCATACAATATCTATAAAATCCTTTGACTAGATCCTTTTTTCGGATATAATGATATTAACGCAGACATTAAAATGATCAGCAAAAAGGAGTATCCCAATGATTTTTTACTTTTCCGGAACCGGCAACTCAAGATGGGTTGCGCAAACACTCGCTTCTATGATAAATGATACTGCATCCGATATCTCAAAAATCGAAGTTATCCCCCCTCTTACAGACGAACAGCAAATTGGACTGGTCTTTCCCATTTACGCATGGGGCGCTCCTGAACCGGTCATTGCTTTTGCTAAAAATCTGCACCAATCAGCTGCGTTTACGTTTGGTATTTGCACATGCGGCGCAGATGCAGGAAAGGCACTCAAAAAGCTGTCGAAATATTTCCATCTTGACAGCTGCTATAGTCTCATGATGCCGAACAACTACATCATCGGCGGAAAAGAGATGGATGTGGAGAAAAAAGAAAACTGCATTCAAAAAATCAAATCCGCTTCTGACATTCTCCAAAATATCGCACAGGAAATCACACAGAAAAAGCCGGTTTACCATGTGGAAGAAGGTACATTCCCCCGCCTCAAATCAAGCATTGCAAACTGGGGATTCAATCACTTTGCCAGAACAACAAAGCCGTTTCATGTCACAGATGCATGTATTGGCTGCGGTTTGTGTGAAAAAAATTGTCCTGCACATACCATTACACTGCATGATAAAAAGCCGTTTTGGGACAAGCCTTGCTTTCAGTGCCTGCGCTGTATTCATGAGTGTCCTACTGCCGCCATTCAGTACGGAGCGTCTACCACAAACAAAGGACGATACACAATTCAAAAATATTTGTAAGCCATCTTCCCACAATTTTATTTTTTTATTGGACTATTCTTTTTTGTACGCGAGAATGGTTGATTTTTAAAAACAGAACGGTATAATAATCTCATATGTATAAACAAATCTCTGATGCTTTTGGAGGAATATACGATGAAAGAGCTTTTATTTCAAACATTTCGTCACGAAGAAACAGAACGTGCGCCGTGGGTTCCGTTTGCAGGCGTTCATGCCGGCAGCTTAAAAGGCTATGATGCAATCGAAGTGCTGACCGATGCGGACAAGGCATTCGAATCGCTGATGGAAGTCAACCGCCTGTATCGCCCTGACGGTCAGCCGGTCATTTTCGATCTTCAGATTGAAGCAGAATGCCTCGGATGCGATCTGACATGGGCAAAAGACTGCCCGCCGTCTGTCTCAGGTCATCCGCTCGACGGCAGCGACGAAGAGCCGCCTGTCACACCGTGCAACTGCAAAATCCCGACCAAAGAATCCGGCCGTATTCCGTTTGTTCTTGAGGTTATGCGCCGTATGAAAGAAGCAGTCGGCGATACCACTGCACTGTACGGCTTAATCTGCGGCCCGTTCACACTGGCTTCTCATCTGCGCGGCAATAATCTGTTTACAGACATGTTCGATTTCGAAGATGAGACTCAGAGCCTGTTTGATTTCTGCAACCGCGTGTGCATGCGTATGGCAGACTATTATATTGAAGCCGGCATGGATGTCATCGCGATTGTCGACCCGCTGATTTCTCAGATTTCCACCGCACACTTTGAGCAGTTCATGTCCGCACCGTATACAGAACTGTTCTCCTACATCCGCGAAAAAGGCGTTTACTCTTCGTTCTTTGTCTGCGGCGATGCAACCCGCAACATCGAAGTAATGTGCCAGACCAATCCGGACTCCATCTCTGTCGATGAAAACGTAAACCTGCTCGCAGCAAAAGAAATCTGCGACAAATACAATGTTGTCATCGGCGGTAACATTCCGTTAACCTCCATCATGCTGCTCGGCAATCAGCAGGACAACATGAAATTCGTTGTAAATCTGCTCGATTCCATCCCGGTAAAGAAAAACTTCATTCTGGCTCCGGGCTGCGATATGCCGTATGAGGTTCCGGTCAATAACGCAATCGGTGTTGCACAAGCTGCAATCGAAACCGACATGGTGCGTGAAATGGTCAAAAACTACAATCCGGAGGAGATTGACACATCCGGCGTTGTCATTCCGGACTATGCTTCCCTCGAAAAACCGCTGATCGAAGTATTTACCCTCGATTCTGCACAGTGTGCTGCCTGCGGTTACATGATGAATGCGGCAAACCACGCAGCAGAAACATTCGGCGATGCAATCGATCTGGTTGAATACAAATTCATCTACAAAGAAAACGTTGCGCGCTGTGTGAAAATGGGCGTACAGAACCTGCCGTCGCTGTACATCAACGGTGAGTTAAAATACCGCTCCATCATTCCGACAAGAGCCGCACTCGAACAGGATATCCGCGATGCCATCGAACAGTGCAAAAAATAATCCGCGCACAAAACTGTATCTGATTACCGGATTTCTGGGTGCAGGAAAAACGACTTTCATCAAGCAGTTTCTGCGTCTATTTCCTGCACAGCGCGTTGAGCTGATTATCAACGAGTTCGGAAAAGAAGGCGTGGACGGCACGCTGCTGCGCACATACGGCGCAATGATGTCGGAAATTAACGGCGGCTCTATCTTTTGTGCCTGCCGGCTCGATCAGTTTGAAAAAGTACTTTCGGAATCTGCTGCACGGTATCCGGATGTGATCATCGTGGAAGCATCGGGACTTTCCGATCCGACAGGTGTCCGCCGGCTGTTTTGTCAGACTGACCGTTTTCCTCATATCGATTATCAGGGTGCGGTTTGTCTGATGGATGCCGTTCGCTTCCCAAAATTATATAAAACGGCGCGTACCTGCACAAAACAGCTTGCATCAAGCGACATTGCTGTGATTAACCGCGTCGATTTAGCGACAGCAGAACAGCTTGAAGAAACTGTTTCCCTGCTTCGCGGGCAGCGTCCGGATATGCGTTTTCTCGAGACGACCTACGGACAGATTCCCGATGATTTTCTCGCTTTCTTTTCGCAGGTTCAAAACACATCCGAAGATACGATGCCAAAGACAGCAGATTTAACGCTTCGTCGTTTGACGGTATCTATTTCTCCGGAAATGACACCGTATGAACTGCAAAAATTCATCGAGATGTTTGCTGAAGAAACGTTTCGCGTCAAAGGCTTGATTCAGACCACAGAGGGTTTGATGCTTGCGGACTGTGTCGGGAATGTGGTATCGGTGACACCGTATAACGACGCGCCTGCATCAAAAGAAGCCGTCGGATGTCTCACGATACTTTCCGGTGCAGGTATGCCGGTGTATTCTTCGGTAAAAAAGGCCGCTGCATGGTATCCGTCAGCGGTGCTGTCTGTCTCCTATGAATAAAGAAACGGTGTTTTTCCTTTTATCCTTTTAATCAACGCAAAAACCGCTGGTTTTGTTTTGCAAAACCAGCGGTTTTTCTTCTTTTAAATCAATATTCTGCACTGCCTGTAGTTCTCGGGAACGGCAATACATCGCGGATGTTTGAAATACCGGTGATATACATAATCAGACGCTCAAATCCAAGACCGAAGCCGGCATGTTTTGTTCCGCCGTACCGTCTCAAATCGAGATACCAGCTGTAGTCCTCCGGAGAGAGCGAAAGCTCTTCCATACGGCCAAGCAGTACATCCAGGCGCTCCTCACGCTGACTGCCGCCGATGATTTCACCGACACCCGGAACGAGCAAATCCATTGCGGCAACTGTTTTGTTGTCATCATTTAAGCGCATATAGAATGCTTTAATCTCTTTCGGATAATCTGTGACGAATACCGGACATTTGAATACTTTTTCAGTCAGATAGCGTTCATGCTCTGTCTGCAGGTCAACACCCCAGTAAATCGGATATTCAAACTCATCT
Source organism: uncultured Oscillospiraceae bacterium (assembly GCA_949299455.1). GTDB lineage: Bacteria > Bacillota > Clostridia > Oscillospirales > Ruminococcaceae > Paludihabitans. Next base: position 40,983 of record CASGAN010000005.1, read on the forward strand.
TTATGCTCTTCGAGAATGCGGATTGCCTCTGTATAAGTGACATGACCGAATTCCGAATCAATCAGTGCGCTCAAACGCTCGATGAGTCCTTTGTCAAAGAACTGATTGAAGAACTTCATCTCTGCCGGGCACTGCTCCATAACATATTTGAGCACATATTTGATCATATCGCGTGCCAGTTCCATATCGTCGTTCAAATCAGCAAATGCGATCTCCGGTTCAATCATCCAAAACTCTGCAGCATGACGCGGCGTGTTTGAATTTTCTGCACGGAAGGTCGGGCCAAAAGTGTAGATTTTGCCGAATGCCATTGCCATGCACTCGCCTTCGAGCTGACCGGATACAGTGAGGTTTGCCGGTTTGCCGAAAAAGTCCTGCGAAAAATCGACAGTACCGTCTTCGTTACGCGGCGGGTTTGCCGGATCGAGCGTTGTGACGCGGAACATCTCGCCTGCACCTTCGCAGTCTGATGCAGTAATCAGCGGTGTATGTGCATACACAAAGCCACGCTCATTGAAGAAGCGGTGGATTGCATATGCTGCCACACTGCGCACGCGGAATACAGCACTTAAGGTGTTGGTTCTCGGGCGCAGGTGTGCAATCGAACGCAGATACTCGAGTGTGTGCCGTTTTTTCTGAAGCGGATAGTCCGGTGTGGATGCGCCTTCCAGCACGATCTCCTGTGCATGGATCTCAAACGGCTGTTTTGCCTGCGGCGTGAGCAGAAGTGTGCCTGTGACACAAATCGCAGAACCCACGTTATATTTCGTTACTTCTTTGAAGTTATTGATTTTGTCATCTTCAAATACGATCTGCAAATTATTAAAGCATCCGCCGTCATTCAGCTCAATAAAGCCGAGCGCTTTGGAATCACGGATTGTGCGCACCCAGCCGCAGACCGTCACGGTTTTGCCTTCAAAGTCCTGCGGGGATGCAAACAACTGACGAATCTCTGTTCTGTTCATGGTTGCTGCCTCCAATTTTCAGTCATTTCTGACGTGTTATTTTTTATTATACTGCACAACTGTACAAGATGCAAGGCAAAAATCCCCGCTAAGCGGTATTAACTCGCCGCGCCCGCTAAGCGGGACTGCCTCGCCGCAGGCACAGCCTGCCGGCTAAGCCGGATTGATTCGCCTTTCGGCGAAAACTTCCCAAGAAAGCACCCGTGCAGAAATATGGCACCGGCTTCCCAGAAAATGCGCGAAGCGACCGACGCACCGCGCCTTGCGGCGTTTCTGCGCCGCGGGAACATCCGCGGCGGAAACTTCCCAAGAAAGCACCCGTGCAGAAATATGGCACCGGCTTCCCAGAAAATGCGGGAAGCGACCGACGCACCGCACCTTCGGTGTCTCTGCCGCCTTTCGGCGGAAATGCTCTTAAAGAAAGTATCAGCCCAAAGACACTGCACTCGCTCCCGATAGAATCCGAGCGAAGCGAGAGGAACCATAAGGTGTGCTTATTTCTTAAAATACGGAGAGAAATCGAAGGTGGCAAAATAGTCCGCAGGCGTTTCGGCGCGGCGAATCAGCTGCACACTGCCGTCCTCTTTTAACAGTACCTCTGCCGAACGAAGCTTGCCGTTATAGTTATATCCCATCGAGAAGCCATGCGCGCCTGTATCGTGAATCACCACATAATCGCCGATTTCAATTTCAGGCAGTGCGCGGTCAATCGCAAATTTATCGTTGTTTTCGCACAGTCCGCCGGTCACATCGTACACGTGATCACACGGCGCATTTTCTTTGCCGAGCACTGTGATATGATGATACGAGCCGTACATTGCCGGACGCATCAGGTTCGCAGCGCACGCATCAAGGCCCACATATTCTTTGTAGATGTGCTTTTGATGAAGCACCTTCGCCACCAAATGACCATGCGGCGCAAGCATGAATCGGCCAAGCTCTGTGAAAATCGAAATATTTCCCATACCTGCCGGAACGAGCACTTCTTCAAAAGCCTGACGTACACCCTCGCCAATTGCGAAGATATCATTCTCCTGCTGGTCAGGTTTGTATGCCACACCGACACCGCCGGATAAGTTGATGTAGCGGATGTCCGCGCCGGTCTCCTCATGAAGCTCAACCGCAAGTGTAAACAGCGTACGTGCAAGGCTCGGATAATAGTCGTTTGTCACAGTGTTGCTTGCTAAAAATGCATGAATACCAAAGTGTTTGACGCCTTTTGCTTTCATGATCTTAAATGCTTCGGTGATCTGTGCTTTTGTCATGCCGTATTTTGCATCGCCCGGATGATCCATGATCTGGTTGTCAAGCGTAAAATGTCCGCCCGGATTATAGCGGCAGAATACGGTTTCCGGCAGACCGCATAAGTTTTCCAAAAATTCAAGGTGTGTAAAATCATCCAAGTTGATAAATGCGCCCAATTCGAACGCTTTTTTCATGTCCGCCTCGGGTGTCACGTTCGAGGAGAACATGATCTCGCTGCCGGAAAAGCCGCACGCCTCGCTCATCATCAGCTCAGTCAGCGACGAGCAGTCCACGCCGCAGCCTTCCTCTTTCAAAATCGACAGCAAATACGGGTTCGGTGTCGCTTTGACGGCAAAATACTCCTTAAAGCCCTTATTCCACGAAAATGCACGGTTTAAATCGCGCGCTTTCTGGCGGATGCCTGCTTCATCATAAATGTGAAACGGGGTCGGGATTGTTTTTTCGATCTCTTTGACCTGCTCTAATGTAACAAACGGTTTTTTCATCTCGATTCTCCTTTTTCCTTTCAGGATTCTTTTAAAATCCATCATAAATCTTACGGTATTTACAGAATGCCGTAGAAACCAAAAATGCATCCTCTGCAAAAGCAGAAGATGCACTTTCTTTATTCAATTTTCTCAGTCGAGAACAACGTATTCGTCGCGTGCTGCACCGACCGAAACATATTTCACTTTGCAGCCAACTGCTTTTTCAATATAGCGGACATAGTCCATTGCCTCTTTCGGCAGATCTTCCGGCTTCCGGCAGCCGCTGATGTCGCAGTGCCAGCCTTTGACTTTCTCGATCACCGGTTTTGCAATATCCAAATCTTCGCCGATCGGGAAATCGGTGGTGATTTTGCCGTTTACGTCATATGCTGCACAGACCGGAATCTCCTCGAGATAAGAAAGCACGTCCATTTTGGTGAGTGCGATCTCGTCAGCGCCCTGCATCCGGCAGCCATATTTCGAAGCCGGTACATCAAACGGACCAACACGTCTCGGACGGCCGGTTGCTGCGCCATACTCGCCGCCTGCTGCGCGGAGTGCTTCTGCCTCTTCACCGAAAAACTCACAGGTGAACGGGCCTTCACCAACACAGGAAGAATATGCTTTCATGATACCGATGCAGTTTGTGAGTTTATGATTCGGGATACCTGCGCCGACCGGTGCATATGCACTGATGGTCGAAGAGGACGAGGTGAACGGATAAATACCGAAGTCAATGTCACGCAGTGCACCGAGCTGTGCTTCGAACATGATCTTTTTGCCCGATTTTTCTGCTTCGTCGAGGTATTTTCCGGTATCGCAGATGAATGCGCCGAAACGCTCTGCATATTTTGTGAGCCAAGCGCACATCTCGTCATAGGAAACCGGTTCTGCACCGTAAACACCGGTAATCGTGAGGTTTTTCCAGTCAACGATACCTTTCAAACGGCGTTTCATATCTTCCGGATGTAACAAATCGATCATGCGGATTGCTTTTTTCATATATTTATCGCCGTAAACCGGTGCGATGCCGCGGCGGGTCGAGCCGAATTTTGCGTCGCCCAGGCGGTCTTCTTCCAAGCAGTCGAGCATTTTATGATACGGCATGCAGATGACTGCACGGTCACTGATTTTCAGGTTTTCCGGAGTGACTTTCACGCCAGCTTCCACCAGACGAGCAATTTCACCATCCAAGTGCTCCAGATCAATAACCATGCCGTTGCCCATGACATTGACAACGTCTTCGCGCAGAATGCCGGACGGCAGAAGGTTTAAAATGAATTTTCCCAAGTGGTTGATAACGGTATGACCTGCATTGTTGCCGCCCTGATAGCGCACAACGATGTCATAGTCCTCTGAAAGAAGGTCGACCATACGGCCTTTTCCTTCATCGCCCCAGTTGATGCCGGTAATTGCAGTTAACATAGTAGCTTCTCTCCTGTCCGGATTCTCTTTGCAAATCCGTATTTTCTGTTTGCAGACACTGTTTTAAATATATGTCCGCACATATATTTTTATTATAACGTGAAAGTGAAAAAAAGTCAAGATTTCGCGGTTAGACCGCCGCTTCATGGGTTCTTCGCAGCTTACCCGTCAATTTTTGTAAGCTTCGCGAAGTTCGCCATAATTTTTTTCGTTCCCTTCGTGTCAAACCGCACTTCGACCAGTGTATCGTTCGCCATCGGTGTCATCGATACCACAGTACCGCGGCCGAACACTTTATGCGAAACCACATCGCCCACGCCATACGAAATACCGCCGGGCTGTGCCGGTTTTGCACCGACACCGACGCTTCTGCCGATCTCGGGTGTATAGGTTGGTTTCGGTTTTGATGCACGGCTCATTGCCGAAGCAAATACACGTGCTGCGTCGTCATGCTGTTCTAACAGATTTTCCGGAATTTCACGCAAAAATCGTGATGGCTGATTCCGTGAGGTATGGCCAAACAGCATACGCTGCGATGCCGAGAGCAGGAACAGCTGCTCTTTTGCACGGGTCACCGCCACATAAGCAAGCCGGCGTTCCTCCTCCAAGTCAGCATCCGAAGTGCTCGACTGGTAGCTCGGGAACAGATTTTCCTCCATGCCGATGACATACACCTGCTTAAACTCAAGGCCCTTCGCCGAGTGCATCGTCATCAAAATCACGCGGTCCTCGTCCTCGTTTAAGTTGTCAAGATCGGTAAACAGCGACACCTCTTCCAAAAAGCCCTCGAGGCCGCCCTCCGGATTTTCCGCCTCATATTTAATAAGGCTCGATTTTAGCTCCGCGACGTTTTCAAGTCTTGTCTGTCCCTCGCGTCCCTGCGATGCGAGCATATCGCCGTAGCCGGTCTGCTCCATCACAGCGTCCAAGAGCGCTTCAAGCTGCATCTCTTCTTTGCAGTCACGCAGCTGCTCGATCATCGAAACAAACGCATCAAGCGGCGCGCTCTTTTTCGCAAGCACCGCATAGCTTCCCGCCTGTTTCATCACATCAAACATCGATTCGCCCACACGCGACGCAATCTCTTCCACGTGCGAAACAGTCGTATCACCGATGCCGCGTTTCGGCTCGTTGATAATCCGCTTTAATCGTACCGTATCCGACGGGTTTGCAATCACGCGCAAATATGCCAGCACATCGCGGATTTCCTTACGGTCATAAAACTTTGTACCGCCAACAATACGGTAGGAAATGCCTGCGCGTACAAGCTGCCGCTCGATTGCGCTCGACTGCGCGTTTGTACGATAGAGCACGGCGTTATCCGAAAGCTTTAATCCCTTCGCGACCGAGTCCTCGATCTGGCGCACCACATACGAAGCCTCGCCCGTTTCATCGACTGCACGATACGAAATCACCGGTTTGCCCTGTCCGTTTTCCGTCCACAAATTTTTGCCCTTGCGCGCGTTGTTGTGCGCAATCAGTGCGTTTGCGGCGTCCAAAATCGTCTGGGTCGAACGGTAGTTTTGCTCCAAGCGGATGACCTTGGCATCACCAAATTCCTCTTCAAAGCTTAAAATATTTTCAATTGTCGCACCGCGGAATTTATAAATACTCTGGTCGTCATCGCCCACGACACACAGGTTTTGATATTTGCCGGATAACAAACTTACAAGCCGGTACTGCGCGTGGTTTGTATCCTGATACTCGTCCACCATCAGATACCGGTACAGGTTTTGATAGTGGGAAAGGACGTCTTTGTCCGACTCGAGCACCCGTACCGTCATGCAGATGATATCGTCAAAGTCGAGCGCGTTCGCCTCTTTCATTTTTTTCTGATACAGCGCATACACGTTGCCGACAATCCGCAGTTTAAAGTCGCTTTCGTTCTCGCTCAAAAATGCTTCAGGCGTAAGCAGGCTGTCCTTTGCCCGGCTGATTTTTGTGAGCATGGATTTGGGCGGAAACATCTTCTCGTCAAGCGAAAGCTCGGATAAGCAGTCTTTGATCACACGCAGGCTATCGTCCGTATCATAGATGGTAAAGTTCGACGAATAGCCGAGCGCACCGATCTCGCGGCGCAGAATCCGCAGGCAGATATAGTGAAATGTTCCGGCGTTTACACGATCGCCGTCCTCACCGAGCATCGCACGCAGACGTTCTTTTAACTCGTTTGCCGCTTTATTCGTAAATGTAATCGCAAGCACATTCCATGGTGCGACCGGCCGCAGGTGCATCGCATAATCAAGAGAAAGCGCATCCACTTCTTCGCCGTCTGTCGCGCGTTTTACGAGTGCCAGCTCCTCGTCTGTAAACGGGCCGGGCGTTGTTTCCTCATACGCATTTCCGTAGTGCAGCAAATAGGCGATGCGGTTAATGAGCACCGTCGTCTTGCCGCTTCCTGCGCCCGCTAAAATCAAAACCGGACCGTTTACATGAAACACCGCCTGTTTCTGCATCGGATTCATCCGACCAAAGGCACGTTCGATGATTGTTTTTCTTGCATTGATAAATTGCTGTTCCCGTACATCCATGGGAGTCCTCCTAAAAAGCCGTTACCGAAATTTGCGTTGGGATCGTTTTCGCACAGACGGCAATACAAATATATTATATCATGCTTTTTCCGTTCCGAACAGAGGGAAAGTTGAAGTTTGCACGAATGTTTTTTCAAAAAGCCGTTCATACTAATGAACAACGAAAGGATGTTTTGTATGTTTGAATCGGTGAAAGGACGGATTGACGCATTAAAACAGGCAATGACAGAAAATAAACCGCAGCCGCAGCCAAACGAGCACCGGCTGACCGGCAGCCTTCCGGACGATATGGTGACCCTTCGCGCCATGTTTTCAAATTCCTCGGACTTTTTGACACGTGAAATCACGATCGCGGGCGTTCCGGCAGCCTTTTTGATGATTGAGGGCATGGTGAACTTACAAACCATGTCAGAAATGCTGCTCGAGCCGCTGTTATCCCATCGGTTCCCTGCTCACGCAAAGCCGCAGGACATTTGTGACTATATCGAAAACCGAACCGTGCTTGCCGCCGACACGATCCATGTCTACAGCTGCGAGCAGGTTTTCCGCATGATTATGTCCGGCTTCGTTGTTTTGCTCATCGATAAGATTCCGTATGCCTGCGCCTACGGCATGCAGGGATTTTCATTCCGGTCGGTGAGCGAACCGAGCGCAGAGGTAAATGAGCTTGGCAGCCGCGAGGGCTTTACCGAGCCGCTGCGTATCAATATGTCGATGGTGCGCAGACGCATAAAATCACCGTCGCTAAAATTCGATCTGTTCCCGGTCGGACGCGTCAGTCAGACGGATATCTGCTTAATCTACATGACCGACCGTGTGTCAAAATCGCTTCTGCGGCAGCTGAAGCGCAAGCTTTCGTCAATTTCGCTCGATGTGGTGCTGACCTCCGGCTATCTAAAGCCGTTTTTAAGCGGAACGCCTTGGTCGCTGTTTCCCGATGTAAGCACAACCGAACGTCCCGATGTACTGTGCGCGAAAATCCAGGAGGGACGCGTCGCGATTTTAATTGACGGCACGCCGTTTGCACTTGTGGTGCCGTGCTTGTTTACGGAGAATTTCCAGAGTCTTGACGATTACGCACACAGTGCGTTTTACGCAAGCTTTGTGCGCATCATTAAGTATGTTTCATTTTTTGTCAGTATCCTGCTGCCCGGCATTTATGTAGCAGTGAGCACGTTTCATCCCGAGCTTTTGCCGCACGCGCTATTATTTAACATTGCCGCCGCCGAAGAAACGACACCGTTCCCCATCGGCATTGAGGCACTGATTATCCACTTTTTATATGAGATCATGCGCGAGGCAGGACTCAGGCTTCCGCGTCCGATCGGACATGCGGTGAGCATTGTCGGCGCGCTCGTCATCGGTGACGCGGCGGTGACGGCAGGGCTCATCGGCGCGCCGATGGTAATGATCGTTGCTACCACCGCGATTGCCTCATTCGTGGTGCCGCCGCTTTACGAGGCGATCTCCGTGTTACGTTTTTTCTTCATTCTCGTGGGGATGAGCCTAGGACTTTACGGGATTATTTTATTCAGTCTTGTGTTGTTTGTAAACGTGTGCGCCAAGACGTCGTTCGGCATACCGATCACAGCGCCTGTCTCGCCGTTTTCGCTCTCCGCGATGCGTGACACGTTTATCAGACTTTCGTTCCGCACGCTTCAAAAAAAGACGGCTTCGATTGAGCGGCTGAACGGCGTGTCGATCAGCGCCTCAGAAAAAGAAAGCACATCGAACACGAACACCGATCCATCGAATCATTCGTAAATCCTGTGCATATGAACACCGCACACATTCTCACATCGCACTGTATCCCATCGGCAGACAGCAGGGAGAACCCAAAACGCATCCCAGTAACGGCTGTCCTGTCCCCGTTTCCAACGAGCGGTAAACACCCGAATGGAAAAACCGAACGAGTTCGGCATCGGCAGGCGGCATGGAGAAATCGGACTTGTCCGGCGGACGAGTCCGGCGAACAAGTTCGGCAGACGTGTTCGGGGGAATGTGTCCGACCAACCCCAATACTGCAAAGGAGGTTTTTTATGAACGCAAACGCACGAACGCACCGAATCAGTGCGCCGCAGCTTCTGATGCTGCTGTTCCTTTCGCGGATGTTCAGCGTACTCAATATCTCGCCCGTATTCGGCACACTGCAAAGCGGTATGACGCTTTTGCTCGGCACGCTGATTTCCTTCTTTTTGCAGTGCGCATTTTTATTTCCGCTTTGGCTGTTATCACGCCGCTATCCCGGCAAAACACTCATCGGATGTGCCGGCGACGCAGGCGGAGAATGGCTCAAAAAAGGAGCGGCACTCCTTTTTCTTCTGATGTTTTTCATTCAGATCTGCGGCAGTCTTTCGGCGTTTTCCTTTTTCATGACCGCGATTGTATTCCCGAAGGCTTCATCTATTCTCCTTTTGATTCCATTTTTCCTTGTGCTCATTCTTTGCGTGCGCTGGGGTCTTGAAAGCTTTTCCCGGGCAGCCGCCATCTTTTTCTGGCTCTTTTTATTGTCCACGGCATCGATCTGCCTCTGCGCAATTCCGAACACTGATCTTTTAAACATCACACCACTGCCCACACAAGGTGCATTTGGCGGTATTTTCTCCGCCGCGCTCGGAGAGATCTCCAAAAACGGCGAGCTTTATTGCTTGCTGCTGCTCTATCCTTCCCTGCGTACTCCCCAAAAAGCAGTGCATTCCGGGTTTTGGTTTTTACTGCTCACCTGCGTCTTTATGCTCGTCACGCAGACGGTCATTTTATCGGTTCTGTCCGACTTCGGCATGGAACAGACGTATCCATATTACGCATTGGCGTCTGTCGTTGATCTCTCCGTATTGCAGCGGCTTGATTCGTTTCATATGTCGCTTTGGATTGTCTGCGCGTTTTTTCGGTCGCTTTTATACGTTTTCCTGTTCAAAAAGTGTCTTGGCACCTTTGTGATCAAAAAGAAAGCACGCGCCGTTTTGTTTTACAGTCTGGCAGTTTTACTGTTTTTCGGCTCCGTTTTTTTGGCGGATCATCCGCAAGTGGTGCGCGCGCTCAACACCTCAACCGCCATCGTGCCGACACTGCTCGCCTTTGTCTTCCCGCTCGTCCTATTCATTCTCTTAAAACGAAAGGAGAAGCGCAATGAAACCAATTCGCCGCAAAAGACGCATGGTGCTCTTATGGGCGCTGACCGTTAGTCTGCTGTTTTCCTGTACAGGATGCCTCTCCTCCACGCCGTTAAGCCGTCAATCGATCGTGCAGGCAATCGGCATCGACTATGAAAACGGTGCGTATACGCTTTCGTTTCAGATTTTTTCACCCTCGGAGTCGGGTGGCTCGAACATCGGCGCGTCAGCGGACAACGCAAAGCAGATTACCTCCACAGGCAAAACAGTATCGGAGGCCATGGCAAACAGTGTGCTCGTACAGGGAAAACGGATGTTTACCGGACAAAACCGTGTCATTGTCATCGGGAAAGCCGCCGCAGAACAAGGATTGTTAAGCGCTTTGGGTTATTTCGGCGGCGATCCGTCTACGAGCCGCAACGCGCAGGTGCTCTTTTCGCAAACGACCGCGTCCGAGATTCTCGGTGCCAAGGGAAATCAAGGCATTCTCCCTGCCGAAATGCTCGAACAGATTGCAGAAAACGCCGGCCAACACGGTAAAATTCCAAACGCCAAACTGTTTGAGGTGTTAAAAGCCGCAGACGAAGACGACAAAGGCATTCTGCTTCCCGTAATTGCGCAGATACCGCAGGACAGCCAAAGCGAAAGCAGTGCGGAACAAATCGATCCGGTCAGCGCAGTGCATCTGACGCAGGCAGCAGCATTCACAAAGGACGGTTTTTTCTGCGGAATCTTTGACGAGGAGGAATCACGCGGAGCACTGTGGCTGTTAAACGACATGCATCATACGAAACTGACGATATCCGTGCCCAAGCAGTATACCGCCGCGCTCGAGCTGTATGAAGTAAACACGACGCTTTCGCCGATTCTCGAAGAAGACAACATCTCGTTTCATCTAACGATTTCCTGCCGGGCAAGCCTCACGGAAACGGTGCTTATGGATTCATCGGCGGCGCATCTGACCGAGGACATTGCCGCGCGTGCACAAGCATTGATTGCTGACGAGTGCGATGCGGCATGGACGCGCGCCAGTGCGCTTTCGACCGATTTGTTCCGGCTTAAAGATCATATCATGCAAAAGGATACCGCACGATATGAGCAGATCAAGAGTATGTTTGATGAAACACTGTCGGATTGTCTGCTGACGACGTCCGTTACGGTCACGATTGACCGCTACGGCAAGGAATACCTGCCGTTTTCCTAATGAGTGCATCCGTATAAACGGTATTTGCACCCTAGACGAACCCAAACAATCAAATCTCCCGCCGGCTTTTAAGCGAAAGCCGGTTTTTTTCATGTTTTTTCAAAAACATCGTTGACTTTCCGTACGATGCATGATATAATCAAAATCACTTTAAAGCATAAAAGCTTTAAATCAAAAAAGCAACACAGAAAGAAGGCGGTGTGCGTGGCAATCAAACTCATTTTGCTGGTCCTGTTTTTCGGTTCGATGATCTTCATCGGGATCTACGCAAGAAAGCACGCAACAAATGTAAGCGATTTTGTTTTAGGCGGCCGCGGTGTCGGCGCATGGCTGACGGCGTTTGCGTATGGTACATCCTATTTTTCCGCGGTGGTCTTCGTCGGATATGCGGGTCAGTTTGGGTATAAATACGGGATTGCCTCCATCTTTATCGGATTAGGCAATGCATTTTTGGGCAGTCTGCTCGCATGGGTGGTGCTCGGCAAGCGCACCCGCTTGATGACCAGACGCTTACACTCTGCGACGATGCCCGATTTCTTTGAAAAGCGGTTTGACAGCAAAGCATTAAAGATTGCGGCATCCGCGATTATCTTTATTTTCCTGGTCCCTTACACCGCCTCGATCTACAACGGCCTGTCCCGTCTGTTTGAGATGGCGTTTCACGTGCCGTACTGGGTCTGCGTCGCGGGGATGGCACTGCTTACGTGCATCTATGTCGTTGTCGGCGGATACATGGCGACCGCGATCAACGATTTTGTACAGGGCATCATCATGCTTGTGGGTATTGTGGCAGTCATTGTCGCAGTGTTAAACGAACAAGGCGGCTTTACAGCGGCGATCGAATCGCTTTCCGCGATTCAGAGCGAAACAGCACCAAATATGCAGGGTGCATTCACCTCGTTCTTCGGCCCTGATCCGGTGGGACTGTTTTTCGTCATCATTCTCACCTCGCTCGGCACCTGGGGACTGCCGCAAATGATTCACAAATTCTACGCGATCAAAAATGAAAAAGCCGTCCGCACCGGTACTGTAATCTCGACCATCTTTGCGGTGATTGTATCCGGCGGCTGTTACTTCTTAGGCGGATTCGGCCGGCTGTTTGGCGGAGAGGCGATCATGAAAAACGGTGAAGTGGTCTACGACGCGATCATTCCGCATATGCTCTCCACCCTGCCCGATCTCTTAATCGGTATTGTGATTATCTTAGTGCTCTCGGCGTCGATGTCGACGCTCTCCTCACTGGTCCTCACATCGAGTTCCACTCTCACGCTCGATTTTTTGGGCGGCACTTTCTTAAAAAACATGACCGAACGCGGACAGCTTTTGCTGATGCGGATTTTCGTGGTATTCTTCGTGGCACTTTCGGTAATCCTAGCGATTGATCCGCCTGCGTTTATCGCACAGCTTATGAGCATTTCGTGGGGCGCACTGGCTGGCTCGTTCTTAGCGCCGTTCTTATACGGTCTATACTGGAAAGGTGTGACGAAAGCGTCCGTCTGGGCAAGTTTTGCCGTCGGCATTGGCATCACGGTGTTCAATTTGTTTGTTCCGGTCTTCTCCTCACCGATTGTCGCAGGTGCAGCGGCAATGATTGCAGGACTCGTTGTTGTTCCGCTCGTAAGCCTTGTGACGCCGAAGCTCTCGAGTAAAACGATTGCGCATGTATTTGACGATCCGCCGCACAATCCGGATCCTGCCGAATTATAATGATTGATTCTAAAATGACCCCTCCGATGCATATGGTTTGAAAAAACGATGCTTCGGAGGGGTTTATGATTACAATAAGCTTATGTATGATTGTGAAAAACGAGGCGGACACGCTCGCGCGGTGTCTTGACTCCGCAAAGGAGATTGCCGACGAGATCGTCATTGCAGACACCGGCTCAACCGATCAAACGAAAGAAATTGCCGCCGCATACACCGATCGGATCTATGATTTTAAATGGTGCGGTGACTTTTCGGCGGCACGTAATTTTGTCTTTTCCAAAGGGACAAAGGACTATTTGCTGTGGCTTGATGCGGATGATGTGATCTTAGAGGAAGACCGGGCACAGTTTTTAGCGCTCAAGCAGACATTAGACCCTGCTGTCGACATTGTAATGATGCCCTATCATGCCGGATTTGACGAGTCGGGGCGGCTCACACTTTCATATGACCGGGAACGGCTTTTAAAAAACCACCGCGGCTATCGCTGGGTTGATCGGGTACACGAATACATTCCGCCGGTCGGGAACATTATACGAAGCGGCTGTGCAATCACACACCGAAAGCTTCATCCGACCACGAAAGGACGCAATCTTTCGATTTACCGTCAGATGGAGCGCGAGGGCGTTCGGTTCACGCCGCGCAACCTCTACTATTTTGCCAGAGAGCTGTTTGAAAACAGTGAGCCGCAGGAATCCATCCGGTATTTCCAGTCGTTTATTGATACGAATGAAGGCTGGGTTGAAGACGTCATCAGCGCATACTTTCACATGTCCGCCTGTTATCAGATGCTTGGAGATTCCGCACAGGCGCTCACTGCTCTTTTCAAAAGCTTTCAGTTTGACCGGCCGCGCCCGGAAATCTGCTGTCAGATCGGATACTGGTTTAAAGGAAAAAATGATTTTAAAACAGCGCTTTTCTGGTTTATGCTGGCGGCGAAGCTCGGAGAACTGCCGCAGGAAGCAGGATTTATTCTGCACGACTGCCGCGGCTATATTCCATATCTTGAAATGTGCGTCTGCTATGACCGGCTCGGCGAGTGGAAAAAGGCAATCGAATGCAATGAACAGGCATCACGGTTTTATCCGGATAGTCCGGCGGTGTTACACAACCGCGCCTATTTTTCACAAAAAAATGAACAATAAAAAAGACGTATCCGAATGTTCGGATACGTCTTTTTACAGCAAAATATAAATTATTTCACCATTTTTGCGATTTCTTCTGCAAAGTTCTCTTCGCGTTTCTCCAGGCCCTCGCCTTTTTCGAAACGAACGAATTTCACGATCTCGATCGAGCCGCCCAGAGCTTTTGCTGTGTCAGCAGTGTACTGTGCAACCGATTTCTCAGAATCTTTAACGAACTGCTGATCAACCAGGCAAACGTCTTTGAAGAATTTTTTGATTCTGCCTGCAACCATTTTCTCAGCAATGTTTGCCGGTTTGCCTTCGTTCATTGCCTGAACAGTGAGGATCTCTTTCTCTTTCTCGACAACCTCAGCCGGAACTTCGCTCTCATTGAGGTACTGCGGAGTTACTGCTGCGATCTGCATTGCAATATCTTTTGCATATGCGTCGAACTCTGCTTTGTCAGCGAGGTCAGTGTTGAACTGAACCATAACGCCGATTCTGCCGCCGCCGTGAACGTAAGCAACCAGATCGCCTTCCATTCTCTCGAAACGACGGATTTTCATGTTCTCGCCGATGGTGAGGATTTTCTCTCTCAGCTCTTCTTCAACAGTCATCTCGCTGTTTGCGCATTTGCAAGCCATGAGTGCATCCATATCAGCCGGATTCTCATTGATGATGGTCAGTGCAACATCGTTTACGAAGTTTACAAATTTCTCGTTTTTCGCAACGAAATCAGTCTCTGCATTGACTTCAAGCACAACGCCCACTTTTTTTGCGTCGTCTTTTACAGAAACAACCAGACCCTCAGCAGCGATTCTGCCCGATTTTTTCGCAGCAGCTGCAAGGCCTTTCTCTCTCAAAAACTCGATTGCTTTGTCCATATCGCCGTTCGACTCGGTCAGTGCTTTTTTGCAGTCCATCATGCCACAGCCGGTTCTCTCGCGCAGGTTTTTAACGTCAGCAGCGGTAAAAGCCATTGTGAATTCCTCCTAAAATCATTTCGTATTTTCCAAAAGAATGCCCGTGCATTTGCCCGGGCAATCTTCCATTTCATTATTCAGCTTCGATTGTCTCGACTTCTTCAGCCTCTTCGGAAGCTTCAGCAGTCTCAGCGCCCTGTCTTGCTTCCAAAACAGCGTCAGCCATTGTGCCGGCAATCAGTTTTACTGCACGGATTGCGTCGTCGTTGCCCGGAATGACATAGTCGATTTCGTCCGGATCACAGTTGGTGTCAACGATTGCAACGATCGGAATACCGAGGTTTTTCGCTTCAGCAACAGCGATTCTCTCTTTTCTCGGGTCAACGATGAACAAAGCACCCGGCAGTTTGTTCATGTTTTTGATGCCGCCTAAGAATTTCTCGAGTTTTTCGATCTCGAGCATCAGTTTGGTAACTTCTTTTTTCGGGAGAAGGTCAAATGTACCGTCTTCCTGCATTTTCTTGAGCTGGTCAAGTCTTGCGATTCTGCGGCGGATGGTTTTAAAGTTTGTCATCATACCGCCGAGCCAACGAGCATTTACATAGTGCATGCCGCAGCGCTCTGCTTCTTCTTTTACGGAGTCGCCAGCCTGTTTTTTGGTGCCGACGAAGAGGATGTCGCCGCCTGCTGCAACGGTGTCTCTTACAAAGCTGTATGCTTCTTCGAGTTTTTTCACTGTTTTCTGCAGGTCGATGATGTAGATGCCATTGCGCTCGGTAAAGATGTAACGAGCCATTTTCGGGTTCCATCTTCTTGTTTGGTGGCCAAAGTGAACACCTGCTTCAAGAAGCTGTTTCATTGATACTACTGCCATGGTAGTAACCTCCTTAATTTTGGTTAAAATTGCCTCCGTCTGCCTTTCGATGCAGCGACTATGTGACATAGCACCGTGCCGCATTTATCGCAGACGTGCGTATTTTGCGTTTGATAGTATACCACATTCGAAATCAAAATGCAAGCATTTTTTTACGCATTCGGCGTGTTTTTTTCAGTCTCTGCCGGCTCGGAATCTGATGTTTCTGCTTGCGGCTGTTCAGTTTCGGCCGGTTCCTCTTCACAAGAAACATCTTCTTCGGCTTGCACCTCTTCTGTGACCTGCTCTTTTTTCTTGAAGCTAAAGAAACTGCCGGTTTCTTTTTGTGCGATTGCCTGACCTTCCGGTGTGAGAACAAACAGCTTCAGATAGTTTTCATCGTGATTGTTTTTGATTTTTCCGCGGATCACCAAAATCGCAATGACAGAAGCAATCACTAAAACAGCCGCCAGCAGCTGCGACACGCGCAATGCACCGATCATCAAGCTGTCTGTACGCAGTCCCTCGACTACGAATCGCTCTGCACCGTAAAATGCAAGATACATCAAAAAGACTTCGCCGTCAAACTTTCTGCGCTTCATATACCATGCAAGCAGGAAAAATCCCGCAATACACCAAATCGATTCATACAAAAAGCATGGATGCACCGGCACATTCGGATCAACCGTCACACCGATGGATGCAAGTTCGCCCTGTTTTTGTGTCAGATACTGCACAATATCCGGTCCGGTCATTCCCCACGGAAGCGTTGTATTGCTGCCAAAGGCCTCAACGTTAAAGAAGTTGCCCCAACGGCCGATACCCTGTCCAAGCAGAAATCCTACGCCTACTACGTCAAGCAGCGCACGAATGCAGATTTTTTTGCGTTTTGCAATGAGCAGTCCGACAAGCAATGCACCAATCAAACCGCCGTAAATTGCAAGACCGCCTTCCCATGTCTTGAAAATGCGGGCAAACGAATCCCAAAACGCGTCCATGCTCGAAAAATCAAGACCGTAATCTTCCCAGCTGAAAATGACGAAATAGAGCCGTGCGCCGACAATACCGCCAACAATACCGCCTAAAATGCAGTCAATCGCTTTGTCGGAATCAATACCGATTTTCTTGAACGTACGGAATGCATACACGAGCGCCAGCAGCAGGCCGACTGCAATCAGCAGTCCGTAATAAGCGATCGTAATCGGTCCGATCGTAAATGAGTTGTGAAACGAAAACGTAAGTCCCAGTCCCGGGAATTCTACAATTTTCTCCATAAAGCTGTCTCCTTCTTTTTATTCATGCGAAACAGGAACAACCATCGAAATCGACATGCGCTCTTTCGAAAATGCCGAATCAAGAATTTGTTCCAGTGTTTCTTTTTTCATGGATGATAAAATCGAAAGCGTGTCATACAGACTGCGGTTTGAAAAATGTGCGCTCAGCAGTGCACCCGCCACCTGATCGACCTCACTGAACATCATCACTGCCTGCCCGTAAAGCGCACGGCGCGCACGTTCAAATGCGTCCTCCTCGATCCCATTTTCCCGCATTCTCTGGACTTCAGCCAAAATCCTGTCTGCAATTTCGTCTGCATATGCGGATTCGCCGGAAAAAATACTCGAAAGAAAACCGCGTCCGATGAACACATATTTATCAAATGCCGTATTGATAAGCTTCTCCTCATACATCTGCTGATAGAGGGTACTGCTCTTTCCGACAAGCAATTCATGCAAAATCGTATAGGCAAGCTGTGTCGGCAGTTCCTCCTCCGATGAAACAGGATGTTCTTTAAATCCGATGTGGAACAGCGGTGCTGACACCGAAAGCGTTTGTTCGCTGTATGCACGTACAATCGAATCCGGTTCATCAATCGGCGGCTTCTCCGCTGGTTTTGCTTGAAGATCTGTCCGCAGTACACGGTCAAGCAGTTCGCAGATTTTTTCTTCATCGAAGTTTCCAACAATCACAAGTGCCATATTCGCCGGATTATAATACGTTTCATAGCAGTCATACAGCATCTGTGGTGTGATCGCTGCAATCGAATCATCGGTACCGGCAATATCAATTTTAATCGGATGATGATGATACAAATTTCCGATCAGATTGAAAAATACCCGCCAGTTCGGATCATCCTCATACATCCGGATCTCCTGTCCGATGATACCAAGCTCTTTTTGAATCGTTTCTTTTGTAAAATACGGCGTCTGCACAAATTTCACAAGCGCTTCGACTGCTGTTTCCACCTCGCTTGACGTACTGAATAGATACGCCGTGCTTTCAAATGAGGTGTATGCATTTGATACAGCGCCGATTTTCGCAAAGTGACGCGATACATCGCCGTCCTCATCCTCAAACAGCTTGTGTTCGAGAAAATGCGCTGTTCCGTCAGGAATCCGCACACGCGTGCCATCCGCTTTCACAAGCCATTCGTCAGAAGAACCATAGTACGTGCCAAACAGCGCATAGGTGCTCGAAAACTGCGTCATCGGATATAACAGCACACGCAGTCCCGAGCTGTGCGTATAAACCGAATACGACTCTTTGAGCAGTGCGGAGGATATTGTTTGTTTTTCGTTCAAGCTTCTCCCTCCCCTTTAAGCACATAGACAAGCGACAGCGACAGCGTTTGTGCCGCTTTGACCACGTCTTCTTTCTGCACCTTCATCATCTGTTCAAACTGTTCTTGTGGTGTATTGTTCGTACCGAGCAGCAGCTGTCCGAAGAAGAAGTTTTCCGCCGAAACATCCGATTCATACACGCATCGATATCCGTTGGCCAAACTCTGTTTTGCATATTCGATTTCTTCTTCTGTGAAATCGCCTGCCTTAAGCGCTTCCACCTGCTTTAAGATTGCCTCTTTCGCCTGTTCACACTGCTCTTCCTCGACGCCGCAGTCAATCGCCATAATGCCTTTATACGAATCGTACCGCGCCGCACAATAATAGCAAAGGCTCTCTTTTTCGCGGACGTTCAAAAACAATTTTGACATCGGTGTACCGCCTAAAATCGATACCGCCACACGCATTGCCGAAAGATTTACATCGTTTCCGGAAATCGGACTGTGCATCAGCATGACCATTTTAGCCTGCGCAACATCGAGCGTTTCGGATACTGTGAAAAACGGCTTTTCTGCAAGTGGTGAAAGGCATGAAACAGCGAAGGGTTCCCGGTCAATCCCGGAAAATGCATCCGCAAAGATCTGTTTGGCAGGTTTATCGTCACCGCATCCCACAAAAAAGATATGAACCGGACAATGTTTAATCAACTGCACATACTGTGCAAGCAGTTCTTCACCGGTCAGCGCTTCCACCTGTTCTTTTTCACCATAGACAGGAATCCCGTGCGCTTGTCCGTCACACAGCGCGCGCAGTGCACGCGCTACCGCATAGGCACGTTTTTCGTTCACAAGCGCTTCAATCGACTCAATGAGCGATTTTTTCTCCGTTTCCACATAACGCGGATTCAGTGCACCATGCTCAATAACCGGATGCAGCAAAATACCCGAAAGCACCTCTGCCATTTGCGCGCTGATCGAAGCGTTATCAAGCGAAAAACGATCGTCAATTCCTGTGATTGCAGTGGTAACTACCTGACAGTCACCACGTTTCTGCACGCCTGATTCAATATATGCACCATATAAATGCTCAAGCGCCTTTGCAAGCGACTGATAATCCGGATATTGTTCACTGCTGCGGCGCAGCACTTTTGAAATGAGCGCATTGCCTGCGGCAGTATCCATAAGAAGCGGTGATAAAAAATGAACAGAGATCCGATTTGTTTTAAACCGGCTGTCCCGCAGTGTATGAAACCATACGCCGCTGCCGATTTCTTCTGTATGCAAAGCGTTCAATCTCCTCACTCCTTTTCATGTCGTTATATTATACCACGAAACACCCCCGCCGTAAACAAAAAAGGCAAAGCAGTTTTCTGCTTTGCCTTTTTTCTCATAGAAATCAAACTCAGAACGAAATTTCGTTTGCAATATGATAAAGCTCCATATCAAAGCCTTTTTTCATATTGAGTGCTTCCTGAATGTCATAGTCTACAACCTCGGAATCTTTGATGCCGATCACACGGTTGCCGATGCCTTTTTCCAGAAGCTCTACCGCACGATAGCCCATGCGAGTTGCTACAACACGGTCACGAACAGTCGGGTTACCGCCGCGCTGTACGTGGCCCAAAACGGTACCGCGTGTTTCAATACCGGTTGCCTCTTCGATCTGGCGGGAAATCTCATCCACTTTACCGATACCTTCTGCAACGAGAATGATGAAGTGGTGTTTGCCGAGTTCTCCTGCTGCACGGATCTTTTTGACAACTTCGTTGACGTCATATTCAACTTCCGGAACAATGATGTAAGAAGCGCCGCACGCAATACCGGTGTTGAGTGCGATGTGACCTGCATGACGGCCCATAACCTCAACAACGCTGCAGCGGTCATGAGACTGTGCGGTATCACGGATTTTGTCGATCATTTCGACTGCTGTGTTCATTGCAGTGTCATAACCGATCGTGTAATCTGTACAGGAGATATCGTTGTCGATGGTGCCCGGGATACCGACACACGGAACGCCCAGTCTCGACAGATCTGCTGCACCGCGGAACGAACCGTCGCCGCCGATGACAACGATGCCGTCAATTCCCGCATTTTTACAGACCTCAACTGCTTTGAGCACGCCGGCTTTCTCTTTGAATTCAAGGCATCTTGCCGTATAAAGGATTGTGCCGCCGCGGTGAATGATGTCCGAAACAGACCGCATGTTCATTTCGAACATTTCGCCGTTGATGAGTCCGTTGTATCCTCTCTGGATACCGAGCACACGGAATCCTTTTTTCAATGCAGTTCTGACAACGGAGCGCACCGCTGCGTTCATGCCAGGCGCGTCACCGCCGCTTGTCAATACGCCAATTGTCTTCTGTCCCATTACTTTTCCTCCTAAGCTATCTATATAAACATGATCTTAGACAAAATATATTTTCATTTTATCGTTTCCACAGCAAAAAGTCAACTGTTTGCCGCAGAATTTGTTATCTCAAAACAATATTATTGTCTCCAAACAGTTTTTTTAGTCGAATTAAGAGAGAATCCGACAGCAAAACCCCTGCGTTTTTGATTGTGACGCTCTTTTTTTGATCGGCAAAATAAATACAAACAGGTGTTTGTCCCGGACATTCATGAATGAGTTCTGTCATTTTTAAAACCGCAGGATCGTTCCTCGAAACTGCTTTTATATATAGTTTACCATCAAAAGAAGATTGCGTCAAACTGTTTTTGTCATTTTTTTTCGAAACAGACAGATAATCTATCATCTTCTCGCAAATGAGTTTCGGCTTTTCATCTTCCTTTAATGATATTGTACCCTCAATCAGCACAATGCAGTCAGGAGCGGAAATCATTTTATAACGTTCGTATACATTCGGGAACAAAATCGCTTCCATCACACCGGTTTTGTCCTCAATATTCAAAAACGCCATCACTGATTTGTTTTTTGTGCTCATCTGCTTTTTGCTTTGAATAATGCACAGCACACAGACACGCTGACCGTCGCGGACAGATGCGTCCTCCGAAATAATCTCCCGAATCGGCACTGCCCCTTCAAACGGCACCACCTCGTCAAGCGGATGTCCCGACAAATACATACCTGTCGATTCAAGCTCCATTGCCAGCTTTTCTTTGACGGTATAGTCCTGCAACCGCCGCGCCGGCACTGCTCGTTCCGGTTCTTCCGCCGAACCAAACAGCATCATTTGTCCTTCCAGGTTTTTGCGCGCATCTTCCTGCACCTGGTCCATCATTTCCTCATAGGAAGCCATCATCTCTTTCCGGTTCTGTGAAAAGCCGTCGAACGCACCGCATTTGATGAGTCCCTCGACTGCACGCTTGTTCACGTCTTTTCCCTGCATCCGTTTTAAAAAATCATACAGCGAAGAAAACGCACCGCCGCGGCTCCGCTCCGCAACGATCTGTTCAATGGCGCCGCGTCCGAGATTTTTGACCGCAAGCAGACCAAAATTAAGCGCATCTCCGTTTACAGTAAACGCCACCTCACTGCTGTTAATGGACGGCGGCAGTACGCGAATGCCCTGTTCGCTGCACGCTTCGATATACTGAATCACTTTGTCGGTGTTGCTTAACACACTCGTCAGCAATGACGCCATATATGCATGCTTATAATGACATTTTAAATATGCCGTCTGATATGCGACATAGGCATACGCCGCCGCATGGGATTTATTGAACGCATACGCCGCAAACGATGACATCTCGTCGAAAATCTCGTTTGCAACCTGCTCGCTCACACCGTTTGCAACCGCGCCCGGACAAGCGGCAGTTCCGTCGCTGTCATCCTTGCCGTAGAGAAAATACTGCCGCTCTTTCGCCATGACATCGGCTTTCTTTTTCGCCATCGCGCGGCGCACCAAATCGGCTCGGCCATAGGAATAGCCCGCCAAACTGCGGCAGATCTGCATGACCTGCTCCTGGTAAACAATACAGCCGTACGTCACATCAAGAATCGGCTTTAACAGCGGGTGTTTATACGTCACACGATCCGGATGATGGCGGTTTTCGATATACCGCGGGATCGACTCCATCGGACCCGGACGATACAGGGAAATGACTGCGATGATATCCTCGATGGACTCAGGACGAAGCTCCCGCAGGACGCGTTTCATGCCAGCCGATTCAAACTGGAACACACCCTCCGTATCCGCCTGCGAAAACATCGCAAACACCTTTTTGTCGTCGATCGGAATATTTGCCACGCGGAAATCGGGTTCAGTTTTCCGAATTTCCTTTTCGCAGTGGTCGATGACGGTGAGGTTGCGAAGTCCCAAAAAGTCCATTTTCAAAAGCCCGAGTTCTTCGAGCGTTGTCATCGTAAACTGCGTGACAATCGATTCCTCGTTTTTTTGCAGCGGGACATAGTCGCTCGCCTCATCACGGGTGATGACAACGCCTGCCGCATGCGTGGACGCATGACGCGGCATTCCTTCAAGCTTTTTGGCAAGTGTCACAAGCTCAGTGTTCTGCGCATTCTCGCCGCAGATCTCCCGAAATTCCTTTGATTCCTCGAGCGCACGGGAGAGCGTCATATTAAGCCCGCCCGGCACCGCTTTTGCAATCCGGTCGACCGCCTGGTACGGCATGCCGAGCGCACGTCCCACATCGCGGATTGCACCCTTTGCCGCCATGGTACCGAACGTGATGATCTGCGCGACATGATCACTTCCGTACCGGCGCACGACATAATCGATGACCTGCTGGCGCTTTTCGACGCAGAAATCAATATCAAAATCCGGCATGCTGACGCGTTCCGGATTCAAAAACCGTTCAAACAGCAATCCGTACCGCATTGGGTCGATGCCTGTGATGCCGATGGCATACGCTGCGAGACTTCCTGCACCCGAACCGCGTCCGGGTCCGACGGGGATGTCATGCTCTTTTGCATAGCGGATAAAGTCCCACACAATCAAGAAGTAATCGACATAGCCCATGCGCGTGATGACTGAAAGCTCATACTCAAGCCGGTCGGTGAGCGTTTTCGTCACATTTCCGCCATACCGCTTGCGCAGACCGCGGTAGCAGAGGTTTTTGAAATACTCTGTATTATCCGAAACGCCCTCAATCGTAAAGCGCGGCAATTTCGTCTGACCGAACACGATCTCTACGTTGCATTGCTCGGCGATGCGAACCGTGTTGTCGATCGCCTCGGGCACATCGGCAAATAAGGACGCCATCTCGTCACCTGTTTTCACATAGAATTCCTCTGTCGGAAATTCCATGGCATTTCCCTCGCCCAGCACAGTGTTTGTCTGAATGCACATCAGTACCGCCTGTGTTTTGGCGTCCTCTTTATCAAGATAATGACAGTCATTCGTTGCCGCCATCGGAATTGAAAGCTCCCGCGCAAGCTTTTTAAGCAAAGGCAGAATCCGACGCTGTTCCTCGATGCCGTGATCCTGAAGTTCAATATAATAATCATCACCGAACAGCCCTTTATAAAACAGTGCCGCTTCTTTTGCACGATCATAGTCGTTTGCGGAAAGCGCACGCGGGATCTCACCTGCCAAACACGCCGACAAACAAATCAGTCCCTCATGATACTGGGAAAGAAGTGCGCGGTCGACACGCGGACGGTTATAAAAGCCGTCGATATAGCCATACGATACAAGCTTCATCAAATTGTGATAGCCCACTTCGTTTTTGCACAACAGCAGCAAATGATACGGACTGCTGTCCACTTTATGCACCTTATCAAATCGTGTGCGCGGTGCGACATAGACTTCACAGCCTAAAATCGGCTTGATACCCGCTTTTTTGCAGGCTTTGTAAAACGCAATCACGCCGTACATATTGCCGTGGTCGGTGATCGCCGCCGCTTTTTGTCCGATGGACGAAAGCCTGTCCACAAGCCGGTCAATCACGCATGCGCCATCGAGCAAACTATATTCCGTATGCAGATGCAAATGAACAAAATCGCGCATCTCATCCCTCCTTTATGTGTTATTCCGCAAACGATTCTTTCAGTTCGTCCGCAATTTTTGAAAGCCGCGAAAGACGGTGATTCATGCCGCTGCGGCTGACTGTTCCACCCGAAAGCCGGCACAGTTCCGAAAGCGTCGCGTTTGGATTGGCAAGCCGCAGAAGTGCCGCCTCCTGAAGCGGAATCGGCAGGCTGTCAAACCCGACGGTGTCTTTGATATATTTGATTTTCTGCACTTGCGCAAACGCAGCATTGACCGTTTTTTCGATGTTTGCGGTTTCGCAGTTCGTCACGCGGTTCACCTGATTGCGCATTTCTTTTTCGATTTTTAAATTCATGAGCGTCATCGCGCTGTGCACCGCTCCAAGGCGTGTAAGTGTATCCTCAATCTGTTCGCTGTCCTTTGCATACACGACAATCTGACCGGCACGCGATGTCATTTTAAAATGAAGCCCGTTTTCGGAAAGAAGCGACAGCAGTACCTGTGCAAACGTTTCGTTCGGTGCGCGGAATTCAAGATGATACTCCTTCTGCGGGTCGCTCATCGAACCACATGCAAGATAAACCCCGCGCAAAAACGATTCCATGCAACACGGATTCGGCAAAAACCGGCGGTTTACCGGCTCTTTTTCGGATACCGGCCATTCAAACTGCTCAAGCAATCGGCGCACGCTTCGCACATCCTCGACTGTGACCATGAAAAACGGACGCTTGCCGGACTCCGGCTCATGAATGGTCAGAAGCGTTCCCGTCATGGCAATCACCTGCGCTGCAAACAGCTCGGCGGCATCGTCGCTCTCGGTGGAAAATGAGATTTTATCCTCCTGCACACATCTGCCGTATAACAGCATTCCATAAAGCGAAGCGCCCAAACAAAACGAACAGCCGTTTTTCGCGGCTGCCAGTTCTTTTTTCACATCTGCGGAAAACGACATTCCGTTTGTTCCTCCTCATTATGTTTTGGAAATATCGCGGTGGTTGACTGAAACGCTCAAATTCTGCTCAGAAAAGTGTGCATACAGCTTTTCTGCAAACGTCACAGAACGATGTTTGCCGCCGGTGCATCCAAACGCCACGGTAAGCTGGCTTTTCCCCTCTTTCATATAAAGCGGGATTAAGTAATCAAGCAGATCGACAAGCTTTTGCAAAAGCAGCACCGACTGCGGCCATGCCATCACATATTCGTTCACATCCGCATCGAGTCCTGTTTTATATTTTAACGAATCAATGTAAAACGGGTTTGGCAGACAGCGCACGTCAAACATCAGGTCAGCCTCTGCCGGAGCACCGTATTTAAACCCGAACGACATGCAGTTGATCTGCATGGATGCGGACGGATTCTCCAAAAACAGCGTATTGATGCGTTCACGAAACTGTGCGAGCGCCATATTGGACGTGTCGATGATATAGTCTGCCCGTGCACGGAACGGAACAAGCAGTGCGCGCTCTGCGGCGATTGCCCGCTCCAATGATGCGTCGCTCTGGTCGATCAACGGATGGCGGCGGCGCGTTTCTTTAAAACGGCGCAGCAAAATCTCATCGCTGCAATCGAGAAACAACAGCTTATAGTCGATTTTTAACTGCTGCATAAGATCAAGTTCTGACTGAAAATCGTTAAACAGTGTGCCGCCGCGCACATCCGACACCACGGCAACCTTTGTCATTTTGCCGCCCGACTGCAATGCGATTTCGGCAAACCGCGAAATAAGCTTCGGCGGCATATTGTCCACACAGAAAAATCCGATGTCCTCAAGCGCATCGACCGCGCGCGATTTTCCGGCTCCTGAAAGTCCCGTTACAATTAAAAAATCCATCTGTCGCTCCTCCTGCTGTTCTCTATTAAAATCCAAGGTGAATGACTTCGCACTCCAGCGAAAATCCTGTCTGTTCTTTTACAACGCGCTGTACATGGTGAATGAGTGCTTCCATATCCGCAGCCGTTGCATCGCCGCAGTTGACCAAAAATCCGCTGTGCTTTTCGCTCACCTGTGCACCGCCGATCGTAAAGCCTTTTAAGCCGCACTGCTCAATGAGCGCAGAGGCATAGCCGCCCTTGGGCCGTTTAAACGTACTGCCTGCACTCGGCTTGTCGAGCGGCTGTTTTGACGTTCTGCGTCCGATATAATCGTCCATTCGTGCGCTTATTGCTTCCTTTTCGTCGGGATGAAGCGAAAATTCCGCCTCTAAAATGATGCGCTTTGTTCCTGTAAAGCAGCTGTGGCGGTAAGAGAGGTCAAGTTCCTCCACCGGCAGTGTGCGGATTGTGCCGTCCTCTTCCAAAAACGTAGCACTTTTGATCACATCGACGATTTCACCGCCGTATGCACCCGCATTCATATAGACCGCGCCGCCGACAGAGCCCGGAATGCCCCATGCAAACTCAAGACCGCCAAGCGCATGAGATGCCGCAAATGCGCAAAGCTTTGAAAGCGAAACGCCTGCACCGCACCGCACCGTGTTTTCATTTTTTTCGATTGTACGAAGCGACTGCGTCAAAAGCAAAACGCCGTGATAGCCGTTGTCGCTCGCCAAAATATTCGAGCCTTTTCCCAGCACAAAATACGGGCAGTCGTTTTCTAAAAGCCATGTGGTCACGGTCTGCATGTGTACCGCGGTTTCGGGCGAAACCGCAAGCGGACAGTTGCCGCCGATCTGAAATGTGGTATAGTCGCGCAGGCGGACATTTTCTTTATATGGAATGGATTCATTTTTTAAAAGTTCAATCAATTTATCAAACATAGTCTGCTCCTTGTTTTCATCACAAAATACGTTTCTTTTATTATACTTTATGCGCGCAAAAAGCGCAAATACAATCGGTAAAAAAGATTTTAAAATTGTTTCCTTTCTGTTATACTAAAAAAGCGAACCAATCCGCCGGAGGGAACTTTTATGCGCAGACAATACTCAAATAACAAGCACTATCTGACCTTTGACACCGCGATGAAACAGCGGTTTGGTCACAAGATGATTAAGCTCTGCTTAAACGCCGGATTCACCTGTCCAAACCGCGATGGCACAACGGGAACCGGCGGCTGTATTTACTGTACTGCATCGGGGAGCGGTGATTTTGCGGGGAATCCAGGCACGTCTGTTACCGAACAACTCACCGCTGAATCGATGCGCATGAAAAACAAGTGGCCGGATGAACACTACATCGCCTATTTTCAGGCAAACACCAACACCTATACAACGCCTGAGCGGCTGTATGTACTGTGCCGGGAAGCGATGTCTTTTCCCGGCGTAGAGGCAATCGCGATTGCCACACGTCCGGACTGCCTGCCCATTGAAATGATCAACTGTTTAATAAAAATCGCCGGAGAGATTCCGCTGTTTGTAGAGCTCGGCTTGCAAACCGTTTTCGACGAAACCGCAGTCCGGATTCACAGAGGATATCCGTTTTCCGTGTTTCTTTCCGGATACGAAGCACTCAAAGCGGCTGGAATCCCGGTCACTGTTCATTTAATCAATGGATTCCCATGGGAATCCGAGGAACAGATGCTTGATTCAGCAAAAACAGTTGCCGCGCTTTTGCCGTTTGGCGTAAAGCTTCACATGCTTCATGTGATGGAACAGACGCCGCTTGCCGCTTTGTACCAAAAGGCGCCGTTTCCGCTTTTGTCAAAAGAGGAATATGTGTCGCTTGTGTGCCGGCAGATTGCGCTGTTTTCTCCGGATACTGTCATCGAACGGCTCACCGGCGACGGTGACCGGAATCATTTGATTGCACCGCGATGGACAACTGATAAACGCGGTGTTCTCGCCGCCATCGACAACTATTTCCGCGATCATGATTTGTTCCAAGGCGATCATTTCTCCGTATAAACATCATAAAACCTCCCATACTATTTGCAGGAAAACAAAAGGTGGGAAGTTTATGGAAAACAACATAAAACACACGACAGCAATCGAAGATCTGCTCCGATATGAGCAATTCATGGTGAAAATGTACCGGCGGCACAGTGTAAACTGCCGTGATCAGCAAACAAAGATTGCGCTTGAGCGTCTTTCTGCATCCCATCAAAATCAATATGACGCACTGTTAAAACAATTAAACTGATGAGGTGAATGCTGTGCCGTTTTCATATTCGCAAACCGAAGAATCGTTTCTGTTTGAAGAAATGCTCCGACTTGAATCTGCGCTGATTGCCGCATATGCTGCACGCTGCGACAGCATTCATGATGCCGAGTTTTTAAAAAATGCACTTGACCAATCGATTTCCTCCTATTTTGAAGTCAAAAAAGAAATCGAAAACCGCAGTCCTGTTTCTGAGTAAAACAGTGCATCGTTCACCGAATAAAAGAGCCACACCTGCATATTAGGTGTGGCTCTTTTATTTTATTACATATTCTCTTTGAAGAATGTTTCAATCTGATCAAAAGGAATGATGTCTGTTCGGTCATACAAATCGGTGTGAACCGCATTCGGAATCAGCATGAGTTCTTTGTTGCTGCCGGTGAGCTTTTGAAATGCATCCTTGCTGAAATAACAGGAATGCGCCTTTTCACCGTGAATCATCAGCACAGCACTGCGAATCTCACTGCTGTACTGCAAAATCGGCATATTGAGAAATGACAGCGAAGACGTTACATTCCAACCGTCATTTGAATTTAAAGATCTTTCATGATATCCACGGTCTGTTTTATAATAATCATAATAATCTTTTACGAAAAAAGGCGCGTCATCGGGAAGCGGATCGACCACGCCGCCTGCTCGTTTATATGTTCCGTTTTTATAATCTGCAATTCTCTGCGCATTTAATGCTTTGCGCTTTTCATATCGCGCCTCTTCGCTGTCCTCTTCATCAAAATAACCGTTCGCATTGACACGGGTCATATCATACATTGTCGATGTAACAGTCGCTTTGATTCTGGTGTCAACAGCGGCGGCATTCAGTGCCATTCCGCCCCAGCCGCAGATTCCGATGATTCCGATTCTGTCTGGATCAACATTGTCCTGAACAGATAAAAAATCAACCGCTGCCTGAAAATCCTCTGTATTGATATCAGGAGATGCAACATATCTCGGTGTTCCGCCGCTTTCACCTGTAAATGACGGGTCAAAAGCGATTGTCAAAAATCCTCTTTCTGCCATTGTCTGTGCATATAAGCCTGCGCTCTGCTCTTTTACTGCGCCGAAAGGACCACTTACTGCAATCGCCGGAAGTGGTCCTGCGAGATGTTTCGGCTCATATAAATCGGCCGCCAAAGTGATACCGTAACGATTATGAAATGTGATTTTGCGATGATTGACCTGATCGCCTTTTTTGAATGTTTTATCCCACTCCTGTGTTAATTTCAGCTGTTCTTCCATTTTTAAAAAATCTCCTTTCTTATGAAACCATATCACGCCGCAGAAAAAGTCACTGTCACATCACCGCTGCCCAGCGCGTCTTTAAACCCGGACAAATCATCAATTGCTCCAAGCCGGGTATAACGCCAAGAATTGGAGCCGTAAAACATGACAATTTGATTTCCGTTATACAAAACAATATCGCCTTCGTGCGTTGTCGTCTGACGATCGCTGGCGGGGAGACGTGCTCCCAATGAACCTACTTTTTCAAATCCGGAATAATCGCGCATCTCAATCACTACAGGCGCCTTTTTCATCATTTCAAAAAAGGCGTCCGCAGCAGTGTTATCCTCTAATGTTGCTGTAAACAGATGATCTCCAACCTGCACATTGATCTTCAACGCTGTATCCTCCTCTCTTTCTGCTGTGCTCTCTGATTGTGACGAAGAACTTTCCCCATTGTTTTCCGACTGGTCGGATGAAACCGCAGGTACAGAGGATTGTTCCGAACCACCGCTCGGCTTCTTTGCATTTTGCCCACAGCATGTAAACATCAGCAAAACAACCAACACACCTGCCAGCAGAATCCACCGTTTTCTTTTCATCATATTGCCTTTCCCATCTCATACGCTTTCTGAAGCGTGGGATGATTCGCGATATCGCCTGCATCTCCAACACCGCCTGCAAACACCGTACCTGCAAGCCTTGCTTTTTCAAAGCAGTCAATCCAGCCGTTTAAACCGCTGATTGCTTTTTCAGGTACATACGCTTCGTCTTCGGCCGCCGTTGTCAGCAGATAGATATCCCGGAATGTGTAGTCCCGGGCAAAAAGTGAGTTTGCACGATCAAGGATCGTTTTCATCTGACCACTCATTTCGTAATAATAAATCGGCGTCGCAAACACGATGACATCTGCACTGCACATCTGATCTGCAATTTTCACTGCGTCGTCATGGATAACACACTGTTTCGTTTTCTGACAAGCAAGACACCCTTTGCAAAAAGTAATCGTCTTATCTTTGAGTGTGACGTCCTCTACGTGATTCCCTGCTGATTCAGCGCCTTTGATAAAAGAATCCGCCAAGAGATCCGAATTGCTGTTGTTTCTAAGACTTGTACGAATGACAAGAATGTTCTTTGACATTGTAAAACCTCCAAAAAGATGTTTGACACATTCATTTTTATTTGCTATGATCATTGTAATATCTAAACCTAACTTCAGGTCAATAGTTTTTTCAAAATTTAAGGAGATATTTTTATGTATACCATCGGTCAAGTATCAGAAATGTTTCATTTGCCTGTTTCTACGCTGCGCTACTATGATAAAGAAGGATTATTTCCCAATATGAACCGCGTATCCGGTATTCGGAAATTCAGCGACAAAGAGCTCGAAGCACTGCGTGTCATTGAATGCCTCAAAAAATCAGGGCTCGAAATAAAAGATATCAAACAGTTTATGGAATGGTGTGTAAAAGGCAGTGAAACGTATACACAGCGAAGAGAATTGTTTCTAAAACAAAAAGAACTTGTAGAATCTGAAATTGAGCGCATGAACCAAGCACTTGACATGATCAAATTCAAATGCTGGTATTACGAACAGGCAATCAAAGACGGAAATGAAGATCGGCTGAGTGCGATGAAAGCGGAAGATATGCCAGAGGAAATCAGGAAAGCCTATGAAAATGCACACAGATAAATGTTCATATAAAAACTTTGCAAATGCGCAAAATAAAAACGGCATAGCCAAGACTGCACCGTGCATACGAATAAGAGCTGTCTTTAAATGTTTAAAGACAGCTCTTTTCAGTCCAATATTTAATAAAACAGATTGATCTGACACAAGTCGGCAAACAGAATATAAAGATCGGAAAATTTATCTGCCGCATATTTTGCCGTATCACTGTGCACCATTTTTGCAGGGACTTCTTCACACAACGGCAGTGTCAGTGAAACGCTCGTCCCTTGATTTACCGTGCTTGTGATTGCCGCAGAACCATCGTGCAGTGCCATGATCTCCCGCACAATCGGAAGTCCAAGGCCCATGCCCATTTTCTCCTCCGGAACGGCTGTGCGGTGACTTGTATAAAACGGTTCAAACACGCGGGAAAGCTCTTCTGGTGCAATGCCATCGCCTTCATCCCGCACCGTGATGACTGCCCGATCTTTAATCACGCGCAAAGAAACAGTAATGCGCGAATCCTGCGGCGAAAAGGCAGCCGCATTTGCGACCAGATGAAATACAGCGAGTGACAAAAGCCTTGCATCAAACGACGCGCAGACGGCTGTCTGCTCTGCAGAAAACACGATCTCATATTCCGTTTTGCGGAAAAACGAGCGCAGTGCTGCACAGATATCAGACAAAAACGAATCCAAAAGCTGCGGATTTCGTGTGCACGGCATCCGATGATTGACGAGCAGGTAATAATCGTTTGCAGGCATCACGCCGCGCAGAATTGCATAACATTCTCTTGCCGCCGCATTCAAATATGCGCGCTCCCGATCATGCGATTCTCCCTGCATTCCCGAAGACAGCATCGAAAGAATATTCAATATATTCGATACCGGCGAACGATAGCGGTCGCTGATCTGTACAATCAAATCAGTAGAATCCTTTTTACCGGTTTCATCGTTTGAAAAAATGCCCAAAAACACATCCGGATTCTGCGTCGGCAGAAGCAGCAGTGTCGTATTCTTTAGAAAAAGGTCGAATTTTGTCGAAAAAAAAGGCGAATTTTGACACAGTGTTGATTCTGCATGACGAAATTCATCAAAAAGCGCAGGAAACAGTTCATAAAGTGTTTTTCCTTCTTTGACCGGTGCGCCGCCATTTTTTGTCACGCGTAGGTTTTGATCACACAAAAAAGCCGCCGTTTTTTCCGAATGCAAAATCCAGTCGATAAAATCAAGGGAAGCTTCCATACTGCACCTCATATCAGACTTTATTTTGTACGGATATATATAAAATGATTATATCGCATTTTATTTTATTTGTAAATTCTTTTTCCTTTTAAACCTATTCTGTGCCCGTTTTTTCGAATTATTCCGTGCAATGGATAAAAAAATATTGTTAAATCCGTCACAGAGGCTTGCCTTTATCGTCAAAATGGTATAGAATAAACGTGTAATACAATTACAGGAGGTTTTATCATTATGGCTGTTAAAGTTGCTATTAACGGTTTTGGACGCATTGGTCGTCTCGCATTCAGACAGATGTTCGGCGCTGAGGGTTACGAGGTTGTTGCTATCAACGATCTGACCAACCCGAAAATGCTCGCTCACCTGCTGAAATACGACTCTGCTCAGGGCAGATATGCTCTGGCAGACAAAGTCGAAGCAAAAGAGGACGCAATCGTCGTTGACGGTAAAGAGATCAAAATTTACGCAAAACCCAACGCTGCAGAGCTGCCGTGGGGCGAAATCGGTGTTGACGTTGTACTCGAGTGCACCGGCTTCTACGTAAAAAAAGACAAAGCACAGGCTCACATCGACGCAGGTGCAAAAAAAGTTGTTATCTCTGCTCCGGCTGGCAATGATCTGCCGACCATCGTTTACAGCGTAAACGAAAAAACCCTGAAACCGGAAGACACCATCATCTCGGCTGCTTCCTGCACCACCAACTGCCTCGCTCCGATGGCTGACGCGCTCAACAAACTCGCTCCGATCGAAAAAGGCTTCATGACCACAATCCACGCTTTCACAGGCGATCAGATGGTTCTCGACGGCCCGCACAGAAAAGGCGATCTGAGAAGAGCTCGCGCTGCTGCTGTCAACATCGTTCCGAACTCCACCGGCGCTGCAAAAGCAATCGGCCTGGTTATTCCGGAACTGTCCGGCAAATTGGACGGCGCTGCACAACGTGTTCCGGTTCCGACAGGTTCTTTGACCGAGCTGACCGCTGTTGTCAACAAAGCTGTTACAGCTGACGAAGTTAACGCTGCAATGAAAGCTGCATCTTCTGACTCCTTTGGTTACACAGAAGAAGAACTCGTTTCTTCCGACATCATCGGCATCACCTACGGTTCTCTGTTCGACGCAACTCAGACCAAAGTTACTCCGCTTGGCGAAGACAAAACTCTGGTTAAAGTTGTTTCCTGGTACGACAACGAGAACTCGTACACAAGCCAGATGGTCAGAACAATCAAATACTTTGCTGAATTGGCATAAGATTTGCATTGTAAAAAATAACAGCCGCAAGGCTGTTATTTTTTTGTTCGAAAAAAAGCACCGGAATTTCTTCCGGTGCTTTTTCTCTTTATTTTGTTTAAATATTTTTCTCCATAGAAACAATGGTATAGACAATCCCGTCTGTTTCCTGTTTTGAAGTGCGAATCGGCGAAAATCCCGATGCCTTCCAAAATGCCATCCCATGCTCGTTCGTTTCATAGCATCCAAGTTCAATCCGTGAAAGACCGCACGCACTTGCCGCCTGTTGAATCTTTGAAAGAAGCATCGTTCCCAATCCGCTTCCGTGCCGGCTGCCGGATACAATCAAAAAACCGAGATAGCCGGTCATATCATCGGGATACCCTTCCACAAAATCGATGACCGCAAGGTCTCCCTGTTCATCTGACACGAGCACATACGTCTTGTCTGCAAGTGTTTTCCCAGGCGGCAGCATTGTGATATCCGCTTTACACTCATCTTCATCGACCGGATGCGACTGTACACATGAAAAATAGACCGGATTGGACGCAAACAATGCAATCACACGCGAAAGATTGTCCAATGTAATCCGCTCAACGTGCATGGACGTACACAGCGCACAGAATCGTTCATAAAACATGTCACGCCTCCTTATACGTTACCTCGGAACATAACAGCCTTGGATATATTTGTTCTCCCACACGCCATCCGGCGACTGCTCGTATTCACTGATTTGACAATCTTGATAGAGATCGTCGGCAATCTCTTGAATCACCTCAAAAAGCTCCAGATTGTCTGTATATTTTTGAGGAATCGCTCGAAGTCCAAGATATGCACCAAGAATATTTCCTGTGACCGAACCAGTGGAATCGCTGTCACCGCTGTGATTTACCGATGCAATCAGCGCTTTATCAAAATCCTTGGGATACTTAAGTGCACAATACACCGCGATCGCCAGTGTTTCCTCTGCCACCCAGCCTTCGCCGAGCATTGCGATCGCCTGATCATCATTTAAGTCCTGTCCGGCCAAAGAAACCGCCTTATCAAGAAGCAGAAGAAAATCAGATAGATACGCATTCCCTTTAAATTGCAGGCTGACTGCCCGTTTTGTGTCCTCGATGATTTCAGACAGCGAAAGATCATCACGGTGCGCCGCAAGACTGACGATGTGGACAAGCGCCGCCGCAGGAATATATCCGAGCGGATGCCCGTGTGTCAGCGCCGCACTCTCCGCGCCGATCTGATCGATTTCCTCCTGTGTTTTATGGATGATTCCATTGTCCGGAAAATACAAACCGATTGGCGCAGCACGCATAATGCCGCCGCACCCTTTGCTGTCATTGATCGGTTGTTCCGGCGTGCCGGGCGTGCCCTGTGCGATCGCAGTCAGGCAGGTGTTTCCCGGCGCGCGGCGGGAAAACAGCTGCGGAACATTCACAAGCCAGGTATAGGTATACCCTTCTTTCAGCGGATAGGACTCTGTCTGCGTCCGATACCAGTCTTTATAACAAAAATTGATATAGGACGAATATGTTCCCATAATTCCGCGCGTTTTTCCTCTCGTTGTGCCAAGCAGCAAACCATTTGCGGTGAACAGCGTCATCTGCGTATCGTCGGAAATCAGCGCTTTTCCGTTTACAAGATCATACGACGTGATGCCCTGCGCACCGTATGTTCTTTTAATAGACGCAATATCCAGAAATTCGACCGCATAGCCGAGTGCATCTCCTGCCGCGCCGCCAATCAGACATCCACGGTATTTGTCCAAGTATTTCATCTCATCATCCCTTTCACGAAAGCACTGCAAACGCCTCTTTGATGTGCGAAACAGGCAAAAGCTCCAGCTTCAGCCCACGCAGCTGTGCAAGCTGTGACATCGCAGA
The DNA here is from genome assembly GCA_949299455.1 of uncultured Oscillospiraceae bacterium. Taxonomy (GTDB): domain Bacteria; phylum Bacillota; class Clostridia; order Oscillospirales; family Ruminococcaceae; genus Paludihabitans. The sequence continues at coordinate 76,360 of CASGAN010000005.1, forward strand.
TTTTGGCACGATTGCCCGACAGAATCCAAGCCGCTGTGCCTCTTTGACCCGCTCGGCTAAGTTGTGAACACTGCGGATTTCTCCACCCAAACCGATTTCACCGAATGCGATCAAGTCGTCATCGACCGCACGGTCGCGCAAACTTGACACAAGCGAGAGTGCGACCGGCAAATCCGCCGCCGGATCATCGAGCCGCAGTCCTCCGACGACGTTAATATATACATCAAGCGTTCCGAAGAAGAATCCTGCCCGCTTTTCAAGAACTGCCAGCAAAAGGTTCATGCGGTTATAGTCAAAGCCGTTTGCTGTGCGGCGAGGCGTACCGAATCCGGTTTTTGTGACAAGTGCCTGCACTTCAGCCAGAATCGGGCGGCTGCCCTCGAGGATACACGCGACACAGCTTCCCGAAACACCCTGCGGACGGCCGGAAATGAGTGTAAGCGACGGATTCGGCACTTCGCAGAGGCCCTCATCCCCCATATCGAACATACCGATTTCATTGGTGGAGCCATAACGGTTTTTCACCGCGCGGAGAATCCGATATGAAATATTGCGCTCCCCTTCAAAATAGAGCACACAGTCCACGATATGCTCAAGCACCTTTGGACCCGCAATTGCACCGTCTTTGTTCACATGGCCGACAATCAAAATCGGAATATCCTCCGACTTTGCCACGCGTAAAAACGCATTCGTGCTCTCGCGCACCTGCGTGATACTGCCGGGCGATGAAGTAATCGAACCGATGCACATCGTCTGGATTGAGTCGATCATGACAAGATCCGGCTTTTTTGCAAGAATCGTGTTCACAATCGTTTCCACATCGGTCGAAGCGAGCACCAAAAGCCCCTCTGTTTTTACATTAAGTCGGTTTGCACGCAGCTTTAGCTGACGTGCCGATTCCTCGCCGGAGACGTACAAAATCGTCAGTTCTTTTCCGAGATGCTCACAAATCTGGAGCAGCAGTGTTGATTTGCCGATGCCCGGATCACCGCCCAACAGCACGAGCGATCCTTTTACAATACCGCCGCCCAACACACGGTCAAGTTCGCCGATTCCTGTATAAAATCGGATTTCATCATCCTCATTGATCTCTTGAAGCGAGCGGATCTGCTGCGCGTGCCAACGCTGCGGCTCAATCTGAATTTTTGACGACGATGCCGGTGCAGGCGCATTTTTCACCACTTCCTCAAAGCAGTTCCAGTTCCCGCATTCCGGGCATCTGCCGAGCCATTTTACCGTTTCATATCCGCATTGATTGCAGACAAACTGCGTCCTTGGTTTTGCCAATCCTATCCCTCTTTCATATTCCGTTTGCGTAATACGCAAGAATTCCTTGATATAATGTCAGCGCCACTGCTTTTCTGTAATCCGGATCGGCAAGCTGTTTGCTCTCCTGCGGATTTGACAAAAATCCGCACTCCGCAAGCACAATCGGATTGGGCGCTTCGTGAATGATATACACACTGCTTGTCGCCGTTTTCACCTCGCGCGTATTTTCCGGCTGAAGTGTCTGACGGAATGACGTCTGCAAACATTCTGCCAACACGCGGCTTTGCTCGTTCTTTGGTCCGGCAAACATCTGCGCGCCGTGATACTTTGATTCACCAAAATAATTCTGATGAACAGAAACGACAACAGCCTGCGGATGCTCTTTGATGATGGAAAGCCGTTTTTTTAAATCCGACGTCTTTTTTTGTGCAACGGTACGACAGCCTTCCTCATGCAGCGAACAGTCTGTTTCTCTTGTCAGCGTCACAGAAAACCCGCTCGCAGTCAAAAGATCGCGCAATATGAGCACAATATCAAGATTGATGTCCTTTTCGCTGATCCCATCCGCAGAAACCGCACCGGGGTCTAATCCGCCATGTCCTGCATCCAATACAATTTCCTGTTTGCCGGATGTATGAAGCGTTGTTTGTGCTACAACATGAAACAGTGCCGACACAGCAATGAGTCCTGCACAAATCATGGCTAAAACGCCTCGATGCACACGAATTACACGCGTAACGATGAGAAAACGCCTCCTCCCACTCGATGCTCTTTCCTTGTTATCATCGCTATCTATATGGAAGCAGGCGTTTGTTTATGCAGGTCAGTTCTTCTTTTCGTTACGGTATACGATTTTTTGTTTGATGGCAATATCATATGTGCCCATCAGATATCCAAACTCGCCGATCAGCACCGGAATCAGCGAGCAAGCCGCAATCAAAAAGACCTGTCCGTATGTAAATTCCGGCAGATAGATACTCGTGTTGATCAGATTGATAATCGGCCAAATTTCCGCATTGATCACTTTATACGGCATGACGAAATTGAACAGCAGACCAAATTTTGAAAGAATAAATCCGAACGAAATCAAAATGACCGGGATCATTCCCACCAGTCCATAGACAAGACCTTTCCAGCGGTGAAGCTGTGTGTGGCCAAAGTTTGCTGCGTTCAAATCGCGATGTCCGGCATTCCACATCGTTCCGTAAATCGGATAGCTGTAAACGAATAAAACAACCGGAATCAGCACAAAAATGCCGTTTCCTTCAAACAAACCGGACAATCCAAAGCAAAAGATAAACGCAATGAGCACACCGCCGATGTGTCCCATCAAAAATGCGCTTGCTGTCTTAATGAACAGCTTTCTGGCTGCTTGTTTTTCACTCTGCTGCATAGGTTTCCACCCTTTCTGTTTTTTTGCGGTTCCGCTGATATAAATACAGCTGACACTTGAGCATGCCGTTATATAATTTCCGGCGCTTGTCGGCTTTTTTGCCAAACAACGTTTCGAACTGCTCGTCCGGTGTGATGATCGCTTTTGCCGCATCCGAAGCGGAAAGCACCTTTCCCATTGCACGATACAGTTCCCGTGCTTCCTCTTGTTCGAGCATACGCTCGCCATACGGCGGGTTTGTCGCAATCAGCGTGAGATCATCACGCACAACAAGCGAACGAACATCCTTTTGTCCGATGAGCATACGGGAAAATACGCCGGCTTTTTTTGCATTTTCCTTTGCGAGCGCCACGCTCTCCGGATCAATATCCAAGCCATACGCAAAAAATGTGATATCCCGACGTACACCGTCAATGCCGCGCTGACGTTCCTGCCGCCAAACCGATTCATCGAACATGCCGAAATTCTGTGCGGCAAACTTACGCTTGAGTCCCGGCGGCACATTGAGCGCTTTCATTGCCGCTTCAATCAAAATGGTTCCCGAGCCGCAAAACGGATCGCACAAAACCGTATCGGGATACACACGGATCAGATCAAGCATTCCTGCCGCCAGCGTTTCTTTAATCGGCGCTGCATTGGAATTGACGCGATAACCGCGCTTGTGAAGTCCTGCGCCCGAGGTATCGAGCATAATCGACACTTCATCATGATAAATGGAAAACTGAATCTGATGAAGTGCACCTGTTTCCGGAAACCAGTCCATTCTATAGTGATGACGCATTCGCTCCACCATGGCTTTTTTGATGATTGCCTGACAATCCGGCTCACTCATGAGCTTCGATTCAAGCGCCCAGCCTTTCACCGGAAATGCATCCCTAGAGCCGATATATTCCTCAATCGGCAATGCACGCACCTGATCAAACAACTCCGAAAACGTTTTTGCTGTGAATTTCCCGATTTCGATAAGTACA
>CASGAN010000005.1:80012-160598 GCA_949299455.1 uncultured Oscillospiraceae bacterium
CGATAAGTACACGTTCCGCAGTGCGCAGTCCGATATTCGCGCGTGCCATCATTGCGCTGTCGCCTGTAAATGTGACTTTTCCGTTATGTGCCATGACATTGTCTGCACCCATGCGGCGCAGTTCTCCCGAAAGCACGCTTTCGAGTCCGAACAAACACGGACATACAAACTGATATTGTGTCATGTATTTCCTCCGTCTTTTCTGTTTTTCACAACCACGCCGCCGATTACAACCATCGACGGACTTGCGCTCACGGTGAGCGGATCATCCTGGAACACGCAGAAATCCGCATCTTTTCCGGTCTTGAGCGAACCGACACGTGCATCAATGCCTGCAATTTCTGCCGCACGGATGGTGATGCTTTCGAGCGCCGCCTCATGAGAAAGTCCCTCTTTTTCGCAGATCGCCGCAGACAGCGGCAGATACTGAATCGGAATGACCGGATGATCGGTACACACAGCTGCTTGGATTCCATGCTGTGCTAAAATCGCCGCATTTTTGGGCGTGAGTCCTTTTAATTCCGGCTTCGAACGGTCGCAGATAATCGGACCTGTGATAATTTTAGCATCACGTTCAGCGAGCAGATCCGCGATTTTATACCCTTCTGTCGCATGGACAATGACCGCATCGAGTGAAAACTCTTTTGCAATGCGCAGTGCTGTCATAATATCATCGGCACGGTGTGCGTGCATGAACGCTTTCATCTCACCTTTGAGCACCGGAATGAGTGCTTCGCATTTTTCATCAAATTCCGGCTCGTCCAGCTCATCATCTTCTTCGGCGCGGCGAATATCTTCGATATAGTTGCGCGCCTTCTGCAGCTGTTTGCGAATGAGCGCCGCAGTTGCCATGCGTGTCATCGGCGACATATTTTTCGCGTTATACGAAACCTTCGGATTTTCACCGAATGCAAATTTCATACCGACCGGATCGGCAAACGCCATTTCTTCCATACAGCGGCCGTATGTTTTCATTGCCAGCCACTGACCGCCGATCGGATTTGCCGAGCCTGGGCCGGTCAATACCGTTGTCACACCGGCATCCACTGCTTCCGCAAAGCAGTCGTCCAAAAAGTTGACTGCATCAATCGCACGCATCTGCGGTGTGAGCGGATGTGTTTCCTCGTTGACATCCTCGCCCTCAAAGCCCAAGCCGTCCTCGCAGATGCCGATATGACAATGCGCGTCAATAAATCCCGGATACACGCTCGCACCGTTTAAATCGACTGCATCGGCTTTAATCTGAGAAAGACTGTCCATCGGTCCGACCGACTCAATCACCGAGCCGTTTGTGGTCAGATAGCCGTCTTCAAAGACCTCGCCTTCCATTGTATGAATTACGCCATGAATGAACTGCATGTATGGTTCCTCCGCCTATTTTTTCGTTGTTATAATGGTATTATATCATAATCCGGATGATGTGAAAACTGCAAATACGAAGCTTTTTGCGCATCCATCGATACCGAAATTCCGATCGGCAGTGCGTGTGAATCACTGCCATGTCCGACCGTTTTCGTTTTCGCAATCGGAAGCCGCTTATTCTGCACAACTTCCATCAGCAGCTGCTGCGGTGCATCCTCACCGCACACAGATTCAAGCTCCGTAAACGTCCCGAGCAGCACGCCGTTCACCTTCGAAAACACCTCCATACACAAAAGCTGATCAAAATACGCACGGATGCGGTTTTCTCCGCCGCTTCTCGATTCCAAAAACAGCACAGCATCGCTGCACGCCGGAAAATAAGGCGTGCCTGCAAGCTTTAACAAACAGCGGATGTTTCCGCCGATCAACGTGCCGTTCATAGATTCTCCCTGCACGAACTGCCATACCGGTGAAAAAAGCGGATCGCTGTTTCCCTGCAAAAATGTTAAAAACCGTACTGCCTGCATATCTGCGTGCTTCCCAATCAAGTTCTTGACCGAATAGAGCACTGAAGCAGTTCCAGCTTTTCGATATACTGCGTTGAGCAATGCAGTCAGATCACTGTACCCGAATATTGGTTTCGGATGCTCTGCAAAGAGCGAAAAATCAAGATATGGTAAAATTCCGTTTGCAAGATCACCGCCGGAGATATCGAATATCGCCGAAATATCGGGATCTTCGATCATTCGCATCAATTCATCCGCTTTCGCTTTCATTGCATTTTTTCCGCGCAATTCGGATACAAACATTGCACTGCTCAGCACCGGTGTAATGCCGAGTGAAGAGAGCACCTCGCAGAGTAATTTCGTCTGCGGCAAAAAAGAATCCGGCAACGGATCGGAACAGCAAACAATCCCCGCTTTTTTCCATCGTTTCATTGCATGCCATCCTTTCTTCGCCGGATTTTATGTGTGCGACAAATACTTCATGCGGATGGTGTTGTTTTCATAAAGTGCACAACACCGGTCTGTTTTAAATATACCAATCCTTCTGTGGTTTTCTTCGTGACAAATGATTTCGACTGCCACATCATCGGTAAAAATACATTGTCAGAAAGGAGCTGCTCTTCTGCTTGTCGGCACAGCGCGAGCGCCTGACCGGATTGATCTGCACTGTTTGCCTCGCTTAAAAGCGCATCGAACGACATATTCTGATAGCCGCTTGTATTGTTTGCGGCTGTCGAAGCATATGACGACAAATATGTGAGTGCATTATTATCGGACGAAGTTAAACAGACAACCGCCAGATCGTAGTCACCGTTTTTGAGTTTTTGCGTATATTCTTTCTGCGGCAGCGACTCAACACTTAAAAATAGGGATAAATCACGCTGTAAGATCTGAGAAATGTCCGAAAAATAAGAAGCAACATCCACCGTATCCGATTCACACACAAGAAGCTTTGCCCCTGTGATGCTGTTTTTCGAAAGTTCCGACAATCCCTTTTGATACGCTGTATATGCAGCGGCAGGATCAATAGTGTCCGTTTTTTGGAGCGGTTCATACATTTTTCCAAACAGCATCGCATCTTCCGGAATGATCGTATTCGTTGCCGTAAGATAAGAAGGAAGCTTCGACTGATAAACAGCACGGTCAAAGCACAGCGAGACTGCTTGCCGGATTGATGCATTTGCAAACGGTCCGTCCGCAGTCTGAAATTGAATGCCCCATACAGCATCCTTCATCTGGATCATTCGATATTCCGATTCATCCAGCACCTGCGCATCCTGACCGCTTACAAATACACCGTTCACAATATCATCAGACAGCCGTTCCAAATCGGAAGCATCATCTTTTTGCGGAATACGAAGCCGAACCGTATCAGCAAATACGATTTCCGGTGCATGATAATACGCATTTTTATCCAATCGAATCTGTGTTGTTTCGTCCCAGGAACCGATCCGATACATTCCGTTTGAACGTACTGTCGTTCTGTTTAATCCGTATCTTCCGTTTGTAGATTCAAAAAATTCCCGGTTGCACGGCATTGCGTATGTTGTTGCAAGCAGACTTTCGAAATAATCAGTCGGTGTTTCCAGTTCGATCACAAGCGTTTTTTCGTCAATCGCCCGCACACCAATCGTTTCGGGTGCCATGGTTCCCGCGTGAATCTCAGAAGCATTCTTAATGCAGTAAAAGCGCTCTGCCGCAGGTGATTTCGTCTGCGGTGAGAGCAGCCGCTCGAATGCAAATACAAAATCATCTGCTGTCACAGGTACCGTTTGTTCCTGTTTGTCCTCATTCAAATATGTCCAGACTGCATCTTCCCGGATGGTAAACGTATATCTTTTTTGATCGGCCGAAATCTCCGGTTCCTTTTCCGCAATGCCCAATACCGGCGTTCCGGTTTCATCAAATCGATATAAGCCTTCCATTGTCGCATATAATACAGTAAACGCCGACGGCGATGATGCACTTTGGGGATCTAAATTTGTCGGATTCGCCTGCAAGCCATACGAAAGCACAACAGGTTCAGAAGAATCGCTGCACGAGCAAAAGCAAATTGCCAAACACAGCGCCAAAACAAACGCAAAAATGCGCTTCACCGACATCTCCTCCTCTTTTTCATAAGATACCAATATTTATGATATCATCCGTACACGCAAATAGCAATGAATTTTTCGTAAATGATCTGAGGAGTCTGTGCTTTTTTCTAAAATTCTATCAAAGTGCAAGCAATACCGGCTTGTTTTGTGCAAGAGACGCCGCAACATCAAGCACGCGCTGATTTTCACTGCCGCGAAACGGCAGCGTCAAATTCCGCTGTTCCATCAAAAACCGTCCGTCTACCAACACATCACAAACAGAAAGCAGTTCCTTTGCAAACGGGATTTTTCCACTTATAAGTTCTTCAAATGTATAGCCAGAATACGCCCACACATTTTTACCGAGTGCTTTGACTTTCTTTGCAAATTCAAACAGTGCCTCAGCTTGACAAAACGGTTCGCCGCCCGAAAGTGTAACGCCGCATTGCAGCGGATCTTCCTTGAGCTTTTCGACCAGTCGGTCGACGCTGTCTTCATAGCCTGCCGAAAAATCATGCGTCTGCGGATTATGGCATCCCGGACAATGATGCGGACATCCCTGCACAAACACCGTCATGCGAATTCCTTTTCCATCCACAATCGAATCGGTCACAACACCGCTTAACCGCAGTTTTTTTGTTTGTTCCATATTCGTTTCTCCCTTCAAAACAAAATCCCTCCGTCTGGGAGGGATTCTGCCAATTAAACACTGTGTTTTACACGGTCTTTTTCTTCTGCACGTTTTCCGTTGTTGAAACGATCCAATGTGCCGACGAGATAGCCGGTGATTCTGCGGATGCGTTCAAATCCAACACCGTTTCCAACTTCTTTGCATACTGCCTTGTTTTCATTTGTCTCCATCATAAGTAATACTCCTCTCTTGATCCATTCAATAGCTTATTTATTCACAACCACAAAAATGCGGCATATTTGGATACTGTCTGCGAAGTTCACGCAGTTTTTCGACACTGACACCTTCGCCTTCGCGTCTGCCGCAGCGCGGGCAGACATCGTTGATCACGCCGGTATATCCGCAAACCGGATCGCGGTCAACCGGGTGATTCACGGAACCATAGCCGATTCCGATTTCTTTCATATAACGAACCACCTGTTCAAATGCTTCCAGGTTGTTCAGCGGATCGCCGTCCAGCTCAACATAGCTGATATGACCGCCGTTTGTCAGTGCATGATACGGTGCTTCTTTTTTGAGCTTTTCAAACGCACTGATCGGGAAGTATACCGGAATGTGGAACGAGTTTGTATAATAGTCGCGGTCCGTTACACCCGGAATCTCGCCGTAGCGTTTGCGGTCAATGCGGACAAAACGTCCGGAAAGACCCTCTGCCGGCGTTGCAATGACAGAGAAGTTTAAGTGAGTTTCTTCTGCCTTTTTGTCCATGAAATCACGCATGAAACCGATGATTTTAAGACCCAGTTCCTGTGCACGTTCACTCTGGCCGTGATGCTCGCCCGTCAGCGCAACGAGTGTTTCTGCCAGCCCGATGAAGCCAACGGTCAATGTACCGTGTTTGAGCACTTCACCGACTGTATCATCAATACCCAGTTTATCAGAATCGAGCCAAATCCCCTGTCCCATCAAGAACGGGAAGTTACGCACACGTTTCTGGCTTTGAATCCGCAGACGATGCAAAAGCTGATCGGATACAATCTGAAGCTTCTGCTCAAGCATTTCAAAGAACCGGTCAATGTCACCATGTGCTTCAATGCCAAGACGCGGCAGGTTGATTGAAGTAAAGCTCAGGTTTCCGCGGCCGCAGGTTACTTCGCGTGACGGATCATATGCGTTTGCCATAACACGAGTACGGCATCCCATGTATGCCACTTCGGAGTTGTAATCACCCGGTTTATAGTACTGCTTGTTAAACGGCGCATCCAAAAACGAGAAATTCGGGAAAAGACGTTTTGCGGAAACACGCATCGAAAGCTTGAACAAGTCATAGTTCGGATCTTCCGGATTGTAGTTGATGCCTTCTTTGACTTTGAAAATATGAATCGGGAAAATCGGTGTTTCACCGTTTCCGAGACCTTTTTCCGTTGCAAGCAGCAGGTTTTTCATTGCCATGCGGCCTTCCGGCGATACGTCAGTACCGTAGTTTAAGGAACTGAACGGAATCTGCGCGCCGGCACGGGAATGCATCGTATTCAGGTTGTGAACGAGTGCCTCCATCGCCTGGAATGTTGCTTTGTCAGTTTCCTCATATGCCTGCGATGCTGCAAATTTCTGCACGCGATCAGCCAGCACCTCATCCTGCGCAAGTGCCAGAACATGCGGCGCCTCTGCGTCCTGATAGCCGTTATCGTTTGCTAAAACAGGAACAAGACCGGTTTCTTCTTCCACTGTCGAAAGAATGCGTTTTGCTTCCTCTTCTGCATGCTCCACATCGCACAAAAGCATCAGCGCTTTTGCAAGGTTTGCACGATACAATTTTCTATATGTTTTGGAAACGCCCGGCGCCATACCAAAATCAAAGTTCGGAATGCTCTGTCCGCCGTGCTGATCGTTCTGGTTCGACTGAATTGCAATACAAGCAAGCGCTGCATAGCTGCGGACATCCTGTGGCTCACGCAGATAGCCGTGGCCGGTGCAGAATCCGTCGCGGAACAGTTTCAAAATATCGATCTGGCAGCAGGTTGTTGTCAGCGTATAAAAGTCCATATCGTGAATATGGATGTCGCCGACAGCATGTGCCTGTGCATGAACCGGATCGAGCACATACAGCTCGTAAAACCGTTTTGCACCCTCGGAACCATAGCGAAGCATCGTTCCCATTGCGGTATCGCCGTCAATGTTCGCATTTTCACGTTTGATATCGACTTCGCACGCCGATTTAAACGTCAGATCCTCATAAACCTTCATGAGCTTTGTGTTCATATCGCGCGCCCGTGTGCGCTCTGCACGATACAGGATATACTGTTTTGCGGTCTGAGAGTGACCGGTTTCAATCAAAATTTTCTCTACTGCATCCTGTACCTGTTCAACAGTCGGATTGGTTGTTTTTAAGACATTTTCAACATAATCGCACACGCGGTATGCAAGTGTCAGCGACTCCTCATAATTGCTGCCGCCTACAGCCTGTGCTGCTTTGAAAATGGCATTTGCAATTTTTTCATAAGTAAACGGAACGGTGCGTCCGTCGCGCTTTGTGATCGTGGTAATCATTTGTTCCCATCCTTTTGTTCCCTATTTTTATGTGCTGTATCAAAACCACAACATCTTGTGTTCTATCGCGATCTGTTATTCATTATATAGTGTCGCATCTCATTTGTCAACCGGTAAAATATTAAAAAAACGCACAAAGAAACACCGGAAATTTCTACGACACAAGAAAGTTCCGGTGTTGTGAGCTCTTCCTCTGGCTTTTATTTTGCAACGTAAATCGTGACAGAAGAGGTTTTTGAACGGTCAATCCGCGTTCCGACATCAGGATCAGCCGAAACGATTTCGCCTGCCTCGTGATCCGGATCTGAAACCGTTTTGACTGTTACAGAAAGACCTTGACTTTCAAGATACTCACGGTAAGATGCCACATCGATCGGATTGCCGCTGCCGTCCGTAAACGGCGGAAGTTCCACATACTGCGGTCCTTTGCTGACCGTCAGTTCGATTTCTGTTCCCATCGGAACAGTGGAACCTGCCGCAATACTCTGATCAATAATCATGCCGATCTCCGCATTATCATCGAACACTTCTTTTTTCTCTTTGAATTTAAAATTGTCTATATATACTTTTGCGGAAACGATATCATCATAGAATTTTCCGACAAAATTATCGACGCTGACATTTGCTGCCGTCTGGCTTTCTTTGGAAGATTCCTGTTTGCTTGATGTTTCATCCTTCTTGTCGTCAGATTCTTCGCTCGATTCTTCCACAGAAGATTCGATCTGGGATTCGGACGAAGGATTTACATAAATCTCCCTTTGATTTCCGCCGAGCACCAAAATATATGCCGCAAAGAACAGAATCAGCATAATCGGAAGAGAAACAAGCACCACAATCAGCCATACAGGCAGCTTATGTTTTTCACGCGGTACTTCGTTTTTCTGCTTTGCAGTTTTTTTCTTCTGCTCGGGTTCATCATCGAGCTGAATCTGCCGGAATGCTGCCGGAATCGCATACAGCTGCTCCCGCAGTGCACGCACCGAACGAATCCGATGATCATACGAAAGCGCCAAACCGTTCATGATGATATCGGAAACCTCAGGCGCAACAGACGGCTTTTGCAGTGAAAGCGGGAACACGCGATCCTCCTGCATCCGCAAATCGGCGCGCTGCGGCGTCACGCCGGAGAGCACGCGATACATCACAGCACTCAGCGCGTACACATCAGTCCATTCGCCGTGCCCTTTGCATTTTTCATACTGTTCCGGCGCTGCATATCCGTCGAACAACTCGGGTTTTACCTCGGAATTGATGGCGCGCACTGCCGCCGTACAAACACCTTTTAAACGGAGTGTCATCTCCGGTGTCACCAAAATCGTATCGGTGCTGATTCCCCGGTGAATGATGCCGCGCTCATTGAGCATGACAACCGTATCAAACAGCGGACGAAACAGTTTGCGCACCTGTGCCCACGAAAAATCGCCCATATGCTCTGATAAGTACGATGTGAGTGTCACACACTCAACATCTTCATACACCGTGTAGATAGTGGCGTTATCCGTAAACACATCAAAAGCGCGCAGCAGGCTGCTCTCTTGTGTGCGCAGTGCAATCATCTGCCGTGAAAGCTCTACAAAATCGGTCATCAGCGCTTTGTACTGCACTTCACAGCCGGGATTCACCAAAATGGTCGCACCGTTCTCCGTTCTGTGCGCAAGCGTGGACGGAAAAAATTCACGCAGCCGGATGCGCCGCTGCAGTGCGGTATCATATCCGATATAGCTGACCCCTTCACCGTTGCGGTCAAGCGCAATCCCAATCTGATACCGCTTGCCGACAACCGTTCCGGGCGCAAGAAGCGACGGCCATGTATTTTCCGGTGCTGTATTGTCATGCCCGCAATACGGACAAGTTTCTGTTTCAATCACACGCATACAACGAAAACATCTGTTTTCCATCATTGCGATCTCCTCCATCAGGTCAGAATCAGCATATTACACTTTTAAGAGTAACAGCAATCTGCCGGTTTGTCAATAAACGTAAATGAATGTTGTGTTAAATCAACAAATTTCTTTCTGTACATGCCGAAACACTGAGTCTTTTGATTCCGCATTCAAATTGTACGAAAATAATTCCGTCATTTTCGTCAAGAACCGTTCCTTTTCCGAACGTTTTATGCACAATCTCCGTGCCGCGCACCATCGTTTTCACCTCTGCGCGACCGGTTTGCTTTGGTTTTTGCGGTAACAGCGCTTTGACAAACGGACTCGGCGCGGCATCCGCACCATTTAGTCGTGTGCTCATAAAGGCGATCAGCTTCCGTTTTGCGCGTGTCATCGCCACATAAAAAAGCCGCACCTCATCTTCGTATTCGCTCATGTCGCCTTCGCGTTTTAATGAAACCGCATGATAAGACGGCAGTACATCCGACAGCATATCAAGCAGAATCACCGTGTCAAACTCCATACCTTTACATGAATGAATCGTCGAAAGCAATACGCCCGACGTATCATCCGAAGCGCCCTCCTGCATAAATGCTTCGAGCTCAGAAAGCCGTCTGGACAGCTCAAAAATGCTGCGCAGACGTTCGGCAATCAGCGAGAGCGCACTCAGCTTCTGATACGTGCTTATCTGCATAAATCCGCTCATACGCTTTGCGATAAAATCATCATATCCAAGTTTGGTGCGGATGGCGTCAATCGCTTCGCCGCAGCGCATGAGCGGCAGTTTGGAAAGCACTGTCTGATACCGAAGAAGCATCCGCCGGCGTCCTTTCGAAACAGACGAAAGCGACAGAATACTGTCAAAAACCGTCTGTCCTCTGGCGGTATCGTGTTTGGCAGCTTCCAGCATCACTTTCGAGCAGCCCATTTTATAATAAATCTGCGAAAATGCATCGATATCGCACGGATCAACTGCCAATCGGAAAAATGCCAAAATATCACGCACCACAGTCGAATGAAAAAAGGCGGCGTTTGACTCCCGGCAGCGATACGAAATGCCTTGCCGCAAAAACAAGTCTACAAGTGCAATGCAGGATTCATTGTTTTTATAGAGCACCGCAAGTGTTTCATCCGGATGCTTCTCCTGGATGATCGACAAAATCGTTTCGTACTGCAAATCATAGTCCGAAAGCGAGATCACCCGGACAGAATCGGTATCCTGATTGCGCGTCACCATATGTTTTTCATACCGCGCGCTGTTTTGTTTGATAAATGCATCGGCGATCGCCACAATATCACTGTTCGAGCGATGATTTTCCTCCATTTTTAAAATCACCGCATCCGGATAGACCGTTTGAAAGCCGAGCAGTTCTTTCGGGCTTGCACCACGGAACGAGTAAATGCTCTGATCCTCATCGCCGACCAAAAACAGCTTTGCACCGCCGTTTGTCAAAATTCTGATAATCTCATGCTGCAAAAGCGACGTATCCTGCGCTTCGTCCACACAAATCACGCGGTATTTCTGCTGAAACCAGCAGCAAATCGACGGAAATCGCTTGAGAATATCGTGACAAAGCACGAGCATATCATCAAAATCCATCCAGCCGTTTTCTTTGTACACGCGCTGCACTTCCTCGTAAATCCGCGCAAACACTTCAGGCTCTACCGGCGCAAACTGCACCGTTTCAGGCGAAATCATCCGGTTTTTGACACAGCCGATGACCCGCTCAATTTCGCCGATCATTTCTTCATCGGGAAACTCACCTGTACAGCGGCGGATCGTTTCACGCAGTACCTGATATTTCTGTGCCGATGTGCCCTCTCCTGCACCGATGAGCGTCGGTACAGTCCGGTCATACTGCGCGGCAAATCGACGCAGTACTCGGAAACAAAAGCTGTGAATGGTGGAAAATGAAAGCGCTTTATTTTCACCGAACAGTTTTTCATACCGTGCGTTCATATCACGTGCCGTTTCGCGGCTGAACGTGAGTGTGAGAATCTGATCAGGACGCGCATGCTGTTCTTCCAATAAATATGCAATATGTGCTGTCATGACCGTTGTTTTGCCTGAACCAGGCACCGCCAAGAGCAGCACATGCGCCGCATCCGTGCACACTGCCGTTTGCTGCTGTTTATTCAAATGAATGCCGTGGTGCTCTGCAAGGTGAGAAATCACATGATTCATTTTGCTTTGCGCACAACTGATGCAACCGCAAGCGGCCGATCAAACGAAACGGACAGCATCATCTCCGGATGACATGCCGCATCAATCGGCTCGCCTTCTGCGTTTTTCATGTCGGAAGCGACAAACGAAACCGGTTCTTTCCCCGGCTCGAGCACTTCGACTGTATCACCCGCACAGAATTTATTCTTTTGTGTCAGCAGCAGTCTTCCATCCTCATAGCCCGACACAAGCGCCACAATATCATACTCACGGATATATCCGCCGTTTTGATAATACTGCTCCGGTGTGCCGAAATAAAAGCCTGTGCTGTATTGACGATGGCTCACTTTGGTGACTTCTTCCAAAAGCCACGGGCGAAGCGAGAAATGTGCAGGATCGCGCAGATAATCATCCACTGCAATCCGGTATGCATTCGTCACGACAGAAACGTAGTAAGATGATTTTGCACGACCCTCGATTTTAAAGCTTGTGATGCCCGCTTCAGCCAGCGCGTCGATATATTCAATCATGCAAAGATCCTTTGCATTTAAAATATAGCTTCCCTTTTCGTCTTCAAACACCGGGAAATAGAGTCCCGGGCGTTTTTCTTCCATCAGGTGATACCCCCAGCGGCACGGCTGTGCACATTCGCCGCGGTTTGCATCACGTCCGGTCAGATAGTTCGAAATGACACAGCGGCCGGAAAACGACATGCACATTGCGCCGTGCACAAACGCTTCGATTTCAAGTTCCGGCGGCGTCCGTCTGCGAATCTCGGCGATTTCACGCAGAGAAAGCTCACGTGCGAGCACGACGCGCTTTGCGCCCATTTCATACAGCACGTTTGCCGTTTCGTAGTTGACGATGCCCGTCTGTGTCGAAATGTGAATTTCCATCTGCGGAATGACGCGTTTGACGAGCGAAAGCGTTCCGAGATCCGACACGATCATTGCATCAACGCCCGCTTCTGCCGCCTGACAAAGATACGGCGGAAGTGCATCAATTTCCTCGTTGCGCGGCAACACATTCACCGTCAAATACACGCGCACACCATGTGCATGACAATATTCAACTGCACGAACGAGCGATTCTTCATCAAAATTCGTCTGTGATGCGCGCATGCCAAACTGCTTGCCCGCCAGATATACTGCATCCGCACCGTATGTGACCGCTGCTTTTAACCGTTCAAAGTCGCCGGCAGGTGCCAATACTTCGGGAATTTTTGTATGAATCATTCTGTTTTCCTCCTTCATAAAACAAATCATCCGCAATGCGGATGATTTGTTCGCCAGTTTGTTATTTCAGTCCTGCCAAAGCCAGATTTTTCTCGTGCTGTGCAAGTGTTTTTGCATAATAGAATTTTCCGGTCTGGAGATTGGTGCAGAAGTAATAGTACTCTGTCGATTCCGGATACAACGTGGCTGTGATTGCCTGAACACCCGGATTGCAAATCGGTCCCGGCGGCAGTCCTTCCGACTGATACGTATCATATGCTGTGATGATTTCCTCATTCACGTTGTCCGCCATCTGTGTGCGCAGTTCTCTGCCGTACACACGCGTCGGGTCTGCCTGAAGCAGCGGGAATGTCTTAGCGTCATTTAAACGGTTATGGTACACCGAAGAAACCATCGCCATGCTCTCCTCGCTGTTGCCCTCCTGCTGTACAATGGAAGCCAGTGCAATCGTCTCTTCCAGCGAAAGACCAAGTTCCTGCATCCGCGCTTTGTTTTCCTCGGTCAGCACCTTCGTTTCAAACGTCGACATCATTTTTTTAATGACATTCGCAGGGTTGTCATTTTTATAAAACATATACGTATCCGGGAACAGATAGCCTTCCATCGGATGATATTCAAGCTCGTTTTTCTCAATCTGTGAAACAAACGGCAAATCAATCGAAACGGTATCTACTGCGGTCAAAAACTCCTGCGCAGAGCAAACACCCTTTTCCTCAAGCTTTTTGGCCATCTGATAAATCGTTGCACCTTCCGGGACCTGCACCTGAACTTCTTCTTTCGACGAAGCATACTTAAACAGTTCCGATAAAATTGTGCTGTACGACATGTTGGTGTTTAATGTGTACACGCCGGCATGGAACGAACCGACCGGCTTTGTCAGTTTGTAATACACACGAAACAGCATACCAGATTTGACGACGCCTGCTTCTTCCAGAATAGATGCAACCTTTTCGGTTCCTGCATTCTGCGGAATTTCAATGGTAATCGTCTGCTCTTCTTTTCCAAAACCCGACATATCCTGCACACCAAACAAGATACCGTACGACAAAAGACCCGTCAGTGCAACAATCACAATACCAAGTGTTACACGAATCCATGCGCTGCGGCGCCGCTTTTTGCGAATTTTTTTCGGGTCTTCATTCGCCAGCGTATATTCAGGGATTTCCTCGATTTCCTTGCCTGCATGCAGTTTAAACGCGTGCACACGGCGTTCAGCAATCGTTTTTTTGCTCACCTGAGGTTCCTGTTTTGCTGCATGTTCGTTCGAATCCTCAGAATCAGACGCATGGAGCGCATCTGATTCGAATGATTCGTTTGTTTGTTTTTCCTCTTCAGTCATGCGACTGCTCCTCCTGTTTTTTTACTGTAAGAATGTATTTGGGCGTAACAACGAAGTCAGCCGGCACATCGTATCTTCCGTGCGGCAAACTGCTTGTCATGCAATTATTATAACAAATGCCCGCTTTCACACCGGAAAACCGCTGTAAAAAGCGATCATAATATCCTTTTCCAAATCCAATCCGGAACCCTTCCGTATCAAACGCAAACGCCGGCAGAATGCAAAGCGCATCGGTAAAATCCGTTGCCCTTTCACATTGCGCAGGATCAGGCTCCAAAAGCCCGAACATATCTTCCCGAAGTTCATCCAAACTGTGAATGATGAAAAACTCCATATGTCCGTTCCGGTCCATACATTTTGGAACAGCAACTGTTTTGTTGTCTGCAAATGCCTGTTTTAAAATCGCGATCGTATCCACTTCAATCGCTGTGGACACAAAACAAAAAAGTGTGTTTGCCTGCTTATAAAACGGCGCTTCCACAAGCCGGCAAAAAATCATGTGATCCCATTCTTTTTTCTGTGCCGCATTCATCCGTTCGCGAATCCGGCGGTATTTCGCCCGAAGCTCCCGTTTGAGCGGACGGATATCGACTATTTTTCGCATAACAGACTGTCCTTGAGTGTTTGTGCCCGCGCTTCGCCCAAAAGCAGTGCGGCAAGCGCAAAAGCAAATGTATTGGCAACACCGGCGCCGCGCGATGTCACAAACATTCCGTCCACTTCAACCGGTGCACCGGTGACATTTGCACCCAAGAGTTCGCTCTCAAATCCCGAAAAGCAGGTTGCACGTTTTCCCTCAAGCAGCCCGCGGTGGCCGAGAATCGAAGGTGCTGCGCAAATCGCACCGATCGGAATCTCGTTTTCAACGCAGTAAGAAATCATATCCTGTACTGCCTGCGATTTTTCAAGATTTAAGGTACCGGGCATACCGCCGGGCAAAATAATCATCTGCGCATCCTGCGGATTGATTTCTTCCGGCAAACAGTCCGCTTTCACCACAATGCCGTGCGACCCTTTCACCTGAGCACCCGTTACACCGACGGTGCAAACCGGAAGCTCGCATCGGCGCAGAAAATCGACCGGTGTGAGCGCTTCAATCTCTTCAAATCCATCTGCAAGAAATACATAGATCATTTTCGTTCCTCCCCACGGTATCAAACCAAACTTCCATGATATTCACTTTTAGTTTAACATCAAATTCATATATGCGTCAATGAAAAACGGGATTTTTTCTGATTTTGACGAAAAAAACGGCAAAATCATCCCATATGGCGTCACTTTTCCCGTTGTTCCGACAACCAAAATCCGCCGGTATCCGATCTGTTTCGCCAATGCACCGCATGCATCCGAAAGCGTCTGCCCAACAAGATTCGTTTCGAGTACAACACATTCTTCCGCTCGCTGCTCTGTGCACAGATATCCCTGTGGCACGGTACCCTGCACCATCCAAAAGGAAGCACCTGTCTTTCTCATCAGCGGATATCGCATTGACCGAAATTCATGCGAAAAATCAAACGAAATTGCATGAGAATGAATCAGTTCTTCACGCATACACAAAAACTGATCAGACGAACACGGTGCAAGCGTCACCGCATCATTGTATGTGCACACGACCTGCTGCTCTCCCAGGAAAAAACGTGTACGATAGCCGAGCGTTTGATACAGCGAAAACAGCGACTTCTCGGCCGGTACAAGCAAAAGTGCAGTCGCACCGGCTGCCTTTGCCTCAGTTGCTGCAAAAGCGTGAAGCCTGCGCATCAAGCCTTTGTTCCGCTCGTTTTTTGCTGTCGCAACTGCATAGACATACCGGCAAGGTGCGATCTGATCCTGCACATAAAGCTCCGCAGGAATCAAAAACATCATGGACACAAGCCCACCTGTCATGGTGAATGCACCAAATCCTGTTTCCTCAAGCCGGATTTCCTGCAAAAAAGCGTTTGTTACATCTTCGCTGTCTGCAAATGCTTCCATCCAAAGAGAACGGACCTGCGGCCAATCTTCGTTTTGCAGCCGACGCATCAAAATGTCCGTCATGCACTCACCTCATATTTTGAAACAAGAGCGATCGGATGATACGAAAGCTTTGCGCGCCGCAATCCTTCGATGCCCACATCATCTTCTCTGTTAACAAACCGGTATTTCTGACAGCACCGTGCCAAAAACTCCCGGTTGATTGCCGCATACACACCGGGAATCTGCGTATCCGCTTTTTCAAAATGAATCACGACCGTCTCCGCGTTTAATTCTTCCGCGATCGTATACGCACACACCTCACCGTTCACCCGCAAAAGTCCGCCGAAAAAGCCAAGCGCTTCCCAATTTGAAAACGCACGGAACAGTGCCTTTTGTTCATGAAGCAGCGCGGAATCATTCTGCTTTTGTGCAATCCATCGTGCTTGCATCGCCAAACATTCCGCAATATTCTGCGTTCCAATCGGTTCAAACGACCAGTTCTGCTCATAAAACCGCGCCAAATGATTGCGCTTGCCATGATATTTTTTCCCGGAAAGAGATGTGAGCGCCGCCACATCATACACGTAGTCGTCATAATCCCGGCAGTGAGACATCAAAAATTTCCCGGGAAACGCCTGCATCAAAGCCGCCTTATCCTGTTCTTCCATACTGTGCATTTTAAAAGGAATGCCTTGTTCGCCGCAGTGCAGTAATATTTCATCAATCACCGGCTTTAACGCGCCGGTTCCGATCGGAAACAGAAACGACGTTCCGCTTTCCGTTTGAAATGAGGCAGTATAATATCCGCCGATTCGGCAAATCTGCGTGTGATACACATCCTGCCAGATAAATAAATTGCCAAAGCAATACTCGCAGGATGCATGAGGCGCTGTTTGATTGATTGTTTTGATCCAGTCACGATCTTGAATCGTTATGGTTTCAAAGGTTAACATGAAAGATCTCCGATTATTTTCTCTAAAAGTTCCGCGGTGATTTCTTCCTGACGACGAGGCGCATCCGCCTGTGCGCACGGAATTACCGTCCAGTCCTCCTTTTGCGCGGCATATGCGGCCGTTTGCTCGCATTGACGCAGATAGGCTGTATTTTTCTCGTGAATATCTTTTTTGCTCATGTCGCCGCCGTAACGCGATTCAATGAGCCGGTCTGCAACATCGCGCGGCATGTCCAAAAATAAAATTCGGTCAGGACGCGGCAAGCCCAGTTTTTCATATTCAAAGTCAGAAAGCCACGAAAGATAGCTGTCCCATTCTGTGTTCGGCAGTTTGCACATCTGGTGAATCGCATTCGAGCTCACATACCGTGTGGCAATCACCACACCGCCCGCTTCGTAAAACGAACGCCACACCGTCATATAACTTGCATACCGGTCTACTGCATAGAAACTCGATGCCGCATATGCATTCACATCATTTGCATTTTCCGAAAATTCACCGCTTAAATACATTTTAACCAAAGCAGAGGATGGTTTTTCATAATCGGGAAACGAAATCAGCATATTTTTGATTCCTTTTTCCGTGAGCGCGTCGGCAACACGTTTTGCCTGAGTCGATTTTCCCGAACCGTCCAGTCCGTCAATGACAATCAGCTTTCCGCTCATTTGCTGTTCTCCCCCTGTGCCGCTTCGTGAAGTTCTTTATAAAATGCACGCATTTCTTTGGCATGTCCGCAGGTCATACCGCCTTCGGTGCATGCACCTGCATAACAAGCAGGACCCGCTGTTTTAAACAGCGTCGGCGCCACTTCACAGACAAGCCGCAGCATTTCGTCGGCAAGCGCTTTAATCTCCCACTGCGCACGGTTGCAGCAGCGGTGCTTAAAGAAATTATACAGGCTGCGTGCATTCATTGTGACAATCATCTGGGTATCACATGCATTCGGCAGCACAAACCGAGCATCTTCAATCGCTTTTTTCTCCGCCTTTTTTGCAGCTTCTTTTTCGCTCAACCCTTCGTCCAAGAATGTTTTGGTATGTGTTTCCTTTAAGATGCGGGTGAGTTCGTTATATGCCGCAAGATCTGCCTGCATCGTCTGCTCATATACACGCATTGCCGCTTCGTTTTTCGCAATCTCCGGCGGCACAATGTACGAAAAGCCGTCTTTGTTTACATATCGCTGGCTCTGCACGCTGAACGACGCAATCCGGTGACGGGTAATCTGTGCAAGCAGTGCACGCGACACACCCTCAATGCCAAACGTAAAGCTTACATGCTCAATCGGACTTTCGTGCCCAAACGAAGCGAGCATCTCCACAAACGAAGCTGCTTTTTCATCTGTCAATCCGTCATACACTTCGCCAACCGTCGTATTTGCATAGCAAAGTTTTGCTGCGCAAGCAATCGTTTTTTCGGGATTTGGGGTGTGAGAAATCAATGTCACTTTCATATGGGTTGTCCTCCTGTTTTTCTAAAAAACGGCAGCGCGGAGCATAAACTCCGGCGCCGCTTTTTTATTCTCCTTTTTGCCGCAGATCAGTCACAGTCCACGTCTTCCAGCTTCGGCGGGAAAAATTCGTTGACCGGGAATTTGATTTTCTTAAACAGCTCGCACGGATCATCTGCGGATGTCACGCACTCTTTATCCGGCAGGCAGAAGTCATACACCGGCACCATCATCTGCACATTGCGCTCAAGCTGCACAATCGAAAACAGACCGATGCTGATGCAGACCACTTTTGCAGGACGGACTTTGTCAAACTCATCGTCAAACAGCTTCGATACCACATCCGGACAAGTGAACATGACTTCCTTTTGGCAATCCGAAACGTCGCAAAGACGGCAGGAAAGGCAAATCGGATCAACAACCGACAAATTCGCCGTCGGGAGATTCTCGTCACAGCAGCAGTGCTTGTCGTTATTAACCGTCAAACGATTTGAGGTAAACTGATTGACACTTCCTTCGCTGCCATAAAGAATCACTTTCTTTTGGAATACGCTGATGCCCTCAGCTTTGACCGGTTTGGTCATCGGCGAAACGATCGCTTCTAAGCGCACCAAAAAGTAAAACGTCATGTCAACAGAGTAAAAGCCTTTGTTGAATGGAACCGGTTCAACGTCCATAAGTACGGTATATACCTGCACATTTTTACATTTCACCGCTGTGGCATTGTCAATAATCGACTGATTGAGCGGCGTAAAATAGACCCGGAGATCTTCTAAGCAGTCCTTGTCGGAACAGCTGTCATAAATTCGGCCGGCATTGATGCAGACGGCTTCTTTGAATCCGTTTGAACAGCCGGACTGCTGTCCTGCAAATTTTTGATCAGCCATAAAAATCCTCCTTTTCAAATCGAACATACCGCACGCGAAAACATCTTTGTTCGTTCACACGCGCTTACTCTATTGTATGAAAAAAAGGAAAAAGCGTTCCTGTTTTTTGGCCGATCAAGCTTCCTAAAAGTATACCACATTTTCAGGCGCGAAACAATCCTGCTGAGATACAAAAAAACCGTCCTGAAAAGGACGGTTTGATCGCTTAATCGTAATCGTTATAATTTTTGCGCGGGCGGCGTCTGCGCTCCGGCTGTTTCATATCCGAAAACTTCTCGTCTGTTGAGGACATAAATTTTGCCAGCATATCCTCGAACGAAGCAGGGCCTTTCGGCTGCTGGGGAGATGGGCGCTGCTCATTGGAAAAACGCCGGTTTCCATTATTCTGACGGGAATTGCCCGAACGATTAAAGTTTCCTGACGGTCTTGAACCACCATTAAAACGATGCTCGCGGTTTTGATTTTGCGGCTGCGGAAGTGCCTGTTTAATCGAAAGGCTGATTTTGCCGTCATCGCTGACGTTGAGCACTTTCACTGTGACTTTTTGCTGTTCTTTCAGATGCTCCGAAATATCGCTTACATAAGTCCTTGCAACCTCAGAAATGTGAACCATTCCAACTGCACCGTCTTCGAGCTCCACAAATGCACCGAATTTTGTGATTCCTGTGACCTTACCCTCAACAATTGTACCTACTTCGTGCGGCATATTAACCCAATTATCCTCCTGTGACTATTCTTTCCGGTTCGGATCTACAAAGACCTCTTCATCCGGATACGCCATTCCAAGCTTCTCGCGCGCGATTTTCGCGATATATTCGGTATTCTCTCCGGAATTCAAAACGTCAATAATTTCCGATTTGATCAGTTTTTGCTCAGCAAGCTGTGTCTTTGCATCCGCGAGCTGTTTTTCCTTGTTTGCAATATCAATTTGAATCAACGTAAACGATACAGCAACATAACATGTAAATGCAAGAAACGCAACTTTAAAAATGAAGCTTTTTTTGTTCTTCTTTCCTTTTGCCACGCTTCTCACATCCTTCCCTGAGCAAATTTGTACTGTTTTATTATACATCATTTTGTTTTTGTTTTGCAAGACCATGAAAGCGGTTTTTCGCAAAAAAAATCAGTTTTTTTGTCAAAAAATGAATTTTACGCGCCCAAAAACAGATAAACCGCCAAAACGGCCGGACAATCCAGCCAATCAGGCGCAGTATCATACGCAAAAGCCATTCTGCCCACCGCAAAACAAAGCGGCTGATCGTCAGCTCATACACAAAAAAGCCTGCCGCTTCTCCAAAGAGAAAGATCCACCGAAAAACACCGTTTGTCTTTGTCACAAGACCGTAAAACGAAATGCAAAACAGCACCAACGCAAACATAAGATCTTCAGCGATCACAGCCGCTTTCGGATGACGAATCATTCGCCTGCCAAGCCGGAACAGATCAAACACCACACCAAGCATTCCGCCTGCAGCACAGTACCATAAAAACACAGTTCCCATGCCCATACGCATCATCACCGGAAAATGCGCGCCCAAATGGACATGCGCTGTTTTCGTTTTTCCTCATCACGATATATGATCGCTTCCACCATACCGTCAATCGACAGATTTCCGGTTTCCACATCCAGCACACCGATATGCAGACGGCTTCCCCGCACATCCATACACCCCTGCACTGTATGCAGCAGCACATGCGATTCGTCAAAGCTTTCAATATCATTGACACCCGAAACAGAAAGCTTTTTTCTGTTTTCAAGCACCACATGATGCGGCGCCTGTCTTGTCATTTCTCCCTGCACGCAATGACCTCCTCATCAACTCTTTATCAGATGGGACTATTCATTCCTATGCGCGCAGATCGTCTGTTATTCTTCGATTACAACAAAGTTTTGTGCAGCACTTTCTTTGTTTGCGTGCTCGTTCAGTGCAGTCACCTGCACTTTTGTGCTCCGTGTGCCAAGCACAATCTCGATCACATCGCCGATTTTCACCTGGTACGATGCTTTTGCTACCACGCCGTTTACTGTAATTTTTCCAGCATCACACGCTTCGTTTGCAATCGTTCTGCGTTTGATGAGCCGGGTGACTTTTAAATATTTATCAAGCCGCATGGCTTTTCCTCCAATCTTTTTTAAAAACAAAATAGATCGCCCGGAAAAACGGACGATCTATCAGCTTTGTTTGCAAACAATTATTTCACAAAATCTTTCAGGTGTTTGCCAGCTTTGAATGCCGGAACTTTGCAAGCAGCGATGGTGATCTCTGCGCCGGTAGCCGGGTTCAAACCTTTTCTCTCAGCACGCTCGCGAACTTCGAACGTACCAAAACCTACGAGCTGTACTTTGCCGTCGTTTTTCATGCCTTCTGCAATTGCATCAAGCGTTGCGTTTACAGCTTTCTCTGCATCTTTTTTGGAAAGCTCAGCTTTCTCTGCAACAGCAGCAATCAGTTCGACTTTGGTCATGGTTGTACCTCCTATAAATTTAACATGCTAAAAAAATTTATTATTCAGAAGGGAAATCCCTTTGAATGACATTACAGTTGCTTGGCTTTTTTCCAAAGCGTCAGCAGTGTTTCGATGGAAGCCGTTTTCAAATCAACCTGCTCCGCTGCGGCAAGCGCTTCCACATGCTTAAACCGGGCAATAAATTTATTGCACGAACCGGTCAATGTCTCCTCGGCATCCTCACCGCAGAGCCGCGCGACATTTACTGCGGCAAACAGCACATCACCCAGTTCTTCTTTGATATTATCCGCATCCTGCGCATCCATTGCAGCAGAAAGCTCGATGACTTCGCTTTTTAAATCATCAAATGCCATCGTAACATCCGGATAATCAAAACCTGCCTTTTTCGCGCGTCCCTGCACTTTTTGCGCACGCATGAGCGCCGGCAGCTGTTTTGGTACCGCATCCAGCGTTTCGGAAGCCGTCGTTTGTCCTTTGGTTTCCTGTTTGATCCGTGTCCACTGGTCAAGCACATCAGATACATCACTGACCTGTGCATCCCCGAATACATGCGGATGACGGATAATCAGCTTTTTGCAGATCTCATCGACAACATCATCAAACGAAAACGTGCCGGCTTCTTCCTCCATCTGTGTATGGAATACAATCTGAAGCAATACATCGCCGAGCTCTTCGCGCAGCATTGCCGGATCGTTTTGATCGATTGCTTCGATGGCTTCATATGTTTCTTCAATGAAATCCTTGCGGATGGATGCATGTGTCTGCTCTCTGTCCCAAGGGCAGCCGCTTTCACTGCGGAGCACACGCATAATCTCGCGCAAATCCTCTATGCCATATGATTGTTTTTGCTTAAACGTCATGATCTGTTCCTGCTTTCCGGACGCCTTTGACTATTTTACAGTATAACCAAAGAGAATTCAAGTATTTTTCGATTTTTCTGCGCGTTTTCGCCCGAAGAAAACTGTCGGCAGCCGAAACACGCGCAAAAAAAGCAGCGACAAGCCATACACTCCCGCGCCACACGCAATACTGACGAAAGTAATTATACTATTCTGCGATGCATTTGTCAAAGCTTTCTCAGCAAAAAATGCGCAAATCCCGCACAAAAAGCCGCATATCATCGGCTTTTTTGCTTCACGCAGGAATGCATATGATCCGCCGGTCACACGACAAACACACAAAAGCCCATACCAAACCATCAAAAAATTGCAAGCCAATGTTCCGACAGCGGCTCCCATAATATGTACATGCGGCAGCCGCACAAGCCACAGATTGCACACAAGCTTTAACACTGCACCGACAGCGATCACCGGCAAAAGAGCCTGCTGCTTTCCGACTGCCTGCATCACTGTTTGTGATGCAACAAAAAATGCCATGCACAGCGATGAAACCGCCAAAACAGGCAGCACAGGTGCACATGCTTCGACCATTCCCGGAAGTGATGGATAAAGAAGTGTTAACAGCGGTTTTGCCAGAAAGCAGAGTCCAAATACGGCCGGCATCGAAACAAGCGATGTCATAAAAAAGAGATTTCGGATGGCGCGATTTTTCTCCTCCCGATTGCCGCCGGAAAATGCACGCGTGATACACGAAAGTGCACTCTTTGAAAACACAGCGGTGAATGCGGGAATCAGGTGAAACAGGGTCATACAGCTCATCAGCGCGCCGTACAAAAAGGTGTGCAGCTCCTCCGACGGCGCAAGATATGCGCCGAATTTCTCAGCAAGCATGTTTCCCGGCATTTGCTCGGCAATCATCAGCTGCATTTGAATCGTCAGTGTATCGATCATCGCACAAAGCTGCATCAGTCCTGCTGCGACAGCAACCGGTGCCGCTGTTTTTAACAGGATTGTGCAAACATTTCGTGTTTTGATCGGTTTGTTTCCTCTTGGGACCATTCGTTTTTTTCGGTGTAAAAACAGATAAATGCATCCGCCCGCTGTCGAAAGCGACACGCCTGCCATTGCCGCCGCAGAGGCAAACGGCAGCATATTCTGTTCGAGCGCTTCCCATGTTTTCCACACCGTCCCGAACACCGGTTCACCTGCCAAAAAGGCGGTTTTTGCATACTGCATCACCAAGAACGCACCCGTCAGTCCGCACAGCACCTTCACTGCCGCTTCAATCACCTGCGTGACAGCCGTCGGTTTCATGTCGGAGAGTCCTTCATAATAACCACGGAATGCCGCCATCACACAGCAAAACAAAATCGCAGGCGCTACGGCAAGAATCGAATAAAACGTGTCAGGACTGCCCATCAGGCCGGCAAGGAGGTTTGCACAGAGAACGGCCAGCACACTGCCGGAAATACCGATGATACAAAACAAAATCATCGATGCACGAAACACCGGAGAAAGCCGGTATCCCCTTGCGGCACAATCCGCTGTGACGCGTGCAGTTGCTGTGCAAAGGCCGCTGACTGCCAGCGCATACACCGCTGTATAGATGGTGTACGCGGAGGTGAAATACCCCATGCCTGTTTCATGGAGAATGCCGGCAAGCGGAATTTTAAACACCGCACCAAGAATTTTGACAAGCACCACCGAAATCCCGAGCAATGCCGAACCGTATAGAAAAGAGCTGCTGCGTATCGTTCGCAAAACGCCACCTCCGCAATAAAAAATGAGATACTATATACATAGTATCTCACGCGCGGTATTATCCCTGTTTCTTTGTAAAAAATTATCGATGCAGAATCGGCGACAGCCGTTTGTAGAGCAGCAGTACAAGTACCGATGACACCACACCTTTTAAGAGATTAAACGGCACTGTTGCAAACAGCACGAGCGTTGCCACATTGGTAATGGCAGGGTTCACTGCTGTTCCCATGCCAACAAGTGTGTCAAGCGGCATTCCCGCCAGCGCAGAATATGCCGGAAGCAGTACAAACAGATTCATCAGTGCACCCACGATCGTAATGCTCACCGTACCGACGCTCATTCCCACGATTGCGGTTTTGAGCGTTTTGCGGTGCCGGTAAATGAGTGCCGCCGGCACAATATACGAGCATCCAATCACGAAATTCGCGAGTTCACCGACGCCTGCGGTGATTGTGCCGTTAATGAGCAGGTTTAAAAGCACCTTAATAAGTTCAATGAAAATGCCGGGCACCACACCCATTGCAAGCGCGCCGATCATGACGACGACTTCGCTCAAATCCACCTTATAAAACCCGGGTGCGAACGGAAGCGGAATCTCGAACAGCATAACGATCACCGAAATCGCACTGAGAACCGCCACTTTTGTGATCGTTTTGAGTGCCATTTTTCCTGTTTGTGTGTTTGCGATTGTACCTTGCTGATGTCCCATTTTGAACATCCTCCTTCAAAATAAAAATATTTAGAGAGATCTGTTCTTTGGGAGAATCGTGCAGAAAAAACGCCCGCAGAAATACTGCGGGCGTTTTTATGCAAATTGTTCTGCATATTTCTTTCATCCGGACTGTAACCGTTGGTACTGGATTCACACCAGTTCTGCGCAGATGCGCTCGCGGACTTACGGAAGAATTTCCGATCACCACCAGTGGAGACTTTCACTCCGCCCTGAAACAGATTTTTCTACAAAATCAGAATGTGAATTTGATTAGTGCTCACAACCGCAGCCACAGCCGCAATCTTCGTCATCTTCACAGCCGCAGTCGCAGCCGTCAAAATCAAATTCCAGTTTTTCGCCGCAGTTCGGGCAGTTGGTGTTGCCTTCGAGCAGCATGTCCTCGTCGAGATAGATTTCGTCGCCGCAGTTCGGACAGGTCACTTCATAAAGATCACCGTCGCAGCAATCTTCATCGTCATCCTCGTCTTCGTCGCCGTAAAAATCCTCTTCCAAGGAACCCAGATCTTCATCAATGATATCGAGCAGTTCTGCCTGCTCATCTGCAGCTTCTTCGATCTCAGCGATTTCTGCTGCCATATCATCGAGAACGTCAACAATCGCCAGCAGCAATTTGCCTTCGCTTGTCGATTTGTCGATATTCAGGCCTTCTGCAAGACCTTTCAGATAAGAAACGCTTTCGCCCATGCTCATGTTATTCATCCTTTCCTGTTTTGATGATGTCCAAAAAGAAACGACTTATGCGCGCTCCATGTATTCGCCGGTTCTGGTGTCAATGCGGATCATTTCACCCTCATTGATGAACAGCGGAACGCGGATTTCTGCACCGGTTTCCAGAGTAGCCGGTTTGGTTGCGTTTGTTGCGGTGTCGCCTTTGACACCCGGCTCTGTGTGTGCAACTTCGAGCTCAACAAAGGTCGGCGGCTCAACACCGAATACGTTGCCTTTGTAGGACAGGATTTTGCACTCCATGTTTTCTTTTACAAATTTGAAGTTATCGCCCAGTTTGTGGGAATCGATCGGCTCCTGCTCATATGTTTCATTGTCCATGAAGTAGTACAGGTCGCCATCCTGATACAGATACTGCATCTCACGACGCTCAATGTATGCAGTCGGGAATTTATCGGTCGGGTTAAAGGTTTTGTCGGTTACCGCGCCGCTGATGACGTTGCGGATTTTTGTGCGGACAAAAGCCGCGCCTTTTCCCGGTTTTACGTGCTGAAACTCGATGATCTGATAGACGTCGCCGTCCATATCAAAAGTCATGCCGTTTCTGAAATCTCCTGCTGTTACCATAAATGTACCTCCAAGTTACATGACAAATCAGTTTGTTCTATTCAATAGTTTACCGTATCCTGCATAAAATTTCAATAGGAAAAATCAAAATTTTGCGTTCTTACAGGATAATGAGTTCTTTTTTGCTGTGGGTGAGTCCCTCTGCGCCGGTTTCGGTGATTAAGATCATATCCTCAATGCGCACGCCGAATTCGCCTGGCAGATAAATGCCCGGTTCAACCGTCATGATGACGCCCGGCTTGATGATCTCTGTGCAAGCAGGCGAAAAACGCGGCTCTTCATGGATGAACAGACCGAGCGAATGGCCGAGTCCGTGACCGAATTTGCCTGCATAGCCGTTTTGGTCAATGTGATCGCGCGCGATTTTGTCAATCTCCGCATACGTTTTGCCCGGTGCTGCTGCCTCTGCCGCCATCAAATGCGCGGTAAGCACGGTATCATAGACATGACGCTGTTTATCGGTCACGAAACCGACTGCAACAGTACGGGTCATATCACTGCAATAACCGTCATAGGAAGCGCCGAAATCCATTGTGATAAAGTCGCCGGCTTCCACTTTTTTGTCGGTAGGCACACCGTGCGGCATCGAGCTGTTGACACCCGAAACAGCAATCGTTTCAAATGCCAGTCCCGAAGCGCCCTGCTTTCTCATGTGATATTCCATCTCGAGTGCGATGTCGCGTTCGCTCACACCCGGTTTGATGTACGAAAGGATATGCGAAAACGTGTCGTCGGTGATCGCCTGTGCGCGTTTGATTGCCTCGACTTCCTGCGGGGATTTAAACGAACGCAGCAGATTCACTTCATTGCTCAGCCGGTCGTCGGCAAGCAGTGTAAGCGACGGCATTTTCTCCGCATAACGATGGTAATCCGAAAGCGTCATTGTCTCGGTTTCCACAGCGATACGGCTCGCCTTTTCCTCTGCGAAAAACGCTGCTGCCTGCTCGCACAGATTTCCCTGCAGCAATACCGGAAAATCGGTGATGACTTTCTGTGCTTTTTCAATATAGCGCGAGTCAATGATGAACTGTGCATGTTCACGGGTGAACAACAATGTACCTGCCGAAGACTTCATTCCCGTCAGATACCGGCGGTTTAAGTCGGAAGTGATCATTGCACCGTCCACATCATCGGGCAGACGGCTCATCAGTTTTTTTAATGCTTCTGTCATTTTTGCTTCATCTCCCATTTGGATTGACACGGTTTTAAGGGTGCGCGTTTTCTGTAATACGCACGGATGTGAATCGTTTCAAGCGTACGCCGCACTTTAAACGTCACGCCGGTTTCCTCAAGCATCGGACAAACGAGCACCGTGAACATGCCTTTTAAATTGCCGCCCACAATGTCGGTATAAATCTGGTCGCCGACGACACCGATCTCCTGCACAGGCAGACCGAGCGCTTTCTGCGCTTTGGAAAAACCGATTGTCAGCGGTTTATAGCCGGGTGCAACAAAATCAAGTCCGAGATTTTTTGCGAACGGTGCGACACGTTCCGGATAATTGTTCGACACAATGATAAGCCGGATATCGCTTTCTTTCATTGCAGAAATCCACGCCTGCACATCTGCACGCAGCATCTGGCTGTTGTGGAGTGTTAAAGTGTTATCCACATCAAGGATCAGTCCTTTTAAGCCGTTTGCGCGTAAGAATGCCTGATCAATGCGCGTGACATCTTTTAAAATGACGTTCGGTTGAAAAACAGACATAACATCCTCCCCCGAATAAACGAAAAAGCGAGCCTACGCCCGCTTTTCCTTTCTTACAAACACTTATCTATATTTGCGTTTCCGTGCAGCCTCAGACTTCTTTTTCCGTCTTACAGAAGGCTTTTCATAGTGTTCTCTTTTGCGAACCTCAGCCAACACACCGGACTTAGCACAAGATCTTTTAAATCTTCTGAGCGCGCTGTCGAGAGACTCATTTTCTTTTACACGAACTTCTGACACTTTATTCCCTCCCTTTGCCGCATAGGCAGAGGTTTACAATCTATATTGCAACGAATTTATTATATCAAATTCGCACTACGATTGTCAAGCTTTTTCCAAAAAGTACGAAGATGAATTTTATCGAACGACAAAATTGACGAGTTTTCCCGGAACAACGATCTCTTTGACGATCTGTTTGCCCTCCATCGCCTGCTGCATTTTCTCGTTTTCTTTTGCGAGTGCAGCCATCTCCTCTTTGGAAGCGTTTGCATCAATCTCTACTTTTGCTTTGATCTTGCCGTTGACCTGGAGCACGATCTCCACGGTTGCCGCTTTGCATTTTGCCTCGTCATAGGAAGGCCATGCCTGCTCGTTGAGCATGCCTTCAAAGCCCTGAAGCTCATACAGCTCTTCGGTGATGTGCGGTGCAAACGGATTCAAGAGGATGAGCAAGGTGCGGTAATCCGCTTTTGTGAGACTGCCGGCATCCTGAATATCGTTTAACAGCGCCATCATTGCGGCGATTGCCGTGTTGAATTTGAGGTTTTCGATATCCTCGCTGACTTTTTTGATCGTCTTGTGAATCGAAGATTCAAGCTTCTGCGAATAGGTGTCGCCCTCGCAGACGATATCCTGCAAGTTCCAGACACGATCAAGGAAGCGTTTGCACCCGCGCAGACTGGTGTCTTTCCACGGTGCAGCTTTTTCAAAGTCACCGATGAACATTTCGTAAAGACGCATCGTATCTGCGCCGTATTCGTTGACAACGTCATCCGGATTGACGACATTGCCGCGGGATTTACTCATTTTCTCGCCATTTTCACCGAGAATCATGCCGTGGCTTGTACGTTTTGCATACGGTTCTTTGCAGCTGACGACACCGATATCATACAGGAATTTATGCCAGAACCGGGAGTAGAGCAGGTGCAGCGTGGTATGCTCCATACCGCCGTTGTACCAGTCAACCGGCAGCCAGTAATCGAGCGCTTCTTTTGCAGCCAGTGCCGACACATTGTTCGGGTCACAGTAACGCAGGAAGTACCACGACGAGCCAGCCCACTGCGGCATCGTATCGGTTTCGCGTTTTGCCGGACCGCCGCAGCACGGACAGGTGGTATTCACAAAGCTGTCGAGCTTCGAAAGCGGCGACTGACCGTCGTCGGTCGGCTCAAACGACTCAAGCTCCGGCAGCATCAGCGGCAGTTCTTCTTCCGGAACCGGAACGAATCCGCATTTTTCACAGTGCACAATCGGGATCGGCTCGCCCCAGTAACGCTGACGAGAGAAGACCCAGTCACGGAGCTTAAAGTTCACTTTCGGATGACCGATACCGTTTTCTTCGAGCCAAGTGATGATTTTTTTCTTCGCTTCCTCGACGCTCAAACCGTCAAGCATACCGGAATTGACCATCACGCCGGTTGCACAGTCGGTGAACGCCTCTTTTTCGATATCGCCGCCTGCAACGACTTCGATAATCGGCAGATTGAATGCCTTTGCAAAGTCATAGTCACGGGTATCGTGCGCCGGAACTGCCATGATGGCACCAGTGCCGTAGCTCATCAGAACATAGTCTGAAATAAAGATCGGAATTTCTTTTTCGTTGACCGGGTTGATCGCACGGATGCCCTGAATCTCAACGCCGGTTTTGTCTTTTGCGATCTCACTGCGTTCAAAGTCGGATTTTTTCGCTGCTGCTTCCTGATATGCGGAGATTTCGTCCATATTTTTGATAAGATCTGCTTTTTCGCGGATCATCGGGTGCTCCGGCGAAATAACCATATAGGTCGCACCGAACAGCGTATCCGGACGGGTGGTATAAACGGTCAGCGTATCGCCCGCGGTCGTTTTGAAGTTGACTTCCGCACCGGTCGAACGGCCGATCCAGTTTTTCTGCGAAACTTTGACGCGATCAATATAATCAACATCCTCAAGATCATCGATCAAACGCTGTGCATACTCGGTGATTTTTAACATCCACTGGCTTTTGACCTTGTGCACGACTTCACCGCCGCAGCGTTCGCAGACGCCGTTGACAACTTCCTCGTTTGCCAAAACGACTTTACAAGAGGTACACCAGTTGACGTTCATTTCGCTTTTGTATGCCAGACCGTGTTTGAACAGCTGCAAAAAGATCCACTGGGTCCATTTGTAATATGCCGGGTCGGTGGTGTTCACCTCACGGCTCCAGTCAAACGACAGACCGAGCGACTGAATCTGCTCTTTAAAATGCGCCACGTTTTTCGCGGTAACGATCTCCGGATGGATGTGATTTTTCATCGCATAGTTCTCGGTCGGCAGGCCGAATGCATCCCAGCCCATCGGATACAGCACGTTATAGCCCTCTAAACGGCGTTTTCTCGACACGATATCCAGTGCTGTGTACGGACGCGGATGTCCAACGTGCAGTCCCTGTCCCGACGGATACGGAAATTCCACCAGCGCATAATATTTCGGCTTTGAGTAGTCGTTTTCTGCGCGGAATGTCTGTTTTTCTTCCCAGATTTTCTGCCATTTTGATTCAATGGCTTTAAAATCATATTTCATATGACCCCATACTCCTTACTGCTGTTTGTTATTCTTCGATTCCCAGAATCTCTTTCACGTCAAGCCGTGTGCCGTCCGACCACAGTTTTTCCAAATTATAATAGCTGCGGGACGGTTCGTGGAAGATATGAACAATGACATCGATGTAATCGAGAATAATCCAGTTTGCTGTCTGATACCCTTCCACACTCTTGGGCAGACGGCCTTCTTGTTTTAACTGATACTCCACCTCGTCGGCAAGCGCACGGACATGTGTGGTGTTGTCCGCCGATGCGATGACAAAATAGTCGCCGAGGATGGTGACGTCATGCACCCGGATTGCTTCAATCTGATCGGCTTTTTTATTGTCGAGGATTTCGATAATCCGTTTGGTCAGTGCTAAAGAATCCATTGATGTTCCTCCGTTTTATTTGTTTGATGCCGAAAGCTGTTCGCACAATTCATTATAGCAGTCAATCGAATCGAGCGCAATCGGCAGCGATTGTTTCACCAGTTTTTTGATCGTGAAGCGCTGCGCTTCAAGCAATACGCCGTCAAGATCTGAAAACGCGCGTTCACGCAGTTTTTCTGCTTCCTTGTAGGTCCGGTCATAGGACACGACATCGGCAACATACACGATTTTTTCGAGCAGGCTCATGCCGCGGCGGCCGGTTGTATGATACCGGATTGCGTTGAGCACGTCCTCGTCTGTCACCGAAAACCATTTAGGCACCGTAAAAAACGCGGTGATGCCGTGATAGACGTTCGGGTTTGCCAGCAAAGAAGTATCATTGATTATACCAGATTCTTTGAGGATTGTAAACTGCACATCGACAGGAATTTCCTTGGCAATATCGTGCAGAAGGCCTGCCGCCTTTGCCGCGGTCACATCCGCGCCGTATACTTCGGCCAGTTCGCCGGACAGCCGTGCAACTGCAAGCGTATGTTCATACCGCTTTTTTGAAAGCGCTTTTTGTGCCGCCTGTTCAAACTTTAAAAGATCCATCTTCGCCGCCTCCTTTATTCATAGAGATGATGTTCCTTGATATACGAGAGCACCGCCGGCGGAACATGCGGCGACGTACCGGTTTCTTTGAGGTTTTTTCGCACCTCGGTGGATGAAACGGGTATTTCCTCGACCGGCAGAATCAGAATCCGTTTTGCATAGCGCAGAAGCGGTTCGCGGTCACTGCAAAGCGCAGTATATTCATCCTTTTCCCGTGCGCCGGCGACGAGTGTTGCCAATGTGAGGATTTCCTCGAAGCAATACCACTTGTCAAACGACGAAAGCATATCCGAACCGACGAGCAGAAACAGCTGCGCGTCCGGAAACTGTGTATGAATTTCCCGCAGGGTATCGACTGTGTAGCTTTTTCCCTGCCGCTTCTGTTCGATATCACTCACCACAACAGCTTTTTCCTCTTTGAATGCAAGCGAGAGCATCGCCATGCGGTCTTTTCCGGAAGCTAACTCCTTTGCCTGCTTGTGCGGCGGCACATTTGCGGGAATCACAATCATCCGATCGAGTGAAAGCGCATCGATACACTGACGGCACAAGCTCACATGCCCGTCATGCACGGGATTGAATGTCCCGCCGTAAATGCCGATTTTCTCGCTCATGCGTCCAAGTCATAAATCGGTTCTTTGTTGTTGCGCTTGTACAGCACAAATTTTGAACCAATCACCTGCACGATGTCGCACTCCGCTGCCTCAGCAAGTTCTTGTGCGGCCTCTCTTGCTGTGAGCAGGCTGTTTTCGAGCACCTTGCCCTTGACAAGTTCACGCGATGGAAACGCGTCGTTTAACTGTTTTAACACGGTCGGCGTAATTCCGTTTTTGCCGATAATCAAAATCACTTCGATCGAATTGGCATATTTGCGAAGCGTTGCACGCTGTTTTGTCGTAATCATTCGGTTTCTCCTTTTCTCTGTTTTAAGAATGCATCCATTTTTTTAAGCGCCATGCCGCGGTGGCTGATGGCGTCTTTTTCCTCCGGGGTACATTCTGCCATGCTTTTTTCTCCGACCATGAAGATCGGATCATATCCAAATCCGTTCTCGCCGCGCGGGCCGGTTCCGATTTTGCCCTCGCATGTGCCATGGAACGAATAGACTTCATCTTTTGAAAGAATGAGTGAAATCGCACATTCAAACCGCGCAGTACGCTGTTCGTCCGGCACGTCTTGAAGCTCTGCGAGCACCTTTTCATAACGGCCGATGTCGTCAAGACCCGGGCCGCCGTATCGCGCGGAAAACACGCCCGGCGCACCGCCCAGTGCATCGACCGAAAGGCCTGAATCATCCGCCACAGTCGGCAGTCCGCTCAAATCAAACACGGCTTTTGCCTTGATATGTGCGTTTCCTGCAAAGGTGTCGGCGTTTTCCTCCGCCTCGCACACGATGCCTGCATCGCGAAGCGACAGTACGGTATAGCCGTGCGGCTCTAAAATGCGTGTAAACTCCTTGACCTTATGGGCGTTGTTTGTTGCAACGATCAGTTTCATCTGTCTGCACCTCCTGCTCAGTCAAACAGTGCGTTCACAAAATCCTGTGCGACAAACGGCTGTAAGTCGTCGATCTTTTCGCCCACGCCGACGAATTTCACCGGAAGTCCCAGTTCGTCTTTGATTGCAATCACGATGCCGCCTTTCGCCGTACCGTCGAGTTTTGTCAGCACGATACCGGTGATGCCTGCGGTTTCTTTGAATTCGCGTGCCTGATTGACACCGTTTTGACCGGTCGTCGCATCAATGACAAGCAGAATTTCGCGGTCGCAGTCGCCTGCCTCGCGGTCGATGACACGCGAAATTTTCGCAAGTTCATCCATCAGGTTTTTCTTGTTGTGGAGCCGTCCCGCTGTGTCGCAGATGATGAGATCTGCGCCGCGTGCCTGTCCGGCTTTGATCGTATCATATACAACGGCCGCTGGATCGGCACCCTCTGCATGACGAATCATATCAACACCTGCACGCTCCGCCCAAATGCCGAGCTGATCGGCAGCTGCCGCACGGAATGTATCCGCCGCACCGAGAATGACCTTTTTTCCCTGTGCCTTATAATTTGCCGCCAGCTTTCCGATTGTGGTCGTCTTGCCCACGCCGTTGACACCGATCATCAAAATAACTGACGGTTTGGTGTTGATATGCATTTCGTCCGAACCGGACATCATCTCGGAAATGATCTCTTTAAGCATGTCTTTGATCACAGCCGGATCGGTTGCACCCGTCTTTTTGATACGGCTGCGCAGTTCATCGCAGATTTTCACCGATGTCTGCACACCGATATCACACAGAATCAGCGTTTCCTCAAGTTCTTCAAAGAAGTCCTCGTCAATTTTTGTAAACGAATGAATCACCGTTTCCACCCGGCGAATCATCGAATCCTTCGTCTTTTTGAGTCCGTTTTTAATTTTATCAAAAAATCCCATTTCGCGTCCTCCTTTATTCCGCCGAAAGCAGATTGTTTGTACTCGGTTCGGAAAGCGTCAGTGTCAAAAGCTTCGACACGCCGTCTTCCTGCATCGTAACACCATACAGCACATCAGCCGCCTCCATCGTACCGCGGCGGTGCGTAATCATAATAAACTGCGTCTGTTCGGAAAGCGTTTTCAAATACGCCGCATATTTATCGACGTTCACGTCATCAAGCGCCGCCTCGATCTCGTCGAGGATACAAAACGGCGCCGGATGTACCCGCAGAATCGCAAAGTAAATCGCAATCGCCACAAACGCCTGCTCACCGCCGGAGAGAAGCGTTAAATTTTTGATCACCTTTCCGGGCGGCTCGACATGAATCTCGATGCCTGTTTCCAGCACGTCGGATGGATCGGTCATCGTGAGCTCTGCGCGGCCGCCACCGAACAGATCGACAAAAATCTGTTTGAAGTGGCGGTTGATCTGCGCGAAATTCTCCGAAAACACCGTTTTCATCTGCTGAGTGAGTTCATCGATGAGCTTTAACAGTTCCCGTTTTGACTGCTCCGCATCCGAGATCTGATGTGTTAAGAAGGTATATCGTTCGTTGACCTCACGGTATTCCTCGATGGCGTCCACATTGACACTGCCGAGTGCACGGATTTTATTCCGCACGGCTGAAAGCATCATGTTTGCTTTTGTCAGATCCTCAACCGGCTTTGCAAGCTTTATAGCCTCCGCACGGGTGAGTTCATATTCGCTCCAGAGCTTTTCGACAAGCTCGTCAAACGTCTTTTGAATCTGCGCTTTCCGCTCCTCGAGCCGTACCGATTCGCTCATATACTGCTCGCGAATCTGCTGAAGCTTTCGTTCTTCCTCACGCAGTGATGTTGTTTTTCCCTCAGCCTCCTGCCGTTTGACCGAAAGCACCGCGATTTCCTTGTCTACTTCGGCAAACCGCGTTTGAAGCGTTTTACAAAATGCTTGTTTTTCTTCGATTTTTACGCGGATTTCTTCGTTATCTGCAAGAAGCTGTTCACACAGTGCGTAAAGCCGCTCTTTCTGATCAGCTCCCATTTCTGCGGTTCGCTTGATCATCTCAATCTCCTGGCAGAGAAGCGCGTATTCTTTCATCGCTTCGCTGTATGCGTCACGAATCCGTCCGGTATCCTGTTCAGTCTGCTGTTCTGCGCCCTCTGTTTTCACGATTTCTTCGTGAAGCGAAGCGAGCACCTGCTCAATCTCCGCAATCTGTGCGTCTGCCGCTTCCTCGCGGTGTGTGAGCATCGCGATCGTCTCTTCAAACGATTTCGCTCGTTCAGCACGAACCTGCTCGTCGTCACGCTCATGCGAAATCTGTTCGCGTGCCTGCGCAATCAACGAAGAAAGTCGCGCTTTCTCGCTCTGCGCACGGATATTGTCCTCCTGCATCGTGCGGCTTTGCGCCTCGGAAGCCGAAATTTCCGCCGAGAGTTTTCTCACTTCCTGCTCAATCGATGCAAACGATTCTGAAAGCGACTGCTTTTTCTCGGAAAGTGTGCGTGCAACGGTGCGGAGTTCTAAAATCTCGTTTTTCCGGCTCAAAAGACCGGTGCTTTTATTTTTGGAACCGCCTGTCATCGAACCGCCGGCGTTGACCACCTGACCATCGAGTGTGACAATGCGGAATTTATACTGATTGGCCTTTGCGATCGAAACCGCATCGTCCAAATCCTCCGCCACAACGACACGGCCGAGCAGGGAATCCATCACACCCTGATACACCGGTGCAAACGACACAAGATTGCATGCAAGACCAACAAAGCCGTCAAACCGCTCGAGCCCGCGGCAGTCTAATCGATTGCCTTTGACAGCGGACAACGGCAAAAATGTTGCACGGCCGAGTTTTTCTTCCTTGAGCAGACGAATCGCCGCTTTTGCATTCTCTTCGTTTTCGGTAATAATATGCTGCAGCGAACCGGACAGCGCCGTTTCAATTGCTGTTGCATATTGATCCTTTACCGTAATGCAGTTGGACACTGTGCCGTGAATACCCGAAAGCACACCGCGCTGTCCGCGTTTTAATACCTCTTTGACACTAAATGCATAGCCATCGAGGCTTTGTTCCATCGCCGTGAGCAGCTTTTCTTTCTGGGAAGCTTCTGTGAGCTGTTTGTCGATCGCACGGATTTCCTCACTAAGCGCATCCCGTTTTTGCTCCCTGCGCTCTTTTTTGAGTGAAAGACCAGCACGAGCATTTTTCTCGCGCTCCATCTGTTCTGTCACCGATGCAATCAGCGCATCTGCCTGAAGAATCGACTGCTCATAAGAAGCAAGCTGTTCTTTCTGATGTGCAATCATCTGTGCCCGACGCTCTGCATCGGCATTTAGCTGTGCAAGCGACTCGCTTGCCGCCTGTTTGGCAAGCTGTGCCGATGATTTGTCGATGGTCATTTTATGCAGTTTTTCCCGTTCAGCCTGCTCTCTCTTGGCAAGCTCTGCACGCTGTGCAAAAATCAGCGCGCGCTTTTCCTCGCTGTCCGTTTGTTCTTTTAACAGCAATTCCGCTTTTTCTTTCATTTTCTGCGCTTCGGTTTGTTTTTCTTCCACACGATGCGCAGCATCTAAAACAGTCTGCTCCGTCTGCAAAATATCAAGTTCGGTGCGTTTTCTCTGTTCATCGTTGTGACGGATATCGTTTTCGAGCACCGCACATTCCGATTCCGCCGCAGAAACCTCCGCCTGCATCTTCGTTTTTTGCTGCCGGAGCGTATCCGCTTCCACCATACAGCGCTGCATCTCTTCAAACACTGATGCAGACTGTGCTTCATTTTGCTTTAGAAGATCATCCGTTTCGGCAAGACGCTGACTGCTCACCAAAAGCTTGTCGCTTTGATCCTTCAGCGCACGGTTTGACGATTCGATCGTATCGGTCCAGATGGAAACTTCGAGTTCCTTTTTCTCGGCGGCAAGCGTCAAAAACGCTTTTGCCTTCTCCGACTGGGAACGAAGCGGTGCCAAACGGCTTTCAAGTTCTGTCAGGATGTCACGCAGCCGCGCCAAATTCTCCTCAGCACGCACAAGATTGCGCTGTGCCTCCGTTTTGCGGTAACGGAATTTCGCAATTCCAGCCGCCTCTTCAAAGATCTCGCGCCGCTGTGTGCTCTTTGCCTGCACAATCTCTGCGATTTTGCCCTGTCCAACCAGCGAATAGCCGTCTTTTCCCAAACCGGTATCGAGAAAACTCTCCTGCAAATCACGAAGCCGCACCGGTTTGCGGTTGATCATATATTCACTCTCGCCCGACCGGTCATACCGGCGGGTGATTGTCACTTCATCTTCCTCAATATGGAGTGTGCGGTCTTTGTTGTCAATCGTCAAAGACACCTCGGCAAATCCCTGCGCTCTGCGCGTTTTCGTACCGGTGAAGATGACGTCCTCCATCTTATCGCCGCGGAGTGTTTTGGTCGACTGCTCACCGAGCACCCAACGCACCGCGTCGCTGATATTACTTTTACCACTGCCGTTCGGACCGACAACGGCGGTAAGTCCGTTTCCGAATGTCACCTTTGTCTTGTCAGGGAACGACTTAAACCCCTGAATTTCCAGACTTTTTAGCCGCAAATTTCTCACTCCTTTCCACAAGTACACGATCCGCCGAAATCCGTTCATCCGGCTTTATTTTGAGGAAAAATCCTCTTGTTTCAAATTCTTTTTTATTACACTGCTTATGTCCCACCGCTTTTGACACACACGACGGATGCACAAACACTGTATAGTGTCCGTTCGGCTGTCCGCACAACGCCTCTTCTATCCGCCGCCGGTACAGCACCGATTCACACAGCTCACGAAACGCCGGGTGGTAGAGTCCACCTATTTGCGTCTTAATCAATGACGCGGAATCCTGAAGTCCAAGACGAATGACGGGTATACCGTGCGCATCAAAAAGCTCAAGCAAATCTGCACACACTTCTACGCCTGTCCGAAGCGTCATCGGCACATACGCGCCCACTTCATACAGCGACGCAAGCATCGTTCCTTTGACGATCACTGTCGGATAAATCCGCACAAAATCCGGCGAAAGCGCACACAGTTCCTTTGCGGTAACCATTGCATCCTCAGGACGGGTGTCACCGTAAAGCCCGACCATCATCTGAAGCCCGAGCGAAAATCCCGCCGCCTTGATGCGTTTTGACGCCTGTCGTACATCTTCCGCTGTGTGGCCGCGTCCGTTTTTTAAAAGCACCTCATCCCGCATCGACTGCGCACCGAGTTCGATTGTTTTCACGCCATATTCTTTGAGCAGTGAAAGCATCGGCATCTCGACTGCATCGGGACGGGTAGACACCCGAATGCCCGCGCAATCTCCGTGTTCAACAAACGGAAATGCTGCCGTCAGATACGCACGCACCCGCTCCTCGCCGATCGCTGTAAAGCTGCCGCCGAAAAACGCCACTTCCATATCAGAAGTGAGCAAGCCCTGCTCTTTCGCCCGCGCCAATGTATCTGCCACTTCCTGCGGTGTGACTGCCACTTCCTGTCCGGAAATGGCGTGCTGCTCGCAGAAGCTGCACTGATGCGGACAGCCGTAATGCGGGATAAAAAACGGAAACGTCTTATGTTTCATAGCCCATGAGCGAAAGCGCCTCTTTTGCCGCGAGCTGCTCGGCCTGCTTTTTGCTGCGGCCTGTACCGGTGCCGATCACGTTCGAGTTTAGATGTACTTCGACTGTGAACGCCTTATTGTGATCAGGACCCGACTCGCCGACGAGCACATATTCGATTTTTTCCTCGCGGTTTTTCTGGATGATCTCCTGAAGCGCAGTTTTATAGTCGCTCGTCATACTGATGCGGTGAATATCCATGTGCTTTGGCATAAAGCGGAGCACAAACCGCTTCGCCGGCTCATAGCCGCCGTCTAGATAAATCGCCGCCAAAACGGCCTCAAACGCATCGGAAACTACAGACGGCCGCGTGCGACCGCCAGTGTTCTCCTCACCTTTTCCGAGCAGGATAAAATCGCCAAGTCCGATTTCGTTTGCAAACTGAAACAAACTCTTTTCGCACACAAGCGATGCACGAAGCTTTGTCAAATCTCCTTCCGGCTGATGTCGATAGTGCGAAAACAGATACTCCGCAACGATCAACGACAGCACGGAATCGCCCAAAAATTCGAGCCGTTCGTTATCCTTTAAGTTGCGCCGACCCTCATGTGAATAAGAGGAATGGGTAAGCGCCTCATTTAAGAGAATCGGATTTTCAAACGAATATCCGATTGCCTCTTCAATTTTTTTAAACTGTTCCATCGTTTTGTCTTTCCTTGTTTTGCTGTCTTAACTGTTCCATCGAGGACGTGATCTCGCCGATGACATCCATCTTCACGAAATCACGCGCCTGACGGATTGCATTTTTAAATGCCACACCGTTTGAACTGCCGTGTGCTTTGATAACCGGCTTTGAAATGCCCAAAAGCGGTGCGCCGCCGTATTCGGTGTAGTCCATCTTTTTCTTAAAGCTTTTGACTTTTTTGAGTACCAAAAGACCGGCGAGTGTTCCCATAAACGAACTTTTGAAAATATCTTTGAGTGCGTTGCCGATCATTTTGCCAAGGCCTTCGGTGAGCTTTAAAATCACGTTTCCGGTAAAACCGTCGGTGATGACCACGTCTGCATCGCCTCGCGGAATATAGCGCGGTTCAATATTACCGGTGAAGTGGAACAGGTCGCTGTCCTTCATCATGGCATGCACACCAAGTTCGAGCGCACGGCCTTTTGTTTCCTCGGCGCCGATATTGACAACTGCCACGCGCGGAGATGCGATTTTCATGATCTTCTCCATATACACAGAACCCATCACGCCGAACTGCACGAGCATTTCCGGACGGCATTCAACGTTTGCGCCTGCGTCCATAAGCATGTAGCATCCGCTTTCCGACGGGATAATCGGTGCGAGTGTCGCACGGCGTACGCCTTTGATTCGGCGCAGCATGAGCGATGCACCGACAACCATTGCGCCGGTACTTCCCGCGCAGACAACGGCGTCGCCTTTGCCCTCGTTTAACAGTTCAAACGCTTTTGCCATCGAAGAATCTTTATATTCGGTCATAATATCCTGCGGATGTGCATCCACCGGAATGACGCTCGGCGCATGGACGATCTCGATGCCGTCAAGCGAAATATTGTTTTCTTTTGCGCAGTCTAAAAGCTTCTGTTTGTCGCCGGTCATGATGATGGAAACGCCATATTCGTCCACCGCCATCCGGCTTCCTTCCAAAACGGCTTTCGGCGCATGATCGCCGCCGAATCCGTCGATAATGATTCTCATTATTCTTCCCCCTCTTGTCTTAATACCCGGTCAAGCGACGCGAGCGCACGCTCCGCCAGCTGCCGGTACCGTTCTTTTTTGTCGCGCACCGGTGTATTAAGCGGCGGCAGAATGCCCATATTCGCACCCATCGGCTGAAAATCGGTGACGGTTTCGTCCGAAATATA
Organism: uncultured Oscillospiraceae bacterium; assembly: GCA_949299455.1. GTDB lineage: Bacteria > Bacillota > Clostridia > Oscillospirales > Ruminococcaceae > Paludihabitans. The sequence continues at coordinate 120,424 of CASGAN010000005.1, forward strand.
TCGGCTCAGCGCACCGCACATCGTATCTGCCGGAAGTGCAAGCGCCGGTTTTCCCTGCAAATAGCGGAACATATTTTTTGCCGCAACAATACCGCTCATCGCCGACTCCATATAGCCCTCAACACCGGTCATCTGCCCTGCAAAATAAAGTCCCGGCCGTTCTTTGAAAGAGAACGACGCATGAAGCAAACGCGGTGAATCCAAAAACGTATTGCGATGCATCACGCCATAGCGCGCAAACTCCGCATGTTCAAGGCCTGGAATCATCGAAAACACGCGCTTTTGCTCGCCGAATTTCAGATTCGTCTGGAATCCGACCAGATTATAAAGCGTGCCGTCTGCATTTTCTTTACGAAGCTGCACGACTGCCCACGGACGGTGTCCTGTGCGCGGATCACGCAGTCCCACTGGCTTTAACGGACCGAACCGGATCGTATCGGCGCCGCGTTTTGCCATCACTTCCACCGGCATGCAGCCCTCATACACTTTAAGTCCGTCCGCACGGTCAAAGCTGTGCATGGGCGCCGATTCTGCCGAAATAAGCGCTTCATAAAACCGCTCATATTCCTCTTTGTTCATCGGACAGTTTAAATAATCGTCGTCGCCACGGTCATACCGGGATGCCGCAAACGCAACAGACCGGTCAATGCTTTCCGCTGTGACGATCGGTGCCGCCGCATCGTAGAAACTTAATCGCTGTTTGTGCACAAGCTCGCCAATGGCATCTGCCAGTGCATCCGACGTGAGCGGGCCGCTTGCAATGATGCAGTTTCCGTCCGGAATTTCGGTGACTTCTTTAGAAATGACCGTAATATTCGGATGTGTTTTGATTTTCTCTGTGATATAGTCAGAAAACAGTGTGCGGTCGACTGCCAGTGCACCGCCTGCCGCAACACTGCATTGTGCAGCGCTTTCGAGCGTCAGCGATCCCATGTGCCGCATTTCTTCTTTTAAAAGGCCTGCGGCGCTTTCCACCCGTGCGGCTTTTAAGGAATTGGAGCAGACAAGCTCGGCAAATCCGCTGTAATGGTGCGCAGGCGAATATTTCTCTGGCTTCATCTCATAAAGCGAAACCGAAACGCCGTGCTGTGCAAGCCAATAGGCCGCTTCACAGCCTGCAAGGCCTGCGCCGATCACTGTAACATTCATTCGTCTTTCAATCCTCTTTCATAGCTGCACGATTCGTTTGAACAATAGATTTTGCCGTTGCGGCCGCTCTTTTTGAGCAGTGTTTTGCCGCACTGCGGACAGTGCTCTGCAATCGGCGGGTCCCAGGACAAGAACGAGCATTCCGGATTCTTTTCGCATCCATAGAATTTCTTGCCCTTTTTCGATTTCTTCTCGAGAATTTTAGAACCGCAAAGCGGACATTCGCCCGGCATTTCGCTGACGATGCGTTTTGTGTTTTTGCATTCCGGATAGCCCGGGCAAGCGAGGAATTTGCCAAACCGTCCGCTTTTGATGACCATGTTGCGTCCGCAGAGTTCGCAGACGACATCGGTTTCCTCGTCAGGAATGCGGTACGATTTGCCCTCGGTTTCTGCCTCTGCTTTTGCGAGCGTTTCCTCAAAACCGTCATAGAAGCTGTGCAAAACAGCTGTCCAGGACTTGTCGCCATCCTCGATCTCGTCGAGATCTTTCTCCATATTCGCTGTAAAATCAGCGTCAACGATTTTTTCAAAATGCTCTTTCATGAGCTTCGTCGTCACTTCACCGAGTTCCGTCGGTTTTAACTGCTTGCCCTCGCGCTCGACATAGTTTCTGCCGAGAATCGTCGTAATTGTCGCCGCATAGGTACTCGGACGGCCGATGCCGTTTTCCTCAAGTTCCTTAATGAGCGATGCCTCTGTGTAACGAGGCGGCGGCTGTGTGAAATGCTGACTGCCTTTAACATCCTGCGGATCGAGATAATCTTTCTCGGCAAGCGGCGGCAATACACCGCCCTCTTCTTTTTCTTCATCGCGGCTCTCCGTGTATAGCACGGTAAAGCCGTCGAATTTCACCGTAAAGCCGGATGCTTTGAACGTATAGCCTGCCGCGTCGATCTGTGCCGCCACGGTATCGAGCAGTGCGCTCGCCATCTGGCTTGCGATAAACCGCTCCCAGATGAGTTTATACAGTTTATACTGATCGGATGTGAGGCTCGCTTTGACCTTGTCCGGCGAAAGCTCCGGCAAGGACGGACGGATTGCCTCGTGTGCATCCTGCGCGTTGTTTTTCGATTTATAGACACGCGGCGTCTGCGGAATATACGCTTTTCCGTATGTCTGCTCGATATAATCGGCTGCTGCCGCTTTTGCTTCGTCGGAAATCCGGAGCGAGTCGGTTCTCATATAGGTAATCAAACCGATTGCGCCAAGTCCTTCCACATCGACGCCCTCATAAAGCTCCTGCGCCGCTTTCATTGTACGGCGTGCCTGGAAACCGAGTTTGCGTGATGCCTCCTGCTGCATGGTAGAAGTCGTAAACGGCGGCGCCGGCGATTTCTGACGCACCCGGTTTGTCACAGACATAACCTGATAATCCGCATGCGCAACAGAAGCCAAAATGGCGTCCGTTTCCTCTTTTGTATGCAGATCCATCTTTTTGCCGTCTTTGCCGTAAAATTTTGCAACAAACGGCTTGTCAGACGACGGCGCTTTCAGCATTGCCTCAATCGACCAGTATTCCTGCGGCACAAAATTGCGGATTTCTTCCTCGCGGTCAACAATCATGCGCACCGTCACTGACTGCACACGTCCGGCAGACAAGCCGCTTTTAACTTTTTTCCAGAGAAACGGACTCAGTTTATAACCGACTAATCGGTCAAGAATCCGGCGCGCCTGCTGGGAATTAACAAGCGCTTCGTTTACTTTCCGCGGCGAAGCCATACCGCTTTTGACACCGCTTTTTGTGATCTCATTAAACGTCACACGGTTTTTCTCGTTTAAATCAACACCCAAAAGCTGTGCCAAATGCCAGGAAATTGCCTCGCCTTCACGGTCCGGGTCGGTTGCAAGATAAATTTTGTCTTTATCCTTTGCCGCCGCTTTCAGCTTTTTGATGGTTTCAGATTGTTTTCGAATGTTAATATATTTTGGCGCAAAATCATTTTCGGTGTCCACACCAAGACGCGATTTTGGAAGATCGCGTACATGTCCCATGGATGCAACGACTTCGTAATTTCGGCCCAGATATTTTTTAATTGTTTTCGCCTTTGCCGGCGATTCCACAATGACCAGTTTCTTTGCCATACTGCCTCCACACCATTTTTTACACTTATTTTACCTCTTCGCCGCCGACATATCGTCCGCCGACCGGAGAGGAGATCGCTCCCGACAATTCAAGATCCGTGAGCACTGAATACAGTGTTCCCACATCCATCTGGCAGAGAACCGCCAGCTCATCAATCGTTTTTGGGTGCGTATCTAAATGATTATACACCATTTTGTGGATTTCATCAAATGTTGTTTCTACTGTTTCTTGCTTTTTTTCGGATTTTAAATGGGTTTTCTCTTGAAAAACCGTTTCATTTTCATCCCGTTTGTTCCATTTTGAACCGGGACTGTGCTTTGAAAGGCCCTTCATCGAAACGATTCCTGCATATCCGTAATCACCTTTTAATTCGGACAAATCAAGCTTCTCTGAAAAGGCTGCATACAATGGAAGTGCAATGTCCTCCGCGGCAAACACGGGAACAGCGCCGTCTCTTAAGTAGCGGATCACACCGTTATAGTTTGGATCAAACAGATCACACGGCGGTACACAGTAAAGTTCTTTTCCCTGTTCGAGTGCATGTTCCGCCGTCAAAAGCGTTCCGCTGCGAACCGGTGCCTGCACAATCAGCACTCCAACCGCAAGTCCTGCCATCAGCCGGTTGCGGACAGGAAACGTTTGCCTTGTTACGTTCACACCGGGCGGATACTCGGAAATGAGTGCGCCGCCGCTGTTTAAAATCGCACGCTTAAGCTTCCCGTTTTCTGCCGGATAGTTCACATTCAACCCGCATGCAAGCACAGCGATCGTTTTTCCGCCTGCTTCAATGGCAGCACGATGTGCCTGTGCATCAATACCGACTGCGCATCCGCTCACAATCGTGCATCCCGCCTTGGCGAGATCGGCAGAAAGCTGTCTTGCCACCGCAAGCGAATATTCACTTGCGCTCCGTGTACCGATCACAGTGACAACCGGTTCTTCATCGATTCCCGAGAAAGCGCCGAGCACATAAAGCACGGTAGGCGGCGCAAACAGATTGCGAAGCCGCTCCGGATAATCGGGATCATTTTGCGTCAGCACACGAATTTTATGATGTGCGCAATCGTTTAAAATCCGATCCGCACGTTCAAGAGACGTGCGTTTAACGATCTTTGCTTCCTTTTCGGTTAAAATGCCACACGAAGCAAGGTCCTGTTCTTCTGCCTCATAAACAGCTTTCGCCGAACCATACTGCGCAAGCAGTCTCCCGGGAAGCGGACTCCCGTACGGAAAGCACTGCGAAAGCCAGACATCATAACGCTTGTCCTCCATGTGAAACATCCCCTTTCAGCGATTCATCTCCCACATTAGAATACACGCAGCCATCGAAGCATTTAACGACTCCGTGTTTCCTTTCATCGGAATTGTAATCCGATGATCTGCCGCCTGTGAGATCGATTGCGGCAACCCATTGCCTTCATTGCCAATGAGCAGAAGGCTGTCCTGCGCAAAGGAAAACGTACCGATTTTCTGTGCGTCCGCATCCACAACCGACGCATACACAGCCCCACCGTTCGACTGAAACGCTTCAATCGCCGTCATCGCATCCGGCACGGTCTGCACCGTCATGCGAAACAGTGATCCCATCGTGCTGCGAATGACCTTCGGGTTATAGACATCGCACGTTCTGCTCGTCACAAGCACGCGGTCAATACCGACAGCCTCGGCTGTCCGGATAATCGTGCCCACGTTGCCTGCATCCTGCAAATCGACGAGCAGGATACTCTTTCCTTTGTGTTCTATTGTAGCGCAGGACAAATCGTTGTCAAGCTTCTTTGCAATCGCATAGACGCCCTGCGGTGTCTGCACCTGCGAAAGCTTTGATTCCAAACTCCCCTCAATCAAAAACACCTGTGCGCTCGCGTTTATGATCTCCTCCCGGTGCACAAGCCGTTCAAGACACGGCGCGGTGATAAACAGCGTATCAATCAAAATCCCGCTGCGTACCGCTTCATACACAAGCTTCGTTCCCTCAATAGCAAATTCACCCGCGTCCGTCCGCGCGGATTTGGAAGTGCACAGTTTCGCATAGCGCTTAATCTGCCGGTTGTCTTTTGATGAGATTTGTTCAAACAACGTTTGTTCCGCCTTTCTTTTTCCACATACGAAAAACGCCCGAGTCGTTTTGACCGGGCGATTTTTTCAAAAAATTACAGGTGTGCTTTTGCCTGCTCGCACAGAGCGGTGAAAGCAGCAGCGTCATGAATAGCGATCTCAGAGAGCATTTTGCGGTTTAAAGTCACGCCAGCTTTTTTGAGGCCGTTCATGAAGGTGGAGTAGTTCATGCCGTTTGCTTTGCAAGCAGCAGAGATGCGGGTGATCCACAGTCTTCTGAAGTCACGTTTTTTCAGTCTGCGGCCGATGTACGCATACTGACCGGATTTCATCACTGCCTCTTTTGCAGTTTTAAACAGCTTGCTTTTGCCGCCCCAGTAACCTTTTGCAAGTTTGAGCGTTTTATTTCTTCTCTTACGAGTAGCCATTGCTCCTTTAATACGAGCCATAATTCAGTACCTCCGTTTATTCTTCCTATGTGTTGATTATTTGTACGGGATCAGCTTTTTGATAGCTGCAACGTTTGTTTTATCTGCATACGCACCCATACGAAGCGCTCTTTTGCGTTTGGTTGTTTTTTTGTTGAGGATGTGGGATTTGTTAGCGTGCGCGCGTTTTACTTTGCCGTTTTTGGTCAGTTTAAAGCGTTTTTTCGCACCGGTATGTGTTTTTACTTTAGGCATGGTAAAAAGCCTCCTTGATTTTAATTACTTTGCAGCTTTTGGCGCAATGAACACAGCCAGGCTGCGTCCTTCCATTTTCGGCGGTTTATCGACCGATCCGACCTCAGCACAAGCTTCAATGAATCGCTCGAGCAATGTTTTGCCCATTTCCGGGTGTGCAAGCTCTCTGCCGCGGAAGCGTACAGAAACTTTCACTTTGTCGCCGCTCTTTAAAAATTTCTTTGCCTGATTCGCTTTTGTGTCAAAATCGTGCACATCGATGTTTAAAGACATGCGTACTTCTTTGACATCAACGGTTTTCTGGTTCTTTCTCGCTTCTTTTTCGCGTTTTGCCTGCTCATAACGGTATTTACCGTAGTCCATGATGCGGCACACCGGCGGAGTCGCCTGCGGCGCGATTTTCACAAGATCCAGATTTTGTTCTGCAGCGATCTTCATTGCCTCACGCGGAGACATGATGCCAAGCTGGCTGCCGTCGCTGCCGACGACGCGGATCTCCTTGTCACGAATCTCTTCATTCATGAGCAATTCATTCGTTTTGCTAATGACCAAGCACCTCCAAAAAATGAAAGAAAATAAACAAGCGCAGACGAACTCGCCTGCGCTTTTTCAACACAAAGAAACACGGAATGATTCCGCTTTTTCCGTATTGACCCGTGCAATCCATTATCCACAGGTGAGAACATGGCGGTTCTGCTTTGTTTTCCTAAAGATTATAGCATGGGGTTTCTTTTGTGTCAAGTGTTTTTTTGATAAAATCTTATTCTGCGTGATAAAGCGCTCTCATCCGATCGACATAGTGGGAAACAACCCGCCAGTCCGCGCAGTTTTCTTCATCTAAATGACGCAGACGGAACTTGTGCATCGACATCGAAAGCAGTTCTGTTTCACTCATTGTAACCGGCAGCTTCTTATCTGCAATCAGCAGCAAATATTCCTTCTTACCGGTATAATCGCCGCACTGGCTTTCAACAATCACGGAAAATCCGCCGGTCAAAGCGTCCGGCAGCTGTACCTTGATCTGTCCGCAGCAGGTGGAAACATCCTCTTTTGCCTCGCCGCAGAAACGCTCCGTGCAAAGCACACGGCCGTCTTCGGTTTTTACCGTACAGGTAATCGTATACGGTGCGTCTGCGCCGTCATTGATGATATGCACGCCGGCCGTGAACGATTCGCCCGCCGTAAAGAACAGCTTTTCATACGAAAGGCTCACAAGGACGCGGTCGTATGCTTCGCGCAGGAAGTAATACGCAAGCTTTTTGCCGCCGTAATATTCAAGCACGTTCGAGCACTGCACATTCGGCCACGGCTCGTTGAACTGCCACGTCATTTCGCCGACATTTTTCCACTGGCGGCGGCGGTTTGATTCGAGTGAATAACGAAGACTCTCCGCCTGCACGAACTGATTGACCTTGATGTATTCTTCAAGCGGAATTTCACGAAGCTCGCCGAACATCACCCGCTCACGGAACGCATAATTGTCCCAGCCGCCGCTGTGATGCGACCATGCAGCATTTTCAAACGCGGTGCACAGATGCTGATCTTCCGGCTTAAAAATCCGCTCGATCTGCGCAAGCGAACTGATGCCGCCGCATCCAAACTCGCCGTGGACAATGCTGTCGGAATTGTCATAGTAACGATAGTGATCGTACGGACCCATATATCCCCACGGACCGTGTACGTCGTGGTTATTGCCGGTATCGCCGACTTTCAACAGCGCATTCGGGCCGGATGCCGACGACGGAAGCATCTGCACATCGGGGCAGAGTGTTTCGAGCACGCCTTTTAACATCGCGAGCGTCGGGTCCTCGAACGTCGCAGGATGGCCCTCGTGATCTTCGGTGTCCATGTAATGCCAGTCGGTCAGCTCGTTGCCGCCGTCAAAGAACGTCAGGCACACATGATTGCGCCGCTGTTTTGCGGTATGTACTGCCGCCTTGTGTAAAAGAGCGAGAAATTCCGGATTGCGCGACGGCACATCGTCACAGCCGGAACTCGACATCGTAAATTCCTGCAAAATCATCAAGCCGTATTCGTCGCAGATGCGGTAATACGTTTCACTTTCCAAATGGCCGCCGCCCCAGATGCGCAGATAGTTGATGTTCGCTTCTTTTGCGGCAAGAAGCCGTTCCCGGATTTTCTCTTCGTCCACACAGTGCATGCAGTCAAGCGGCACCATGTTCGTTCCTTTTAAATAGATGCGTTTGCCGTTTACGACCACCAGATAACGCAGTGCGTCTTCTCTGCCGTCTGCATGTTCATAGGAAAGTATACGGAATCCCACACCGTGCGAAACGGTATCTTCCACACCCGATTCACTCGACATGGTCATCGTCATATCATGGAGCACCTGTTCACCGTATCCGTTCGGCCACCACAAAAGCGGTTCATTTTCGCCGAGCGAGAGCGTAAGCGACATTGTATGGATGCCTTTTGTAAGCGGCGCAGATACCTGCTCCTGCACTGGTACTTCACCGTTTTTCGTCTTCACCGAAAGCGATACGGAAAGCGTCGCCGTATGGTCGCAAAATGCTTCGACCTCTGCTTCACACAAAAGCTTCCATCCCTCATTTGTCAAAACAGGACGGGCAAAGTGCGAGAGAATCCGCGCATTGTCATAGGACGTGAGCGTCACCGGTTCATACAATCCAAGATCAATCAGTCGTACGGCAAAATCCCATTTGTAATTAAACCGCGCTTTCAAATAGCGTGTTTTCGACGTATAACCGGGCTGTGCATCGGCAAGCGGCGCATGCTCGAGCACACAGACCAAAACGTTTTCCTCGTCCGGTTTGACCACCTTTGAAATTTCCGCTTCAAACGGAATGTACATGCCCTCGTGATGTCCAAGCGCAACACCGTTTACATAAATCTGCGCCGAGTAATCAATTCCGCCAAAATGAAGCACGAGCGGGCGTGTCGTCTGTTCCTTTGTCACACGAAACGTCGTGCGATAAATCCACCAGCGGCCCGCCACCCATTCACACGACAAGCTGTTTTTGTCAAAATACGGGTCGTCAATCAGTCCGGCACGCATCAAATCCCGGTAAATACTGCCCGGAACCTCTGCGTCAAACCACGGTGTTAAATTCGGAAGGAGTACACCCTCCTGCATATGTTTTGAAAAATCCGCCTGATACGGCAACGTGCCAACAGCCTTCCAAGGCGAAAGCGGAATTGCTTGCATCATCATTTCCCTCTCTCTTTAAATAAGTATAATAAAAACTGTTTCTCTTTTTATATAAGGAACAGCCACATTATAGCGAAATCAATTCTCGGTGTACAGTCTGCAAACTGCTGAAATTACGTTTTGATTTTTAGATATAATCACTAAAAATCATTTCATCGGCCGCACAGATACTTCCCCTGAATTGACGGTTTTTATCGTTCCGTCTGCCGTTTGCACAACAAGATGTCCGTCGTCGTCGATCTCAATTGCCTTTGCTTCGTACGTCTGCATCGGAGAGATGACACGGATCGGCTGTCCGATCAAAAACGAGCGCGCACGATATTCCGGCAAGAATGTGCGTGCGGAGAGATTTTCGCAAAAATCCTCTAATTCATTGACAATCGCCGCAATCAGCTGGCTTCGGTCAATCGGCTCGCTCGTATACTGATCGAGCGACGTGATAATCGATGCAAGCTCCGGCGGATATTCCTGTGCGGTCACATTGACACCAATGCCGACCACAACATAATCGAGTGTCTGATGCTCAAAGTTCATCGACGCTTCCGTCAAGATGCCGCAGACCTTTTTGCCCGCAATATACACATCATTGACCCATTTGATCTGTGCTTCAATGCCGTAAAGTGACTGGATCGCCCGGCAAACCGCAACGGCCGCCGCAGAGGTCACAAGCGTTGTGACCTCTGCCGGGAACGGAAGTCTCCGCATCACCGAAAAATAAACGCCGTTTTCTTTCGGGGAATAAAACTGCCGCCCCATTCGTCCGCGGCCTGCTGTCTGATGTTCTGCCGCCACCAAAACGCCATCGGGCGCGCCTGCATTTGCAAGCTGTTTTGCCACAGTGTTGGTCGAATCCACTTCCTTATATACATGAATCTCTTTGATCCGGCTGTTTGGCTTCAAAAACGGAACAATGCTCTCTTTTGAAAGAATGTCCGAGCGGTTTGCGAGTCGATATCCTTTTTTCGATGCCGCATCAATCGGATATCCCTCGCTCCGCAGGGTTTCTACTGCTTTCCAGACAGACGCACGCGATACACCGAGCGATGCGGCAATCACGGCGCCGGAGATATCATTTCCTTTGTGCTCTTCGAGAAACGACAGCACCCGCTCTTTCGTTGCCATCCGTACGTCCTCCTTTTTTCTTTTTCTTCACAGCAAATCCAAACGAGCCGATCCGCTTGCCGAGTGTATAATAATCACCGTGTGCATATGCCGCAAGCATTGCACGTTCAAGATGGAGCTTTCCTGCTTCATCCATCAGCGATTCCTCCACCTGCACCGATACGACCTCCGCCAAAAACATCTCGTGCGAACCAAGCGGAATCCGCTGTTTTATTTTGCAGGCAATCTGCACAGGACTTTGTCCGATTCCCGGACACGACACCCCCTGACACGGCTCCTTTGTGAGCGAAAAGTGCGCAAATTTATCAACCTTTGCACCGGAACGCGCACCGCAGAAATCAGCCGCACGCACAAGCTTTGTCGTCGTCAGATTGATCACAAATTCTCCTGTTTCGCACAAAATCGGATAGGAATACCGTTCGGGACGCACAGAAATATATGTCATCGGCGGAATCGTGTTGATGATTCCCGTCCATGCAATCGTAATGATATTGGATCGTTCCATTGTTCCGCACGACACAAGCGCCGGCGGAAGCGGCGCATGAATCGCCGCAGGATTCCAGACAATTTTCGACATTTACGATCCTCCTTTTTTGCTTTTATTGTATCATCTCTTTTCTGTGTCTGCAACCGATTCGCTCAAAACAAAAGAGTCGGGTGAAAGTATATCAATTTTTTGAAGGAAACAATCTCCAAATTCTTACTTTTGGTCTTTTCAAACAGAAAAAATCATGCTATAATGAAAAAACAATTTATACGTCTTTTCGCTAAAACAACACGCTGTGTGTGTTTTGTTTTGCAAAATATGACGAAATCCCCTTATTCTCTGGAACGGAGGTCCTTTTTATGGATACAAGAATTGCTGAAATTGCTCAACGCATCAAAGGTCTGCGCGAGATTCTTGAAATCTCTGCTGAAGAAATGGCAGAAGCGACAGACACCACAGTTGAAGAATACACCGCGTGTGAATCCGGAAGCAATGATTTTTCGTTTACTTTCCTGCACAAATGCGCAGAAAAATTCGGCGTTGATATCGTTGAACTGTTAACCGGCGAAAATCCGCATTTGTCGTTTTTCACGGTGACAAAAAAAGGCCACGGCGTCACACTGAACCGGCGCAGCGGCTTCCACTATCAGCACATGGCACACAACTTAAAAAATAAACTGTGCGAACCGTTTTTGGTTACAGCCATTTATTCTGAAGAAGAGCAGAATAAACCGATCGCACTCTCCACACACGAAGGCCAGGAATTTGACTACGTGTTAAAGGGCACACTGAAAGTGCGTGTGGAAGATCACATTGTCGAACTGCATGAAGGCGACAGCATCATGTATGATTCCAGTCACAGCCACGGCATGATTGCTGTCGATGGTGCTGACTGTCTGTTTATTGCTGTGGTAATCAAACGATAAAACGAGGGATTTTGATGCGAACCGAAATCACACGAAACAGCGTGATTCTTTCTGTTTTTCAAAGACTTCGCGCAACAAACAAAACAGGAATTGCCGTTGTTCTCTGCGCTGCTTCTTGTTATTTTCATTATATTGTCACTGCGGTTGTGCTGTTTGCCGGATTGATTTTTCTTCTGTGCAACAAACAGCTTTTCCGTGATACGTTTTTGCACAAATGGATGATTCCGTTTCTCCCGCTGGCAGTTATGCTGGTCGTTGTTCCTCATTATCACCGCAACTTCAAAGGCGCGGTTGCAGGTGTTGGAATCATTTTGATGGTTATGCTCTTTTTGCTGTGCTGCAAACGGATGACCATTTCTCTGTTTGATCTGACAATGGATGTTTGTTGTCTTGCAAGCTATGCCGCATTTATATACGCACTTTCCGAAAAGCTGATTTTAGGCTGGTGGATGCGCTCGTATGCCGGCATGTATAATCCGAACTATTACGGAACCGTGTTGGAATTTACCGTTTTAATTTGCTTATACCGTATCATCCGAAACCATCATCGGCGGTTATTTTATTACATGACACTGCTGGCATGCAGTCTTGCACTGTTTTGGTGTGACAGCCAGTCTGCATGGGTCACCATCGCAGTGTCTGTGTTTGCTCTGCTGGTGCTGTGCAAAAAGAAACGTGCAATTCTGCTGGCACTGAGCGCTTGTGCCGTACTGGTCATCATCTCACTCTCCATTCCGTCGATTATGTACCGCATTATGGAACTTCCTTACCGCTATGATCTGCGGTCCTATATCTGGAGCGGAACATGCCGGGCAATTCAGTCGTATCCTCTGTTTGGATTCGGCACGATGGCATATTCGGTCTTGTGGGAACCGCTCAGCATGTACCCTGCAACCCATGCACACAACTTATATCTTGATGTGTTTTTATGTTACGGCGTTGTCGGTGTTGCATTCTGGATGTTCTATGTTGTACGCTACATCAAAAAACTCGTACAAAATATCCGCACACGATACTGCTACCCGTGTGCGCTCTCTGCTGCAGCGCTTGTCGCTGTGCTGGTACACGGATTGACTGACCATACCGTGCTTTGGATTCAGACCGGATTTTTGTTTGGTCTTTTACTGTGCGGTACGTTTGTCAAACGCGTATATCAGGGAGAGAAATAATAAACGATCATGAAACGAGGTTATTTATGAAGCTTTTATGGGATCTGTTTTTTACGTTTTTCCGTATTGGCGGATTGACGTTCGGCGGCGGCTATGCCATGCTGCCGATGCTTCAAAAGGAAATTGTTGAAAATCGAAAATGGGCAACAGAAGAAGAGCTTCTTGACTATTATGCCGTGGGTCAATGCACCCCCGGCATCATTGCTGTCAATACGGCAACGTTTGTCGGTCAAAAAATCAAAGGCTTCTGGGGCGCTGTATTTGCAACAGCAGGTGTTGTGTTTCCGTCACTCGTCATCATTTCCGTCATTGCAGGCTTTATCCAGAATTTTTCACATCTTGCATGGGTGCAGCATGCATTTGCCGGCATCCGCGTAGCCGTTGCGGTACTTGTCGTCAATGCTGTATTAAAACTGTGGAAATCCGGCATTAAGGATCTTTTGGGCATTCTCATTTTCATCGTCACTTTTGTGGTTTCTGCTGTGTTCTCACTTTCTCCTGTATTTGTGGTCATTGCAGCAATTCTTGTCGGCATTCTTGCAGGCCGGCTTAAAGGGAGGGCAAAGAAATGACATTTGTGATTATGTTCCTTGAATTTTTCAAAACCGGTCTGTTTGCAATCGGCGGCGGACTTGCAACGCTTCCGTTTCTCTATGATATGGCGGCAAAATATACGTGGTTCAACGAGGCGATTCTTTCGGATATGATTGCAATTTCCGAATCAACGCCCGGCCCGATCGGCATCAACATGGCAACGTATGTCGGATACCATGTCGGCTCACAGATGTTCGGCATCCCGGGCGGTATTATCGGTGCAGTGCTGACAACGACTGCACTGGTGCTCCCCTCTTTGATTGTCATTTTGATTATCGCAAAATTTTTAGAGCGGTTTAAAACCAACGTATTTGTCAAAGATGCATTTTATGGTCTCCGTCCGGCAGTCACGGCTTTGATTGCCTATGCAGGCTATCAAGTGGTTGCGGACAGCTTGTTCCGCTTTGGTACGTTTTTTCAAACGATGCAGATCGGCGATCTGTTTGTGTGGAAGGCGATTGTATTGTTTGCGGCATTGATGGTTCTTTCACATGTATTCAAAAAAATCCATCCGGCCGCATGGATCGGAATCGCCGCTGTTGTTGGAATTTTACTGAAATTTTAACAAGAAACAAATCGCGTAACTTTTTTGATCCGGCAAAATTCACAAACTTTTTTAAAACGCACAAAAAACCCGCTTAAAACGCTTTACAAACGGATTTTCGGTGGATATAATAAAGGAGAACTTGATAAGAGTTCACTCATTGTCTTCTTCTTTTTCTTTACTATGCGTTTTTGAAAAGCGCATAATCCCCTTATCTATTGCGATGACAAAAACCTCCGGAACTCCGGAGGTTTTTGCTGTTTTTATACACTTGACATCTGCATTGATTTCGTGTATGATATTTAAAAATTAAAAAGTATGAAATGCATTGAAAGGGACATTGGGTTTAGGCGTCCATGGCGCAGAGAACAGCCGGTTGGTGCGAGGCTGTGCAAACGTTTGAACACACTCCCCCTTGAGCAGTCCGGCTGAACAACAGTAAGCCTGACCGGTTTCTCCCCGTTATGACGAGAATGTATTCGCAGTTTTGCCGATACAGATGAGTGGATATAATTATTTATATCAATAAAGAGTGGTACCACGGATGGATTTACAGCCTTTCGTCTCTTGCTGAAACAGCTTCAGCGGGACGAAAGGCTTTTTTTATTTATGTAAAAAGAAAGGCGGACGATATTTGATGATGGATTATACAAAATACAAACGCGGCTATTATATGCCGCCCGAAGTCTGCAACGACTGGGTGACAAAAGAATATGTCGATCATGCACCGATTTGGTGCAGTGTGGATTTGCGTGACGGCAACCAGTCGCTTGTCATCCCGATGAGTCTTGACGAAAAGCTCGCCTATTTTAAGCTCTTGACCGACATTGGCTTTAAAGAAATTGAAGTGGGATTCCCCGCCGCATCTGAAACAGAATACGCATTCCTGCGTGCACTGATTGATCGGAATTTAATCCCTGATGATGTGACGGTTCAAGTGCTTACACAGGCGCGTGAACACATCATCCGAAAAACATTTGACGCGCTCCACGGATGCAAGCGCGCGATCGTCCATTTATATAACTCGACCTCCTCTGCACAGCGCGAGCAGGTGTTTAAAAAATCGAAAGAGGAGATTTTACAGATCGCAGTCGACGGTGCAAAACTCTTAAAAACACTTGCCGAACAAACAGATGGAAATTTCCAGTTTGAATATTCACCCGAAAGCTTCACCGGAACAGAGCCGGAATATGCGTTGGAAGTCTGCAACGCTGTTTTGGATGTGTTCAAACCGTCAGAAAATAACAAGGTCATCATCAATCTCCCGGTGACCGTCGAGCTTTCTCTGCCGCATGTGTATGCAAGTCAGGTGGAATATCTGTGCAAGCATTTAAAATACAGAGAAAATATCATCGTTTCGCTCCATCCGCACAATGACCGCGGATGCGGCGTTGCAGACAGCGAGCTCGGCTTGCTTGCCGGTGCAGACCGCATTGAAGGCACGCTGTTTGGCAACGGCGAACGTACCGGAAATGTCGATTTGATTACGCTGGCGATGAACTTATACGCGCACGGCGTCGATCCGAAACTCGACTTCTCCGATCTCCCTGCCATCTCGCATATGTACGAGCAGGTCACACGCATGCACGTCGGCGATCGTCAGCCATATACCGGAAAACTCGTGTTTGCAGCGTTCTCCGGTTCGCATCAGGATGCGATTGCAAAAGGCATGAAATACCGCGAAGAGCATGACTGTCCGTTCTGGGATGTACCGTATCTTCCGATCGATCCAAAAGATGTCGGCCGCGAATACGAATCCGATGTCATCCGCATCAATAGTCAGAGCGGAAAAGGCGGTATCGGCTATCTGCTGGAACAGCATTACGGATACAATCTGCCGAAAAAAATGCGCGAACATTTCGGCTATACAATCAAATCCATTTCTGATCATCGGCACAAAGAGCTTTTGCCGGGTGAAATCTATGAGATTTTCCTGCAAACATACGTCAACAACAGCAGCCCGCTCAATCTTCACGATTATCACTTTGTCCGCAGCGGCGATCAGTTCAAGGTCGTACTCACCATGGAATTCAGCGGAAAAATCCAAGATGTCACCGCAACAGGAAACGGTCGTTTGGATGCAGTGAGCAACGCCCTGCGCAAACTGACCGGCTGTAATTACACACTCACAACATACGAGGAACATGCGCTCGAGCAAGGTTCGTCCTCACGCGCTGTGTCCTATGTCGGCATTGATCCGGGCAACGGCACAACCGTATGGGGTGCAGGCGTACATGAGGACATCATCGCCTCGTCCATCATCAGCTTAATCAGCGCCGTCAACCGTACATTGAATGAATGAAAGGATGTTTTACTATGGGAATGACAATGTCACAAAAAATTCTTGCTGCACATGCCGGTCTCGATTTTGTTGCACCGGGACAGCTCATCATGGCAAAGCTCGACATGGTGCTCGGCAATGATATCACCTCACCGGTTGCAATCAACGAATTCAATGCATACGGATTTGACCGCGTGTTTTCAAAAGATAAAATTTCGCTCGTACTCGATCACTTTGTACCAAACAAAGACATCAAAGCCGCTGCCCAGTCAAAACAAACACGCGAATTCGCAAAACAGTATGGCATCACCCATTTTTACGATGCAGGCAGAATGGGCATCGAACATGCACTGCTGCCGGAGCAGGGTATCGTTAAAGCCGGTGATTTGATTGTGGGCGCCGATTCTCACACCTGCACATACGGTGCGCTCGGTGCGTTTTCCACCGGTGTCGGTTCCACCGATATGGCTGCGGCAATGGCAACCGGCGAGCTGTGGTTTAAAGTGCCGTCCGCGATCAAATTCAATTTAACCGGCACACTTCGCCCATATGTCAGCGGAAAAGACGTCATTTTGCACATTATCGGAAAAATCGGTGTAGACGGTGCACTGTATCAGTCGATGGAGTTCACCGGTGACGGTGTTGCATCCCTGTCGATGGATGACCGGCTCTGCATCTCGAATATGGCGATCGAAGCAGGTGCAAAAAACGGCATTTTCCCGGTAGACGATATCACACGCGCTTACATGGACGGTCGTGTCAAAGAACCGTATACCGTGTTTAAGGCCGATGAAGACGCTGTCTATGAAGCAGAATATACGATTGATTTAAGTGAAATCGACCACACTGTCGCATTTCCGCACCTGCCAGAGAACGCTCGCACGAAAAGCGAATGGGGTACCCTTCCGATTGACCAGGTGGTTATCGGTTCGTGCACAAACGGACGGTTTTCCGACCTTGCAGCTGCAGCCGAAATTTTAAAAGGCAAAAAAATTGCCGATCATATCCGCTGTATCGTCATTCCTGCAACACAGCAGATTTACAAAGACGCAATGAAAGCCGGATTTTTGGAAATTTTCGTTGACGCCGGCTGTGTAGTCTCCACGCCGACATGCGGACCGTGCTTAGGCGGCTATATGGGCATTTTAGCAGAGGGCGAACGCTGTGTCGCAACCACAAACCGAAATTTCGTCGGCAGAATGGGTCATCCGAAAAGCGAAGTCTATTTGGCTTCTCCGCAGGTCGCGGCAGCATCCGCCATTGCAGGACGGCTGTCAGCGCCGGAAGAAGTGATGAACTGAAATGATCAGGGAGGTTATCTGAAATGAAAGCAAACGGTATTGCGCATACATACGGCGACAATGTGGACACGGATGTCATCATTCCCGCCCGCTATCTGAATACACAGGACAAAAAAGAACTTGCTTCCCACTGCATGGAAGACATCGACACATCGTTTTCTAAAAAGGTACATCCGGGTGACCTGATTGTCGGCGGATATAACTTCGGATGCGGTTCCTCGCGTGAACATGCGCCGATCGCCATTCAGGCAAGCGGCATTTCGTGCGTCATTGCCAAAACATTTGCGCGCATTTTCTATCGAAACGCCATCAATATCGGTCTGCCGATTTTAGAGTGCGCCGAAGCCAGTGAGCGCATCGAAGAAGGCGATCAGATTCTCATTGATTTTGACACAGGTGTCATCACAAACGTTTCCAAAAACGAAACATACACTGCACAGCCGTTTCCTCCGTTTATTCAAAATATCATTCGCGCAAACGGCTACTTAAACGCAATTCAGAAGAAATGAGGCGACACCATGGAAAAACATATTGCAGTCATCAAAGGAGACGGCATCGGCCCTAAAATCATCGACCAAGCACAAAAGGTCTTAACACGCATCGCAGAACAATATGGCCACACATTTACCTTTGAGGAAGTGCTTGCAGGCGGATGTGCCATCGACGCGTGCGGCACCTGCCTGCCTGACGAAACACTCGAGACCTGTTTAAACAGCGACAGTGTGCTGCTTGGTGCAGTGGGCGGGCCAAAATGGGATCACCTTCCGGGCAGTGAACGCCCTGAAAAAGCACTGCTTGGGCTGCGCAAAGCGCTCGGATTGTATGCAAATATCCGGCCGGCGGTCTTGTTCCCGCAGCTTGCCGACGCAAGTCCGCTCAAGCCGTCTATCACAGCCAATGGCATCGACTTTGTTGTTGTACGCGAGCTGACCGGCGGCGTCTATTTCGGCGCACATCAGACAACCAGTGAAAACGGCGAAGCTGTCGCCTCAGATCTGATGATTTACAGTGAGCATGAAATCGAGCGGATTGCACATGTCGCTTTTCAAACGGCGAGAAAACGCCGCCGCCATGTCACATCAGTCGACAAAGCAAATGTATTAGACACCTCGCGGCTTTGGCGAAAAGTCGTCGAACGCGTTGCCAAACAATATCCGGACGTCACACTTTCACACATGTATGTGGACAATGCCGCAATGCAGATTTGCAAAAATCCCGCGCAATTCGACGTGATTTTGACTGAAAATATGTTCGGCGACATTCTTTCCGACGAAGCAAGCATGATCACAGGCACCATCGGCACCATCGGTTCCTCCTCGCTTGGCAGCGGAACACGCGGCATGTATGAGCCGATCCACGGTTCTGCACCGGATATTGCCGGACAAGACAAAGCAAACCCCATCGGCACGATTTTGTCTGCTGCGATGATGCTTCGGTTCTCGTTTGATATGTCAACTGAAGCAGATGCAATCGAACGTGCTGTTTCGACTGTATTGGACGAAGGATTCCGCACCGGAGATATGATGGATGCACACACAGTCTTAATTTCCTGCAGTGAAATGGGCGACCGGATTGCCGCAGCCATTCAATAAATAAAAAAAACATGGAACACGATATCGTGTTCCATGTTTTTTATACAGACCGTCGCAGTTTTACAATCGTCAGATTCACCTCTCCGTCTCGCGCATCGGCAGAGCCGGAATAGGTAAAAAACAGTGTCGTTTGAACAGGTGCATCAATAATAATAAATGAAGAACCGCAAGCACTCCCCGCATCCGATGTTGCAAAATAGATGCCGGTTTCCAAATGTGCAATTCCGTTATAAAACGGTGTAATCTGCATATAATTTCCCGAGCTAAACACCGCAGACACTTTGCAGGAAACCAGATAATATCCCGGCTGGAGTCCAATCTGCTGTGAGTCAATCTGTGTAATATGTCCGGTCGGATCAGTCACATCGGGAAATAATGCAATGCGGCTTCCCATTGTAAATTGTGCCTGAAACGTATTAAACGAAGCGAACACATCATCCGGTACAATACCATCCGCGCCTGTCGCTCCTGTAACACCCGTTGCTCCTGTGACACCGGTTGGGCCTGTTGCGCCCGTCGCTCCTGTGACACCGGTTGGGCCTGTTGCGCCCGTCGCTCCTGTGACACCGGTCGGGCCTGTTGTGCCCGTCGCTCCTGTAACGCCGGTCGGGCCTGTGGCGCCCGTCGCTCCTGTGACACCGGTTGGACCTGTGGCACCCGTTGCTCCTGTGACGCCGGTCGGACCTGTGGCGCCCGTCGCTCCTGTAACGCCGGTCGGACCTGTGGCGCCGGTAACCGAAAAAAACGACGAACAACACTGACAGCAATACCGTTTCATCCCGTTTCATCCCCTTTTTTGTTCTATCATTATCTTACGCAATCTGATTCGCTTATGTTCCGTTATTTCATTCACAAAAACAAAAAATCGGCAGAGCACTCGTTTGCCCTGTCGATTTTTTCATGCAAATTATTTTTTTCCTTTTGCCGAAAGCTTTCGTTTGTTTCCCTTTTCATCCACCAAATATGTGTTTTCGAGCTGACTGCGCAAATCGCGCCGAAATGCTTCAATATATTCTGCACGCAGCTGTGCGCGTTCTTCTGTTTCCTCAGGTGTCAGCCCTTCGGGAGATTTTGCTTTTCTTGCGAGAAAGTTAATCCGATCAATTTTTTCTTGTTCCATAAAAAACGCCTTTCCTTTGGTGATCCTGTGTTGAGTATACCATGAATCGTCTGTTTTTTCAATTCTTCCGCGCTGTTTTTTCTGTTTTGTAAATTTGAGCGTCGTTCTTCTCAAAATCGCCCAAAAAGACAGTACTTCTTGTTTTTTCCCGTGCGCAATTCGCACGTTTTCTTATTCTGTTTTTGATATACTCAAACCACCGGGTTCCCGGACAACAGCTCATCAGGAGGAATAAAAATGAATGCGAATCTGCTCCGGCTTACCCCGGAAAAAACAAAAGCCAACATCTTATTGCACGCACTTCTTTCAGGAATGCTGCCGTTTTTACTCGGTGCGGCAACCTTGCTCAACACGCTTTCTCCGTTTTCGATCGCGTTTGCAGCTGCTGTACCTGTCAAAATGATATTCCCCGCAGCTATCGGCGCTGTCAGCGGTATATTCGTGTTTCAAACAGATCATACCATATTTCATATTGTAGCCGTCGTGCTGTTTACAATCATACGGTTCGTATTGGAACGTGTCCTCTCCAATCGTTTTTCTGTACTTGCAAAATGCCTATGCTGCTTTGGCATCAGCGGACTATGCTTGTTTTTTTATGCATTGGCAGCAAATCTTACACCGTTTTCGATTTCCGTTTTGCTGATTGAACTCATTTTATCAACAAGCTGCATTCCATTGTTTTCCGCAGCATTGCAGGGCATTACGCACACACAGCAGCGTCAGCCTCTGCACGATACCGAAAAAATCGGCATTTGTTTGCTGCTCGTGACATTGATTTGTTCCTGTGCGGCGATTGTGCTCTTTGGAATGAACCTCGGTATGATGCTCTGTGCCGTTGTCGTCCTGACGATGTCTGCAAGAAGCGGTGTCGCCGGCGGAAGTATTGCTGGTATTTTATGCGGCGCAGCACTGTGTTTATGCCATTCCTCTTTTGCTGATTTTGCTGTATTTTTGGCGATTGCTGCGTTTTTGTGCGGAATGTTTCAGCATGCCGGAAAGTTTGTACAGCTGCTCGCCTTTTTGGCATGCAGCGTTTTCTCGTTGTTTTTGATGGGTGCTTCTTCCACCATCACCTTCTGGGTTCTTTCGCTGTTTATCGGGTGTGCGGTCTATCTGCTGATTCCGCAGCGCTTGCTGCCGCAGGCATACACAACCCATTTTTATACCGACACAGGCGACTCCGTTTTTCGCGTGCGAATGAAATTTCTTTCCAATGCACTGGGCGCGATGGAAGATGAATTTTTGGAAATCTCCGAAAAATTCGACCAAATTGACGCAAACAACATCACCACGGTCTATGAAAGTGCTTCCAACGAAGTCTGCAAATCGTGTCCGCACTGCTTGTCCTGCTGGGATGCACGATTCAGCGAAATGCTGGACGCCTTTCATCCTCTGACACAAACGCTTCGGCAGACAGGATGTGTCACACCGCAAACGCTCCCCCGCTATCTCACCGAATGCTGCAGACAGCCGGACAAGCTGTGTACAGCAATCAACGCGCGATATCGCACATTTCGTTTTAAAGAAGGAAAATCCCGCTCACTCAAGGAAACAAGACAGCTGATGACAGACGGTCTTGAGGCAATTCGCTCGCTGCTCACACAAATGGAGCAGGGGATCTCCTCCATGGTATATGTCGACAAAGAAAAAAGCGAAACACTCAGAGCGGCTTTGTTTGAACAATCGCTTGAACCGCAAACTGTCTGCGTATTTGAAAATACCTCCGAGCGGCTGTGTGCCGAAGTCTATTTTGAACATCTTCCCGATTGTACGCCCGACACCCTTGCAGTCATTGCCAGCGAAGCGCTCGATCTCTCGTTTGATCGCCCGCAGATCTGTACCGCCGGACATTTACACCGTTTGTTATTTTTGGAGGAAGCGCCATTCTCGATTTCGTTCGAAGTACGGCAAATCGCATGCGGAGAAAGCCGAATCTGCGGTGACAGTGTTGCTTCCTTTACCGACGATGCCGGAAATTACTGCTTTTTGTTGAGCGACGGTATGGGAAACGGACAGCGCGCTGCCATCGACAGCTTAATGACCTGCTCGCTTTTGAAAAAACTGCTGCGTGCAGGCTTTGGAACCTCCGCATCTCTGCGGCTCTTAAACGGTGCGCTTCGCACAAAATCATCCGATGAATCGCTTGCAACCGTCGATCTTCTAACCATCAATCCCGTAAGCGGTCAAGCACAGTTTTTCAAAGCCGGCGCCGCACTCTCACTGCTTTATCGTGCAAAAAAGATGAAAGAAATCAAAGGAACTGCGCTTCCACTCGGCATTTTGCAGGATACAGAAATCTCCCCCCATACAGAACAGCTTGCACCGGACGACATTTTGATTCTTGTAAGCGACGGTGTCACCGATACCTTTCCTGTTGACGCCATTTGTCCTCTCTTAAACCGATATGCATCAGAGGGTGCTGCGGAAATTGCGTTTGCACTTTGCAGCGCCATCAGTACAGCACTCAAAACGCCATGCGATGACATCACGATTCTCGTTGTAAAAATCGAAAAAAACAATGCTGCATAACAAAAATCCCTGCTTTTTAAAAGCGGGGATTTTTGTCGAAGCGTACATAAAAAATATGAATAAATCATTGCAAAATGAAAAACGCTGTGTTATGATACGTTTGTATGGACCGACCCTATGTTTATGGATCGGTTTTCGCTGTTTTATTTGTACTATTTTTATAAGGAGTGGAAACCTTGGAGAAGTTTTTCAAACTGAATGAACATGGTACCAATACCAAAACCGAAATTACGGCCGGTATTACCACGTTCCTCGCAATGGCCTATATTCTGGCCGTCAACCCGACCATGCTCGGTGACGCAGGCATGAACGCACAGGGCGTGTTCCTTGCAACCGCACTCTCTGCTGCACTGGCAACACTCATCATGGGTCTGTTTGCAAACTACCCGATCGCGCTCGCTTCCGGCATGGGCTTGAACGCATATTTTGCGTACACCATCTGCCTCGGCGAATTAAAAGACATGCCGAATGCATGGCAGGTTGCGCTGACCGCAATTTTGGTGGAAGGCATCATCTTCATCCTGTTGTCGCTGTTCAAATTCCGTGAATCACTCGTCAACAAAATTCCGGCAAACTTAAAATACGGCATTACCGCAGGTATCGGTCTGTTCATTACATTCATCGGCCTGCAGAATGCTGATATCGTCAAAGCAGAAGCAAGCACGCTCGTCACACTCGGCGATATCGGCACTGCACCGGTTGCGCTTGCACTCATCGGTATCATTCTGATTGCCATCATGATGCACTTTAAAGTCAAAGGCGCTATCCTTTGGGGCATTCTTGCAACATGGGTCTTGGGCATCTTTGCACAGCTGGGCGGCTGGTATGTCGTCAATCCGGATGCCGGCATGTACTCCCTCATCCCGCAGATCAAAGGCATCGGCGATTTCCTGCCGAACTTTGGCGCACTGGGTGAAACCGCATTCAAATTCGACTTCAACTTCATGGTCAACCACGTACTGCAGTTCGCTGTCATCGTGTTTGCATTCCTGTTCGTTGACCTGTTTGATACTGTCGGCACTTTGATCGGTGTTGCAAGCAAAGGCAACCTGCTCGACAAAGACGGCACTCTGCCGCGCGCAGGCCGTGCGCTCCTTTCTGACGCAATCGGTACAGTTGCAGGTGCTTGCCTTGGTACTTCTACCGTTACAAGCTACGTTGAAAGCTCTGCAGGTGTTGCAGAAGGCGGCCGCACCGGTCTGACTGCTGTCACCACCGCAGTATTCTTCCTGCTGGCAATCTTCTTCTGGCCGATCTTCAGCGTTATCCCGGGCTTTGCAACTGCACCGGCACTGATCGTTGTCGGCCTGTTCATGCTTTCGAACGTTCTGAAAATGAAATTTGAAGGCGATATGGCAGACGTCATCGGCGGCTTCCTGGCAGTCATCATGATGCCGTTCTCCTACTCCATTGCAAACGGCATTATGTTTGGTATGCTCGCTTGGGTTATTGTCAAACTGTGCACCGGTAAATGGAGAGACATTCATCCGATCATGTATATCGTCTTTGCATTGTTTGCACTGCGTATCGTCACGATCGTCATCTGATTGCTTTTGTGCATAAAAAAACAGCGAACCTAAATAAAGAGAACCGGTTGGAGATTCCATTCGGTTCTCTTTTCTTTTTTGCTTTCATGTGCTATACTGATACTATCAACTTCCAAGAAAGAAGGGCTTTTTCATGGAGCAATTTTATGAAATGCAGGTTGCAGGATTAACCCGCAGACTGCCGCTTTGCAAAGTCAGCGACGAGCTGTATATCGGTGCATTTGTTATTTTCGGCGATGTGGAACTGACGGTTAATTCCGCACGCGATTTATTAAAAATCGCACCGGAGCATGACATCATGATTACCGCAGAATCAAAAGGCATTCCGCTGGTGCATGAAATGGCACGTCAGTCAGGTGAAAACACCTATCTGATCGCCCGCAAAGCACCGAAACTGTATATGAAAGAGGTCGTTTCCACCGAAGTCACCTCGATTACCACCGCCAAAAAGCAGATGCTCTATATCGACAGCGAGGACACCGCAAAAATGAAAGGCAAACGCGTACTCATCATCGACGACGTTATCAGTACCGGCGAAAGCCTCCGCGCTGTCGAAAAGCTGGTCAAACAGTCGGGCGGCATTGTTGCAGGCAGAATGGCAATTTTGGCAGAAGGCGACGCAAAATACCGCGACGATATTCAGTATCTTGAATATCTGCCGCTGTTTAACCCGGACGGCACCAAAAAAGAACATTAAAAAATATCGTACAGGCAAAACCTGTACGATATTTTTTATTATTTTTGCATGCAAGGCGGCGTTTTTACATATTCCGAAAGCACATTCGAAAGTGCAGCCGCACTGCTTGTATGCACACGCGCAACACAAATATTATTCCGCTTCGCTTCCTGCGCCGCGGTATTCACCATTTTGTGCGACACTGTATTGGTGAACAAAATCATCAAATCCGGGCATCCAAGCTTTTTGCGCAGCGGTCCGTTCTCTTTTGCAAATACCTTTGCTTTACATCCATACCGTTTGCAAATGTTCTGATATTGGCACACCATTCGTTCATTTCCGCCGATAATAACAACGCTCATTGTTTCCTCCTTTGAGTTAGTTTTAGCTAACTTTGTTTTCAAAAAATAGTTGCGGCACCGTCCGCACGCTCGGTTTGTTTCGACTAACTAAAAGTATACAAGATCACTCTTCATTTGTCAAGCATCTTTCAAAAATTGATAATCGATTGTTTCAATCACCGCACAAACAGGGCAAAATAATCATATGTGGAAAATATTTTCTCATTCTATGACGATTTTGTTAGGAAAAAGCCATGTTCTTGTCATTTTCCTCTGCTATACTGAAATAAAATCAAATGAAAGGAAGATTCCCCCGATGAAAAAATGGCTGATGCGCATACTGTTTTTGATTCTTTTCCTCAGCTGTTGTATTGTTCTGTTTTTCTTTGGGAAGGGATATATGATGTACCGAAAAGCAGTTGATGATATCAGTATCGCACAAAAGGTGGACGAAATCCGCGCGAAAGAATCCTATACAACGCTTGACGAGCTTCCTGGTATTTATTTGGATGCAGTCATTTCCGTTGAAGATCGTCGATTCTACAGCCACAGTGGCTTTGACTGGATTGCCACCGGGCGCGCAGTCATCAATGATATCCGCACACTCTCCTTTGCAGAAGGCGGCAGCACGATCACACAGCAGCTCGCAAAAAACATGTATTTCACACAGGAAAAACGAATCGAACGGAAAATTGCAGAACTGTTTGTCGCGTTTGACTTGGAGCGAAATTATTCAAAAGAAGAAATCCTTGAACTGTATGTAAACTCGATCTATTTCGGGAACGGATATGATTCGATCCGCGAAGCCTCCGAAGGATATTTTCAAAAATCACCGTCCGAGATGACAGACTTTGAAAGCACATTGCTTGCAGGCATTCCCAATGCTCCTTCCGCCTATGCACTCACCAAAAATCCGGAGCTTGCAAGACAGCGGCAGCGGCAAGTACTCAAAAAAATGGTCGAGCACGGTGTGCTGACGGAAGCCGAAGCCGACAAAATTGAATCCTCCTCCCCCTGATACAAAAAGAAATCGCACGAGATTATTCCCGTGCGATTTCTTTGTTCACATATCGTATAAGCGCTTCTTTCGTGTTCTCCACACGCTCTTCCATCACAGCATTCAGCAGCTCTGAAAGCGACGCGCCAATCTGCCTGCCGGACAATCCGCATATTGTTCGAAGCGTGTTTCCGTCTATGGCAAGCTGTGTGCGGCACACGCAGTCACCCGCCGCTTCCGACAATGTAACAAGCGCCTTTGCCTGCTGCGCCTGTTGTTCGCCCTCTTTTCCGTTTGCTGACGAATATGCACACAAAACTGCCAGCATTTGTTCGGTATACACTCCGCAAACAGACCGAAACTTCCGCGCTGCAATTCGTGTATCCGGAAGTGTCAAATCTGCATGATCGCACAAAAACGAAACTGTTTCACAGAGCAAGCGCGGCAATCGAAGAGCACGCAGAACCGTTTCCATTTCCTCACCGGATTGATCCGCACCAATTCCCAGAATCGCCAATCGAACCGACACATCCGCTGCCGCGTGGGAAAGTGCGTCAATCGCCTTTGCAGAGAACGGAAGCGGAAAAAATCGTTCGATCACAGCCCAGTAGTCCGAGAGAACCGCACCGGCATTTACGC
This sequence comes from uncultured Oscillospiraceae bacterium, assembly GCA_949299455.1. Lineage (GTDB taxonomy): Bacteria > Bacillota > Clostridia > Oscillospirales > Ruminococcaceae > Paludihabitans. The sequence goes on from CASGAN010000005.1 coordinate 147,451, forward strand.
CGCAGAGAAGCCGCTGAAATTCACTGCCGATCCGTTCGGGTGCCACCAGAGAAAGCCGCCGCTTTTGCCGGTGGATTGCCTGCGCGGTACTTTGCTCAATCGAAAAGGAAAGTGTTGCCGCAAATCGGAGCGCCCGCACAATCCGCAGCCCGTCCTCAAAAAAGCGATCCTCCGGATTTCCCACACACCGAATCACACCGGCGCGCAAGTCTGCTTGCCCGCCAAACGGATCAATCAGCCGCACCCCGTCAAACGCCATCGCATTCACCGTAAAATCACGGCGTGCCAAATCCTTATTGATATCGGTTGTAAAGGTCACGCCGTCCGGATGACGACCGTCCTGATACACACCGTCAATTCGAAACGTCGTAATCTCGACGGAAACATCATCGAGCACTGCGGTGACCGTGCCATGCGCTGTACCCGTTTCATATACCGCACAAATTGGCGAAAGAACGGCTTTCACCTGCTCCCATGACGCAGAGGTTGCCAAATCCCAGTCATGCGGCTGCTTGCAAAGCAGACTGTCCCGCACACAGCCTCCCACAGCAACCGTATCAAATCCGGCTGTTTGCAGTGCGCACACAAGCCGTTTAACCGGAACAATCCAATCCACTCGCATCTCCTCCGTCTTATTTTGCATGAATATTGATAAACTCCGGTTTGTATTTTGAATACATGATTTTCTGCTTACTGTAAAGGCCGTAGTAGCCGGAGAGCTGATAGCTCACAGCAATCGCAACGAGAAAATAGCACAAATTTCCGACACCAAACAGTTCCGCTGCCATCAGGAGCGCAGAGAGCGGACAGTTTGTAACACCGCAGAACACAGCAGCCAGTCCGATTGCCGCTGCAAATCCGGGCGGCAGTCCCAAAAGTCCGCCCATCACACAGCCGAATGTCGCACCGACAAAAAAACTCGGTACAATTTCGCCGCCTTTATAGCCAAATCCAAGCGTTACCGCTGTGAGCAATAATTTAATCAAAAACGCTTCCGGACGAGCAGCGCCCGAAATCGCCTGTGCCACCACATCCATTCCGGCACCCGAATACATCTGTGTTCCAAGCAGCATCGTTGCCGCAATGACAATCACGCCGCCCGCCACAATCCGCACATACCGGTTTTGGATTTTTTGTCCGAGAAAAGATGCCAAATGCATGGTGCGGCAAAACAAAATGCTCACAAGCGCACACAGTATTCCAAGCACCAGGACACGAAGCACAGTTAAAATATCAATGCCGCCGATCACCTCTAACGGGAATGACTCCGCATGAATGCCAAGCAGAGACGCCGTCACTGCGGCAGATACCGACGAAATCACACACGGTACAAGCGCCGCATAATACATGACGCCGACGCTGATGACCTCAATACAGAACACCGCTGCGGCAACAGGCGTACCGAACAGCGCTGCAAAACAAGCACTCATGCCGCACATCGTCAGAATCCGGCGGTCATCTTCTTTCATACGAAGCCATCTGCCAAACTGTGCAGAAAGACTGCCGCCCAGCTGGAGCGCTGCACCCTCACGTCCTGCCGATCCGCCGAACATGTGTGTAAGCACCGTAGAAAAGAAAATAGAAATCGCCATGGACACAGGAATTTCCGCTTCTTTCCGCAAAGAAGCCAGTACCAAATTGGTTCCCTGACGATCATCCGCATTGAACCGATACAGCAGTGCAATCACAAGTCCGGCAACAGGCAAAAGCCAAATCATCCATGGATGCTGTGCGCGCAGTCCGGTCGTATACTGCATTGCATACGAAAAGCCTGCACCAACCGCACCTATCACACATCCGGTTGCACAGGCGATCACTGCCCAATACAGAAATCGAAGAAAAATCTTGCCGCCGGCTTTGAATGTATGTGCTTGTTCACGAAAAGCACGTACTGCCCGCTCTTTTATCATGTAAAACCGCCCCGCTTTTTACTTTTTCTCTTTTTATTATACCGTTATTTGCCGGATTCGGCAAGCGTAATCCCCTTTGTTCGCCCTGCCGGATAAAAAACTGTTGCATCTTTTTAAAAACAGGCGCATAATAAAATAATATGCAGAGTTTTGTTTTATTGTTTTAAAAGGAGCGAAAAAATGTTTACAAAAAAAGACATTGCGCGGCTGATGATTCCGCTCGTCATTGAGCAGGTGCTTGCAGTCGCAATCGGCATGGCCGATACCATGATGGTTTCAAGCTGTGGTGAAGCCGCCGTTTCCGGCGTTTCTCTCGTTGATTCCATCAATATTCTACTGATCAATATTTTTTCCGCATTGGCAACCGGCGGTGCGATCATCTGTTCGCAGTTTATCGGGCGGGACGACAAGGAAAACACAAACAAGGCGGCAAAACAGCTCATTGCCTCTGTGTTTCTCGTTTCCTCGATCATCATGGTGTTCTGCCTGTTTTTAAATCAATCGATTCTATCTATTGTATTCCCGAATACAGACAAAAGCGTCATGGACAACTGCGTGACCTACTTCTTCTGGTCTGCCATCTCCTATCCGTTTTTAGGGTTATATAACGCCGGCGCGGCACTGTTCCGCTCCATGGGCAACTCAAAGATTACGATGATTGTTTCCGTTGCGATGAACCTGCTCAATATCGCAGGAAACGCCATCTTGATTTTCGGCTTCAATATGGGCGTTGCCGGTGCGGCAATCGCAACGCTCATTTCCCGTATTTTTGGCGCAATCGTGATGCTTTGGCTTTTGCGGTTCCGCAGTCACGGTATCACAATCGACTCGCTCACGCACTGGCGTCTTGACTTTAAACTCATTCGCCACATCCTTGCAATCGGCATTCCAAACGGTCTCGAAAACGGTATGTTCCAGATCGGAAAAATTCTCGTACAGGGCTTTGTTGCATCCTACGGCACCGTTGCCATTGCGGCAAACGCAGTTGCGAACAGCATTGCGTCCGTGGCGGTCATTCCGGGTGCAGCAGTCGGCCTCGGCATGATTACGATTGTCGGTCAATGCGTCGGTGCACAGAAATTCAAAGAAGCAAAACAGTATATCTTCAAACTGACCGGCCTGGCATATGCGATGATGATTGTTGTCAATCTTCTGATCGTACTGCTGTTAAACCCGCTGATTTCGCTGTTCAGCCTTTCGAGTGAAACCGCTTCGATTACATATGAACTTCTGCTGTTCCACAGCATCATGAGCAGTATTCTGTGGCCAACCGCATTCACGCTGCCAAACGGCCTGCGCGCCGCAAACGACGTCCGTTTCACGATGTTTGTTTCCGTGCTGAGCATGTGGCTGTGCCGCATTGGTTTAAGCTATGTGCTTGGCACAATGCTTGGCATGCAGGTGTTCGGTATCTGGGTTGCAATGACGATCGACTGGGTATTCCGTATTATCTTCTTTGTGATCCGCATCTGCGGCAACCGATGGAAGAAAAAAGCCATTCAATAAAACAGTAAAGACGGCACACAATGTGCCGTCTTTTTTTGTTATATGATTTCTCTTGAAAATGAGACACTGTCGATGCTTTCTATAAACAATTCGCTCTTCTGATTCTCACAAGTCTCTTGTTACAAAAAAACACACTGAACAATTTGTTCAGTGTGTTTTTAATGGAGCGGATGACGAGGCTCGAACTCGCTACCTCCACCTTGGCAAGGTGGCGCTCTACCAGATGAGCTACATCCGCATATTCAGTGCTGTCACCTTGTGACAGACCACTAAATGGTGCCTCCGGTCGGAATCGAACCAACGACACGAGGATTTTCAGTCCTCTGCTCTACCGACTGAGCTACAGAGGCAAATGGCGACCCGCATCGGGCTCGAACCGACGACCTCTAGCGTGACAGGCTAGCGCTCTAACCAACTGAGCTAGCGGGCCAAGTGGTGGGAACAACAGGGCTCGAACCTGTGACCCTCTGCTTGTAAGGCAGATGCTCTCCCAGCTGAGCTATGCTCCCACTTGATTGCTGGTTTGTTGCTGTATCTCTCAGCGACGTTTGTTATTATACCCTATAGAGATCGAAAAGTCAACCCCTTTTTTGCATTTTTTTTGACTTTTTTTATTTTTTTCGAGAAAGCCCGTCATATCGGGCTTTGAGAGGCATTTTTCGAATGAATTTTCGTTCGCTCGGATGATTTTTTATAAAATAAAAAATCAGCAGAAAACACATTTCTGCATTTTCTGCTGATTCGATTTGTTTTAATCAAAGATCTTTTTTATAACGAAACTTCTACCTCACCGGTAAAGACGGTTTTGGCTTCACCAGTCATGAACACTGCGTCATCAGTGTAACGGATGACCAGTTCACCGCCGGACAGTTTCACGGTAATGTCTGCGTTTTTCTCGCAGAAGCCATTGAGCACTGCTGCAACAGCCGATGCACAAGCGCCTGTACCGCAAGCAAGTGTTTCGCCGCTTCCGCGTTCCCAAACACGCATTTTGATTGTTTTCTTGTCAATCACCTGAACAAATTCTGTGTTCACACCCTGCGGGAACAGTGTGTTCTTTTCAAACACGCGGCCAATACCTGCAAGATCCAGGCTGTCTACATCATCACAGAACACAACACAGTGCGGGTTGCCCATCGACACACAAGTGATATACTGGCGTGTTCCGCCGATCATCACCGGTTCGTTGATGATTGCTTTTCCGGACAGCATCACCGGCACACGCTCAGGCTCCAGCTCTGCTTTGCCCATATTCACACAAACACTGTCAACTTTTCCGTCCACAACGTTGAGCGAAAGGTCTTTGACACCGCTTAATGTCTCAACTGCAATGCGGTCAGAATTGACAATGCGGTTGTCATACAGGTATTTGCCTACGCAGCGAATACCGTTGCCGCACATTTTGCCCTCGCTGCCGTCTGTGTTGAAGATACGCATTTTTGCAGCTGCCACATCCGAACGGCAGATGAGGATGACACCGTCGCCGCCAACGCCATAATGACGATCTGCAAGTGTGAGTGTGAGTTTTTCCGGATTGTCGATTTCTTCGTCCATGCAGTTGATGTAGATATAGTCGTTTCCGCATCCCTGCATTTTGGTAAACGAAATCTGTTTGACCGATTTTTCCGCAACGCCGCGGCGTGTATTCATGTGGTTGATGTCTACAAGCTCCGTATTGTTCTGGGTAAATCCACTCTTAAGGCTCTCTGCAAGTGCGCTTGCAGTATCGAGCGAGGTCAGACACGGAACACCCAGCTCCACAGCTCTGCGGCGCAGTTTTACGCTGTCTCTTGCCGGCAGACGGCCTTTTGCGGAGGTCGAGATGATATAGCTGATACGACCGCTCTCCAGAAGTGTTTTTGTATTCTCGGAAGATTCGTGAATCTTCTTGACTGCATTGACGATCAGTCCTGCGTCACGCAGTACTGCTGCAGTGCCCTCGGTTGCATACAGTGCAAAGCCAAGATCCGCATAGCGGCGTGCCACATCGGCAATCTCACCTTTATCAGAATCTTTGACGGTCACGAGTACGCCGCCCTCACACTGCATCTTATAGCCTGCTGCAACAAGGCCTTTATACAGTGCTTCGTCGAGCGAACGGCCGATACCCAATACCTCACCGGTCGATTTCATCTCCGGACCGAGCTGTACGTCAACGTCAGCCAGTTTTTCAAACGAGAACACCGGTACTTTTACGCAGATGTACGGCGGAACCGGATACAGACCTGTACCGTAGCCCATGCTGTCAAGCGACTCACCAAGCATTGCACGAACAGCCAGATCGACCATCGGCACGCCGGTTACTTTACTGATATACGGGATCGTACGGGACGAACGCGGGTTCACCTCGATGACGTAGATTTCACCCTCATGCATAACGTACTGAATGTTGACAAGACCTTTTGTATTCAGTGCAAGCGACAGCATTTTTGTGTATTCAAGCAGACGGTTCTGCTGTGCGCTTGTCAGGTTCCATGCCGGATATACAGCGATCGAGTCACCCGAGTGGACGCCTGCACGCTCGATATGCTCCATAACGCCCGGAATCAAGACGTCTTTTCCGTCGCAGATTGCGTCAACCTCAAGCTCAATACCCATCATGTATTTGTCGATGAGCACCGGGTTTTCGATGTTGTGCGACAGAATAATTTTCATATATTCTCTGATGTCCGCTTCGCTGAACGCGATGATCATGTTCTGACCACCGAGGACGTACGAAGGACGCATCAGCACCGGATAACCGAGTTTTTCTGCTGCTTCAAGTGCTTCTTCCATCGTCATAACCGAGCAGCCACGCGGACGTTTGATGTTGAGTTCTTCAAGCAGTGCGTCAAAACGCTCGCGGTCCTCTGCCAAGTCGATCGAATCGCCCGATGTGCCGAGAATGCGGACACCTGCTGCTTCCAGATGTTTGGTCAGTTTGATCGCAGTCTGACCGCCGAATGCAACGACAGCGCCGTACGGTTTCTCCACGTTAATGACGTGCATGACATCTTCCGGTGTCAGCGGCTCAAAGTACAGACGATCTGCTGTGTTGAAGTCGGTGGAAACGGTCTCCGGGTTGTTGTTAATGATAACAACGTCAAAACCTGCTTTTTTCAGTGCCCACACACAGTGAACCGACGCATAGTCGAACTCAATGCCCTGGCCGATACGGATCGGACCGGAACCGAATACGATAACCGTTTTGCGGTCCGAATTCTTTGCACGGATAAACGCGCCTGCCTCGTCTTCCTCGTCGAAGGTTGCATAGAAGTACGGTGTCTGTGCATCAAACTCTGCACCGCAGGTATCAACCATTTTGTAGGAAGCATGCAGTGTGATCGGCGGTTCCTGTCCGCTCATGCGGCGGATGGTGCTATCCAGATAGCCGTTGTGTTTTGCTGTACGGTAGAGTTCTTCCGTGAGCGGCTCAGATGCAAGACGGCGCTCGAGTTTTACGAGATTTTCAAGTTTATGCAAAAACCACAGGTCGATTTTGGTGACCTCGTGGATGCGCTCACACGAAATGCCGCGTTTGAGTGCTTCAAACAGCACAAACAGACGCTCGTCGTCGCAGTTATAGAGTTTACCGTCGATTTCCTCATCGGTGCACTCTGCCAGTTTCGGCATGTTGAGTGTATCGAGCGAAAGCTCTGCACCGCGGACCGCTTTCATGATGCCCTCTTCGAAGTTCTGGCCGATTGCCATGACCTCGCCGGTTGCTTTCATCTGGGTGCCGAGGGTACGTTTTGCGTAAACGAATTTATCAAACGGCCATTTCGGCAGTTTTACAACGAAATAGTCAATCGTCGGCTCAAAGCAAGCGTATGTTTTGCCGGTGACAGCGTTCTCGATCTCATCGAGTGTAAAGCCGACTGCGATTTTCGATGCAACTTTTGCGATCGGGTAACCGGTTGCTTTCGATGCCAGTGCGGAAGAACGCGATACACGCGGGTTAACCTCGATCACGGCATACTCAAAGCTGTTCGGATTGAGTGCGAACTGGCAGTTACAGCCGCCCTCGATACCGAGTGCTGTAATGATGTTCAGTGCTGCCGAACGGAGCATCTGATATTCTTTATCGGAAAGTGTGACTGCCGGTGCAACGACGATACTGTCGCCGGTATGAACGCCGACCGGGTCAAAGTTCTCCATGGAGCAGACGGTGATGACGTTGCCTGCGGAGTCGCGGATGACCTCAAATTCGATCTCTTTCCAACCGGAAACACAACGCTCAACGAGTACCTGTGTGATCGGGGAAAGACGCAAGCCTACCGAAGCGATCTCGTGCAGTTCTTCCTCGTTGTTTGCGATACCGCCGCCGGAACCGCCCAGTGTAAATGCTGGGCGAACGATCAGCGGATAGCCGACACGCTCTGCAAAGCTCATTGCGGTTTCTACGTCGTTTGCAATGACAGACGGGATAACCGGCTCGCCGATTTCTTCCATCGTCTCTTTAAAGATCAAGCGGTCCTCTGCTTTGTCGATTGTTTCCGGTTTTGCACCGAGCAGACGAACGTTGTGCGCATCCAAAAAGCCCTCTTTTGCAAGCTGCATCGAAAGCGTAAGGCCAGTCTGTCCACCCAGTGTGGAAAGCAGGCTGTCCGGTTTTTCTTTTTCAATAATACGTTTTACCGTATCGATGGTCAGCGGCTCAATGTAGATTTCGTCTGCCATTGCACCGTCTGTCATGATGGTCGCCGGGTTCGAGTTGATCAGAACAACCTCAAGACCCTCTTCTTTGAGCGCGCGGCAGGCCTGTGTGCCCGCATAGTCAAACTCAACAGCCTGACCGATGACAATCGGACCGGAACCGATCACCAATACTTTTTTAATATCTTTATTCAGCGGCATACAAAAAATCCTCCCTTTTCTCAGCGGTTTTGATCCATCATTGCAGTGAAGCGGTCAAACAAGAACATCGTATCACGCGGACCGCCGCATGCCTCCGGATGGAACTGTACGGAGAATACCGGCATATTCAAATAGGTAATTCCTTCGTTTGTGTGGTCGTTTGCGTTGATAAAGCAAGCTTTTGCATAATCCGGAATGCTGGAAGTTTCCACAGCGTAACCGTGGTTCTGGCTTGTGATATACACTTTACCGCTCTCCATATCGCGTACCGGCTGGTTGCCGCCGCGATGACCGTACTGCAATTTTGTTGTTTTTGCACCCTGGGAAAGTGCTAAAAGCTGATGACCTAAGCAGATACCGAACATCGGCACACGATATTCGCACAGCTTTTTGAGCTCAGCAATGACGCCGGTGTTTTCTGCCGGATCGCCAGGGCCGTTCGACAGCATAACACCGTCCGGCTTATAGCTCATAATCTCCTCTGCAGTGGTGGAAGCCGGCACACGAATCACTGTGCAGCCTTTTTTCTGCAGTTTTTTGATGATGTTTTTCTTTGCACCAAAGTCCCACAGCACTACTTTATACTTCTCGTTTTCTGCCGGAAGCACTTCGACTTCTTTGCAGGTCATCTTTTTGACTGCATCGGTTACGCGATAAGCGGCAAGCTCTGCTTTCACTTCAGTTAGATCTTCCGGAAGCTCGGAAGTAATCCGCGCGTTCATATTTCCACAGTCACGGATGATCTTTGTCAATGCGCGTGTATCAATTCCGTACATTCCCACGATATTCGAGGCTTTTAAAAAGGCGTCAAGATCTCCCTCGCAACGGAAATTGGAAGGATCATGACACCATTCTCTTACAATATAAGCACTCAATTTCGGTCCATCGCTCTCAAAATCCGATGCCATTACCCCGTAATTGCCGATCATCGGAAATGTCTGAATAACGATCTGACCATAATAGCTCGGATCGGTCAATGTTTCAACATATCCGGTCATGGAAGTGGTGAAAACGACTTCGCCTGTTACATCGCCCGATGCACCAAACGATTTTCCGCGAAAAACGGTGCCGTTTTCCAGAATCAAATAGATAGATTTCTCCATGCTGTTTCCTCCTGTATTTTGGTAAAAATAAAACGAATGAAGCGGATTCCTCATAAAAATTTATCCGGACTCCAAAACAACCGAAGCGGCTTTTTTCAATCGGCACCCCGCATGAAACATCTTTCATGCGGTTGTCGGGAGACTTCTCTCCGAAAAAACGCTCCGCTTCGGTTGGCGTTTGCCGATTTGTTCCGTATGACGGATATCGACGTTATGAGTGTATTCACACACGACCTCTGAGATTAAACAACCGTTTAAACCCTTTTATCTATTATACAGCGTGAAACACAATTTTTCACTATTTTTCTCATTGGCATTTTCACGATTTTTGCGCGAAAATAAAGCATTTTTCTGTCACGATAGTGCATCCTGTCATTTGAGAGCGAATCATGCCTTTTTAAACCGCGAAAACATCTTACTGACCCATCCATTTTTTACAGATTCATTCGGTTTTGCGTTTGCTTCCGCCTCCTGCATGAATGCATCCTGACACGAAAGCGGTGCTTCACCGTTTGAAACCTGAAGATACGTACCGTCACGCATCAAGCGGCGTGCTTTTACGTTATCATGCAGCATGGTCATTAAAAAGTCAATCAGCCGCTGTTTTATCTGTGCAGACTTCACCGGGCATGCAATTTCAACACGGCGTGTCATATTCCGTGTCATAAAATCCGCTGAAGAAATGTAGACTTCACTTTCGCCGTTTGCCATAAAGCAGTACACGCGCGAGTGTTCCAAAAAGCGTCCAACGACGCTTGTCACAGTGATGTTTTCAGTTTTCCCCGGAATCTGCGGCAAAATACAGCAAATACCGCGTACAATCAGCTGGATTTTGACACCCGCATCGGAAGCTGCCTGCAGCCTGTCAATCAACACACGATCCGTAACAGAGTTTGTCTTGATGATCATGTGCGCATCCTGACCGGATTGTGCCAGATGTGTCATTTCATCAATTTTCTCAATAATACGCGACTGCATCTCATTCGGCGCAACCATCAGTTCCCGATATGTTCCCTCTAAATTGGACAGTGCCATATTTTTAAAGAACTCGCTTGCATCCTGACCGATCGCCGGATCGGATGTCATCAGACAAAAGTCTGTATAGAGCTTTGCCGTTTTTTCATTATAGTTGCCTGTACCGATTTGCGTTAAATACTGCACCTTGCCCTTTTCCTGACGGGTAATCAAGCAGATTTTCGAATGTACCTTGTAATCCTCCATGCCGTAAATCACTTGGCACCCTGCATCTTCAAGCGTTTCGGACCAGTTGATGTTGTTCTGTTCATCAAACCGCGCACGCAGTTCCAAAAGCGCTACCACATCTTTTCCGTTTTCCGACGCTTTGGTGAGCGCTTCCACCAGTCTTGACGACGACGCCAACCGGTAGATGGTAATTTTGATCGACACAACCGCCGGATCAACTGCTGCTTCTTCCACCAGCTTCAAAAACGGCTCCATACTCTCATATGGATACGACAAAAACAGATCGCGTTTCATCACCTGACGGGTAATGCTTTCATTCGGATTGACCATTGCGGACGGCATCGGCTTAAACGGACGATACGACATCGACTTTCTTGCCGCCGGTGTCATCCGCTCGGAAAGACCATAGACATAGGAAAGATCGAGCGGCGTTTTGCTTTTAAACACCTGCTCTTTTTTGAGCGATAACTGATGCATGAAAAATTCACGCAGTTCTGCCGAACCTTCTCCGCCGAACAGTTCGAGCCGCACACACGCAAGACGTGCGCGTTTTTTAATCACACGCTTCATATGGTGGCGGTAATCGTCATCCACTTCAAAGTTCTCGTCATCCGGGTTGATGTCGGCATTTCTTGTCACACAAATGACTGCTTTATCCGAAACGGTATACATGGAAAAGACGTCCTCCGTATATGAAAGCAGAACTTGTTCAAGCAGAATATAGCGAACGGATGCACCCGGCAAAAAAATCACACGCGGCAATGCATCGGGCACAGGAATCAATCCAAATTGCTCTTTTTCTTTTCCCTTCCCATGAAATCGCACAGCGACATAACGCGCTTTATTGATCAAATGCGGAAACGGATGACTCGGATCAACAATCTGCGGCGAAAGCACTGGACGGATGGTATTTCGATAATAGTTTTCAATGTACCGCTGTTCCGATTCGATCAAATCGCGCGGCTGTACACGTGTGATATCATGAAGGCGCAGCTGCTCTTCAATTTCTTCCATCACTTTATCCCGCCGTTTGTAAAGCGGTGCCACTGCATCATAGATTGCACGGAGCTGCTCTTCCGGTGTCATCCCGGTTTTGTTGTCAATATGGACTTGTTTTAAAAGCGACAGGTCAAACAAGCTGCCCACACGAATCATAAAAAACTCGTCCAGATTGCTTGTAAAAATAGCGGCAAATTTTAAGCGTTCAAACAGCGGAACCGTTGCATCCGCCGCTTCGGCAAGCACGCGCTCATTAAACCGCAGCCACGAAAGTTCGCGGTTTTGGGTGTAGCTTGTGTCCAAGTTAAATGGTTTTGTTGACATAATGATACCCCTTTATATTGATCCGTTTTTTTGACGAATCGGTTCTCCCAATACATGATGATATAAATATCCCTCACGTACACCATAACTTGAGCGATAAATCTTTTTCGCGTTTGTTTCTGTCACAATGGTTTGGAGTGCAATCAACCCTGGAATCAATGTGTGAATCCGATCAGGTGCTGTTTTCAAAAGTGTGCGGATGATATCTTTTCCCGGTTTTTTTAACCGGCTTGTCATTTCAGCAAGTGTCTGTGCGGTCATTTCCTCCGGATCACCAAACCAGCGATCATGCAGTTTGAATGCCGCGCGAATGGTTCCGCCGACACCGCAAATTCCCGAAACTTCTTTTTCTGTTTTTACTTTTTTGAGTTCCTTTTGTACCATGCGCCGAATATTTGCCTGTTCCTCTGCATCCGGCAAAATATTCGATACATTTTTTGTATAAAGAGAGAGCGAACCAAACGGCAAGCTCAGCGCACTTGACACGACACGATTTTCAAAAGACGTAAGCTCTGTACTGCCGCCGCCAATATCAACAAGCAGTCCGCTGTCCATGCCGACCGAATGCACTGCACCCACAAAGTCAAGCAGCGCCTCTTCCTCACCTGACAGCACCTGCACCGCATAACCGGTGCGCCGTGCAATCTGACGCAGCACAGCTTCTGTATTGGAGACATTGCGCAGTGATGCAGTTGCAAACACATGAATGCCTTCCAATTTGATTGCAGTCAGCGATTCCTGAAACTTTTTGAGCACAAAAACACAGCGATTGATTCCCTCTTCCGTTAAGGCGCCATCTGTCACATATCCTGCAAGTCCGGCCATCTCTTTTTTTGAAAACAGTGCGCGAATGTCATTTCCGCTTTTCGGGCAAGCATATACGGAAAGCCGCATTGTATTCGAACCAATATCGATAACTGCGTGATTCAAAACAAATCCCTCCGAAAGTCATTTTTCTCATTATACCATATTTTGTGCGTTTACGCACCTAAAATAGATGAATTTTACATAGATTTAATAATGAAGAGGAAAAATGTGCAAAACAGTTAAGAAACTTTCTTAATTCTGTTGACTTTTCTGATTTCCCGTGATAAACTGCTACTTGGTTATTTGAATGAACATCCAATTCTTTGTAAATAACAAAAGAGAGAAGAGAATGATTTTGAGGGAATAAAAATCCCCCGGCAAAGCCGGGGGTATTTCATATGCGGGCAAAGCCCTATATTATTAGCGGCACGTGTCACGTCACGTTGGTACGGTCTGACAT
>CASGAN010000006.1 GCA_949299455.1 uncultured Oscillospiraceae bacterium
GTCAGACCGTACCAACGTGACGTGACACGTGCCGCTAATAATATAGGGCTTTGCCCGCATATGAAATACCCCCGGCTTTGCCGGGGGATTTTTATTTTACTGCTAATTTATAATAAACCAAATAAAAAAGATCCTGTCAAATGACAGGATCTTTTTTATTTGATACTCTATTTATCGGTTCATCTTGCTCTGCGACGCAGCCAGTATGTGAATCCACCTGCACCGAACCCTGCAGCAGCCAGCATCAGAGTGACCAGAAGAAATGCGTTCTGATCGCCGGTATCAGGTATATTCTCGCCGCCATGCGTACCGTCACCCGGTTCTTCCGGATCAACGGATGTATCTTTCACTGTATACGTCACTGCATCGGAGGAAGCAAGCACCTTACCGGCATTGTCATATGCAACTGCATAGATGGTTGCGGTTTCACCCGGTTTGGTAGAAAGCTGAATATCTTTTCCGCTCTCACCGCCGCCGACCAGTGTATCAGACAGAATATCAGCAGAAACATCGCTCACAGTCAATGTTTTTTCTGTTTCACGGTCAAAGTCAACCGAAAGCTCTGTAATATCAATGTCATATTCCACTGTACCGGAACCATACGAATCAAGTTTCTCACGATCGTAGTAGTTAAAATCATCAAGCACCGGAGAATAGGAGTTTAAGTAAATCTTATCATTCGCCAGATCAAAGTAGAGCATTTTCACATAGCCGCTTCCGCCGCCCTCTGCGCTCTGATAGTCGGTACAGATGCGGTATACCACACGATCCTCAACGCCATCGTTGTTGTCATCAAAGCCCACAAAGTTTAACGAAGAACCATGGTAGTGACCATTTAATACCGCAACAACATTCTGATTTTTGCTGCACACTTCGTTCATGACACGGTCACTAAAGTAATCCGGCTCGGCATTTGCGTTAATGCCCGGGTGCATACAGATAAATGCCTTTTTGTCCGGATATTTTGCCAGAACCTCATTCATCCATGCGATCTCTGCATCTGAAGTATCCCAGGACATGTAGATAAACAGCAGTTCCTCGCCGTCAACAGTTACAAAGTCGTAGTGGCCTTTGTTGTTGTCATATGTACCACCATACCATGGATAGTTTTCATAGCGTGAAGCGCCGAAGTATTTGCTGTACAGATCGTACACCGCATTGCCATGCGCAACATCATGGTTGCCGCCCAGCACGCCGTACGGAAGCGATGCGTCCTCAAATTTCTTGAACTGTTCGGATGCGTTGATAAACTGATATTCCTCATTGAATTCATCGACAATGTCGCCGGTATGAAGCACATACTCAATGCCGAGCGAGTCTTTATTGTTGACAATCCAATCAGTCATGATATTAAAGTTTTGCATATACTGTTCGGAATAATACTGTGTATCCGTAATCCATGCCAGCGCAAAGTCATACTGCTCCGGAATTGCAGTGCCATCCCATTCGTAGTCGTTTTTGACGGTATCAGATGTTGCCTGCTCCTCGATATACGGCGTATACTCTGTGCCGCGTGCCTGTGCAAGTACAGTAACTTTGCCGTTTTCAACATAATCATCCATTGCGAATACTGCGGTTGCTTTCTGGTTCTCATAAACGGTATCAAGCAGTTCCCACTCGCCCGTTTCCGTCCGTTTTGCGTAGAGGTTTACGTCTTTTTCGTCATTTGACACTGCATCCACATCCACACGGAGCGTGCCTGTTGCTGCACCGTTTGTACTGATCTCAAAAATCTGATACGGAATCTGTCCGTTCTGCGAAGAAGCGGTGCCGAAGCCCTGTGCAGCCGATGCATTTGCCGTACTGTCACCCACACCGGTGTAGACGTTCATATCATCAAGCGGCGCTGCACTGTAAAGCAGCACTTTATCGGTGTTCTCCGGTCCATTCACCTGTGCAAATGCCGGATATTTTGATGCCGAAACGGTAAGTTCCATGTCGAGCGCCGGTTTTTCCTCCGGAACAACCTGCTTCGGTGTATTGTCTGTTGTGAAGGTTACGCTCTGGTGAAAACCAGAAGTGCTCTCTACCGTCAGCGTATGTTCACCGTCATCGAGTGTTGTGGTATCAATTACGCCCGACACTGCATCTGCGGCGCCTGCCGGCAGTGTAAACATCATTTTGACATACAAGTGATATCCTGCACTGTCACCGACTTTGATTTCGCTCTCTTTGCTTAAATCGGCGCCGGTTTCGCTGACAACCGAATCCGGACGAATGACTGTGCCGTCTGTCATAGAAAGCGCCATATCACTGATATAAAAATCATCGTTATTTGCAGCCGTATCCCATTCCCACGGAGAACCATAAGTACCGGTACGAAGTGTCAGTTCAATCGTTGCCGAACCATCCTCGTGATAGGTAAACAGCGATTCATCCACGAGAATCGACATCGAAGAATCCGTCGGAACTTCGCTCGATTTTGAGAAGTGACGAATGACTGTGTCCCCTGTTGTCAATGCATTCTGAAAGTAGCTGTCCACACCGCGGTAAGAGAATGTGAAGAATGCGCCATTTTCCAATGTATTGTTTAACGAAACCGGTGTACCGTCCACCTGCGCGGTCAATCCTGCGGAATCATCAGAAAAATCTTTTGCGCTGAACGGTACGGTTCCGCTGAGTGTCTCGCTTGTATCCATATTGACACGCAAGCCCTCGACACCGTCATCCAGATGATTGACTGTCACGCGTTTGACCGGTGTCATGGTTGTACGGTAATCATTCTCGGCTTTCACATAGAAATCTACATAATCAGCATTCAGGATCGATGCTGACGGAATGTATGCATACCATTTGTTGTAGATGGAAAAGCCTGTTGTACGTTCACTGACATACGAATCCATCTCAGAGGTTTTATAAAACAGTTCGATTGCACGTACCGGCATTGTATCGCTGCCTGCATATGAATACGGAATGCGTACAAATTCGCCCTGTTCTACAGAAGTGACCTCTTCAAGCTGCTCAAGCTTCGGCGAGGACTGATCGTCCGGTGCGTAGCGAAGCTGATCTTCGCTGACAACGCCCATATTGGTTGCAGCCTGTGCACGATATACAAGCATCTGCGGGCCTTCCGGATTGACTTTTAAATCAACGCTCTTGTTGTCTTTCAGGTCGGAAGAACCATCCCAGAAGTAGCTGGAAACAAGCGTCTTTTGGCCGTCTTCCTGTTTTTCGTACAGTTCAAATCCACGGAACGTGTTTCCAAGACCGTTTTGTGCAGTAAAGATGTAAACCGGCACTTCATCAGACAATCCGTATGCTTCTCTGAAATCCTCTTCCGTCGGGAAGCGTTTATAGATATCGCCCAGCGCTTCTTTTCGATAGCACCAGATCACGGCAGTTCCATGTGCCGGAATCACACAATTCTCCGCAGAAAAATTGCAGTCCGTAAGCGGAAGCTCAACTGTGCTGTTCTCTTTTACACGATAGTAAAGTGCGTACTCTTTGTTCAAGTCAACCGCACGATCGGTGGTATTGGTAAGTTCCACGCACTCCATCAGATCGTTTACACCGCTGCCCTCAAACTCTGCGTCACGGTTTGAGTCATTCGGACGAATTTCCGTGATGTAAACACCTTTTGCCTCTTCTGTCGGTGCAGTGAACGCTTTTTGGCCGTTGAGCTGACGGAACGATACAACGCCGGCAGTTGTCGGTTTTTTCGCCTGATATACAAGCATTTCACTGCCAAAATCCGGCACCGAAAGCTGCACAGACAATCCGTCTGCTGTTACCTCGTCGGTTGCGTTTTGATTGTAACGATAGTGCGAAACGACCTCGCCGGATGCTGTTTTGATGGCAAAGCCGCGATCGTTTTCAGAAAATCCATTCTGACCGCTTACTGTAAACACGCGCACATCTTCGGGAACACGCATTGCTTCGCGGAATTCTTCTTCTGTTGGATAGTGGTCGGTGTCCTTGCGCTGGCTCCACAAGACAGCAGTTTCACCTGCCGGAATAACGACTTCGTCACCGCCACCAACCGTCTGTACTGTAAGCTGCTTCATTGTGTAATCGCTGCCCGATTTGTATTCATACCACAAACCGAATTCCTGATTAAATGAAATGTCCCGATCTGTTGTGTTTGTGACTTCCACAAACTCCATTTGATCGCTGCCATTTCCGTATACGCTTTCACGTTTGACGTCATTTTGATAGATTTCTGTGATCCACAAATTCTCTGTATTCGGCTGATCGCTTTGCACGCTTGTCTGCGCCAAAACCGATTCTGCCGGCAGTACGAGCGACGATGCAGTAATTGCCGCTGCCATACATACAGAAAGGATTCTCTTTTTTGGATTCATATCCATTCCTCCGTTTTTTACTTCATTTCCTTTCACCTTTGAACAGCTTTATTGTAACAAAACTGTTTTAACACTACATGCGGATTTCTGTAAAATGAACATCAAACGTATGTTAACCGTCAAGGAGCAAATATAAAAAAGCATCAGCCGCAGCTGATGCTTTTTTCATTTTTATTTTTCAGTGTGTTTCATCGTCATCATCATCGTCTTTGTCGTCATTCTCATCATCATCGTTATCGTTGTCATCATCGTTATCGTCGTCATCATCGTTATCGTCGTCATCATCGTTATCGTCGTCATCAGAATGAGAGGATTCCGCCAAAGAGGATTCTTCCATCTTAGAAGACTCCTCGATTTTAGATGATTCTTCCGGACTGGATGTTTCCGGCTTCTCTTCATTTTCAAATGACCAGACTTTATTTCCGCCAACAAAGAAGATAAGATCGGACGCATCCTCGATGTCAAACTGCACTGCATGCGTCAAAATCGCTTTGGTATCATCGGAAAATGATTGATCGGATGAATCGACATCAAACCGCACTTCCCCGCCGGATGAAAGCATCTGAAGCGAGATTGCACGTTCAATGAGCTCTTTTACAATCTGTGTCTTATCCTTTCCTTTGTATTCATATCCTTCTAACAGCGTCTTGCCATCCTCGTTGACGCCCTCAACACGAAGCACATCACCATATCGATTGAGCTCCATCTGTACTTCCGGATTGATTTTCATATAAATAGATCCATACGGCATCCACCAATTCCACCACGATACCCCAATGACCAACAGCAGACATGCTGCAACTGTCACAGCAATCCGCGCTGCACGAATATAGACGGTTGGCTGTGTGCGTTCCCGAACCGGTATGATATCATATACCGTCTGTCCTACTTCATAATGGCGATTGACCACTTTCAAAAAGCGTCCGTATTCATCCAATACAACCGCATACCCCATATGGCATTCCATCACAAGATAGCTCATTTTGACGCCTCCTTTTTTCTGTGGACTTGGGAAAGATGTCCGCGGATGATTTCATATCCATTTGTAAACGCAACCATCAATGCCACCAGATATTTCCGATGCCGCTCAAGCGTTTTCCGTTCCACACCTGTTCCCGCACAGAGCGCCGTAATCGGAAGCCGCTTCGTTTGAAGCAATTCCTCAAGCAAAGATGGATTCTCTTTCGCATACATGAGCACGCGCGAACAGCTTTCAAGTGTCCGTGCCTGCTTCGGACAGTTTTCCGAGATATCCGAAAACGAAATACCAAAATCCGAAAGCTGAGCAGAAAGTTCTGTGATCTCCTGACGGGTTGCTGTCACCAGCTCATAACGCTCTGTCTGCTGGTTCGGATCTGCAAGCGTGTCCCCGATCGTACCTGCTGATTCATCGTTTGTCGGCTGATCGATGGATAGTTTATTCTGATAACGCTGTTCTTTACGCGCATAGTCAATCAGACGGCGTTTGATCACAAGGGAAGCGTATTTAAAAAATGCCCCTCTGAACTTTTCATAGTGCACAATCGCTTCATAAAACGCCGTCATGGCAACACTGAGTTCGTCATCTTCATCTGTCACCCGCTTTCCTTTTAAAAAACGGGATGTTTCCGAACGAATAAACGGCAGGTAGGATCGAATCAAACGATCTGCTGCCTGTGTACTTTTCTGCGCACACAGTACCTGCGTGACAACATCTGGTTCGTCATGCATATAAGATCCCTCCACAATGGTAGTATTCGGACGCTCTGGCGCAAAACCGGGGTCACGCGTTCTCTTTTTGCGCAGGTAACGGCCGACATGCACGCATCAGCTTTTTCATGGAAAATGAATAGACAAGAATGGTCATCGCCGGTCCCAAAATATCGGAGATGGTTTCCGCAAAAAAGACATAGCGCACTTCGAAAAACATCGGAATCAAAAATACCGCTAAAAAATAGACAAGCTTGCGCCAAAACGAAAGCGGCAGCGAAAACTGCACTTTTCCGATCGCAGTAAATCCGTCCACCAGCTCATACTGCACACCAAGCGGAACAATGGCAAGCGTACACACACGAATTGCCCAAGCTGTCTGGTCGATGAGTGCCGCATCCTGTGTAAACAAGCGAATAAACAGCGGACTTATCGTCCAGGCAATCACAAACATAATCGCTGTAAACACCACACACAGCAGCACAATATATTTCTGTGCGCCCATTACACGGTCAGGCCTGCGCGCGCCGTAGTTATAGCCAAGAATTGTCTGCGTGCCGCCGGTAATACCGCTCAACGGCATCGTGATCACCAGCATAAAGCTCTGTACAATTGTCGCACATGTAATGAGCGTATCGCCCTGTGCCGCGCCGCCGTAATGCTGCAAGACTGCATTCATGGCAATAATCATGACATTATCAATCGCGATAATCAAAAACGGCGTAAATCCAAGCAGCAGCACTCTGCCAATCACACGCAGGTCGTATCCTCCAAACGTAATCCGCACCGGGACATATTTGCCGAATAAGAAACGCAGGACAAACACACAGCTTGCAAGCTGTGACAAAACGGTTGCAAGCGCTGCGCCGGCCACGCCCATATGAAACACAAAAATAAACAGCGGATCAAGCAGAATATTTAAAACAGCGCCGATCACGACCGATTTCATACCGGTATTTGCATAGCCCTGCGCAATGATAAACTGATTGAGTCCCGTTGCCATCAATGCAAACACGGTGCCGCACATATAGACAAGAAAATAGGTTTTCGCATACGGAAGTGTGGCTTCGGAGGCACCGAACAGCTGAAGCATCGATGTTGTGAGCGGCATGATAATTGCCATCATCAATCCGGAAAACACCAAAAGCATCAAAAAGCAGTTTGCCAATATTTTTCGTGCGGCTTCGATGTTTTTTTCGCCCATCCGAATGCTCATCAGCGGCGAGCCGCCGATTCCGATCCAAAACGCCACCGAACCGACCATCGTCACGATTGGGCCGCATACGCCAACGCCTGCAAGTGCAAGATCGCCTATCTGCGGAATGTTTCCGATATAAATACGGTCGACAATACTGTAGAGCACACTGACAAACTGTGCAAGCATACTCGGAATCGCAATACGCCACACAAGCTGTTTTATGCTGTCATTCTCAAGATCATTTTCCCGTTTCACCAATATGTCCTCCTTCTTTTCTGTTGCCGTCTTTAATCCTACTCGTTTTTCGCAAGATTGTCAATTCTCCAAAAAGAATCGTATTATGCATCATTCTCCGTGAATGAATCTACAAACGCCTTCAGAGTCATTTGATCTTTCTCAAGCTGGTTTTTGATCATTCCTATATTGACTTTTTGTTGTGTTCCACTATGCCCACGCAGTAGTTCCTCGCTCCAATTCAGCAGCATGTAAGGGTGATCTCGGAAGACTTTTGCGCCTATGTTTTCTCCTCTCTTTTATTCGCACAACCTGCTCTATCTCTTGTCTAAGTTTTCCGTATGCTCTTTTTTTCGGTATTTCGATGCAAATGCAGTATTTTATTTTAAATTCGTGACATTCTTTTCTTTCATATCAAATGACGTTCTGGTTTTCTATTGCCGCATTTGAGCGGTCACAACCTCATTCTCCCAGAAATTTTTCACGATCTCATTTTTGTCCTCTCCAACATCAGAAGCTTTCGACTAAAACACTTAAAAAAACAACAGGCAGAGCCATTGAATGGCTCTGCCTGTTTGTTTATTCAAACATTTCTTTTACTTTGTCAAAGAACCCTTTGCGCTTCGTGTACTGCTTTTCGTCTGTCAGCAGCTTATCGAAGTTTTTGAGCGCTTCTTTCTGCGCCTTCGAAAGACCTTTCGGTACTTCCACCGTGACCTCCACATACTGGTCGCCGCGACCGCGTCCGTTTAAGTTCTGCACACCCTTGCCGCGCAGACGGAACACGGTTCCCGGCTGAGTGCCTTCGGGGATCGTGTATTTCACTTTGCCGTCGATCGTCGGCACAGTCAGCTCATCGCCGAGCGCTGCCTGCATATAGGTCAGCGGAATCTCACACCAGATATCATAACCATCGCGTTTAAACAGCGTATCCGGACGCACCGTCACAGTGACATGCAGATCGCCTGCCGGTCCGCCGTTTATGCCGCTGTCGCCCTGACCGCGGACTGCCAGTGTCTGACCATCGTCAACACCGGCAGGAATCGAAACCTCGATTTTTTTCGTAACACGGATTCTGCCGTTGCCGTTACATTTTTTGCACGGGTTTGTGATAATTTTACCCTTGCCGCCGCAGCGCGAACACGGACGGCTTGATGTCATAGAACCAAGCGGTGTCCGCTGGGTCACACGCACCTGACCGGTGCCGTGACAATCCGGACAAGTCTGTGCATCATGTCCCGGTTCACTGCCGCTGCCATAACAATCCGGGCAGCTTTCCATCCGCTGAATGCTGATCTCACGTTTGACGCCTTTGCACGCCTCAAAGAAGCTGATTGTGCAGCTCGTCTGCAAATCGCCGCCGCGGCGCGGTGCGTTCGGATTGGCACGTCTGGACGAACCGAATCCGCCGCCGAAAAATCCTTCAAAAATATCGCCGAGATCGCCCATATCAAAGCCGCCGAATCCACCAAATCCGCCGGCACCCGGACCACCTGCGCCGTAGCTCGGATCGACACCCGCATGACCGAACTGGTCATAACGTGCACGCTTTGTGGAGTCCGAAAGCACCTCATATGCCTCATTGGCCTCTTTGAATTTCTTTTCAGCTTCTTTGTCCCCTGGATTTAAGTCGGGATGATATTGTTTTGCGAGTTTGCGATACGCTTTTTTCAGCTCATCGTCCGTTGCTGTTTTCGAAACACCGAGCACCTCGTAATAATCGCGTTTTTCCTCAGCCAAATCCGTTCGTCCTCCTCTGTCTTGTCATTATGAGCACACACCCGAAACGGGACGAAACCAACGCTTCGTCCCGAATCCGGATTTGATGTTCTCAAAAAACTGTGTCAATTATTTATCGTCGTTTACTTCTGTGAAGTCCGCATCGACAACGCCGTCCGGACCAACATTGCCCGACTGTGCAGCGCCTGCATTCGGTGCGCCCTGCTGTGCCTGAGCAGCCTGTGCTGCTTCATACATCTTCGAAGAAACTGCATAGAATGCTTTTTCGAGCTCTTCCTGTTTTGCTTTGATCGAATCGACTGTACCGGATTTGAGTTCCTCTTTCAGTGCTTCGATTTTTGCAGTGATATCGGTTTTCTCGGAATCGGAGATTTTGCCTTCCATATCTTTGAGTGCTTTCTCACACTGGAAGACCATCTGATCTGCGCCGTTTCTGACGTCGATCTCTTCTTTTTTCTTCTTATCCTCTGCTGCAAATGCCTCAGCCTCTTTCACAGCGCGGTCGATGTCCTCTTTGGACATGTTGGTCGAAGAAGTGATGGTGATGTGCTGCTCTTTGCCGGTGCCCAGATCTTTTGCCGAAACGTGAACGATGCCGTTTGCGTCGATATCATAGGTGACTTCGATCTGCGGGATGCCGCGCGGAGCCGGTGCGATGCCGTCGAGTTTGAAGATGCCCAGTGTTTTGTTGTCTTTTGCAAATTCACGCTCACCCTGCAGGACGTGGATCTCAACAGCGGTCTGGTTATCTGCTGCGGTCGAGAAGACCTGCGATTTTTTGGTCGGGATCGTGGTGTTTCTCTCGATCAGTTTTGTGGAGACGCCGCCGAGTGTCTCAATGCCCAAGGACAGCGGTGTAACGTCAAGAAGCAGCAGGCCTTTGACCTCACCGCCCAGAACGCCGCCCTGAATTGCAGCGCCGACAGCAACACATTCATCCGGGTTGATTCCTTTGAACGGCTCTTTTCCGATCACGTTTTTGACTGCGTCCTGAACTGCCGGAATTCTCGAAGAACCACCGACCATCAGCACTTTGTTTAACTCAGAAGCGGACAGACCGGAGTCGGACAGTGCCTGACGAACCGGGCCCATGGTAGCTTCTACGAGATCTGCAGTCAGTTCATTGAATTTTGCACGGGTCAGTGTCATGTCAAGGTGTTTCGGGCCGGTTGCATCTGCTGTGATAAACGGCAGGTTGATCTGTGTCTGGGTCATGCCGGACAGGTCGATTTTTGCTTTCTCAGCAGCCTCTTTCAAACGCTGCAGTGCCATTTTGTCAGCTTTTAAATCAATGCCGTCTGTTTTCTTGAATTCAGAAGCCATCCAGTCGATGATGCGTGCATCGAAGTCATCGCCGCCCAAGCGGTTGTTGCCGGCAGTTGCCAGAACTTCCTGCACACCGTCGCCCATTTCGATGATGGAAACGTCGAATGTGCCGCCGCCCAAGTCGTATACCATGATTTTCTGATCCTGTTCTTTGTCAACACCGTAAGCCAATGCAGCAGCAGTCGGCTCGTTGATGATTCTCTTGACTTCAAGGCCTGCGATTTTGCCTGCGTCTTTGGTAGCCTGACGCTGTGCATCGGTGAAGTATGCCGGAACGGTGATGACAGCCTCGGTCACGGTTTCACCCAGATATGCTTCTGCGTCTGTTTTAAGCTTCTGCAGAATCATTGCGGAAATCTCCTGCGGAGTGAATGCTTTGCCGTCGATGTTTACTTTGTAGTCGCTGCCCATGTGACGTTTGATCGAGCTGATCGTACGGTCAGCGTTTGTCACAGCCTGACGTTTTGCAGTTGCACCGACAATGCGCTCGCCGGTTTTCGAGAAAGCGACGACAGACGGTGTGGTTCTTGCGCCCTCAGAGTTTGCGATGACGACCGGCTCGCCGCCTTCGATGACAGCGACGCAAGAGTTTGTTGTACCAAGATCAATACCAATAATTTTTCCCATGATGTGTTCCTCCTTACAGAACCTTATGTGTTTGTTTTATAAAATCAATATCGTTGGAATTTTCACTGTTTCTACGGATTTGCAACGACCACCATCGCGTGACGAATCACATGACCGTCGATTTCATAGCCTTTTTGAAGCACTTCGCAGACGATATTTTCGCCGAACGATTCATCCTCCACCTGTTTGATGGCGTGATGGATATTCGGGTCAAACGGATTGCCGAGTGCTTCAATTTCTTTGACACCGACGCGTGAAAACGCTTCGCAAAGCTGGTTGAAGATCATCTCCATTCCTTTTTTGAACTCCTCATCTTTGCACGGTGCGTTCAGTGCCCGTTCAAAGTTGTCGGATGCGGTCAGCATCTCTTTGATGCAAACGCCTTTTGCAAACGAGGAAAGCTCCTGTTTCTCCTTCGCGGTTCGTTTTTTATAGTTGTCAAACTCCGCAGCCGTCCGATAAAGCCGGTCGCTGAGCTCCTCGTTTTCTTTTTTCAGCGCTTCGAGCTGTGTACGCATTTCATCCGCTGCATCCGGTGTTTCGTTTACAGCTTCCTCCTGCTCCGTCTGCGGTGCAGTCATTTCTTTTTCGTTTTCCTGATTGCTCAAAACGATCTTCCTTTCCCGTCCTCGTCATCCGGCTCCATTGCAGCCTCTAACAGACGATTGACGCTGTCTGTGATATATTTGATATGCGGAATCACCTGTGCATAATCAACCCGAACCGGCCCGATCACACCAAATGAAGCCACACGCTGACCTCCTGCTTTAAACGGAGATAAGATCATGCTCGAATTGGTGACGGCGAAGCTCTCATCCTCCTGCCCAAAGACTACCGAAATCCCGTCAAACGCACCCGAAAGCAGTGCTTCCAGTTCGTTCTTGTGTGCAAGCAGCTGAACCACTTCGTCGGCACGGAGCATCGCGCTCGTCAAAAGATTTTGTTCGCCGTGCAGATGCACCTGCGTGTGTGAAATCTCCTCCGAAAGCTCATACACGGCGTTTAACAGCGGCGAAAGCGACACCATATAGCTGCCGAGTGCCACCGCAAGCTCTGTGAGCCGTTCGGGCGTCACCGCATCTAAGTTTAGTCCCGTCAGATTGTCGTTGATGAACTGCTCAAAAAACGCGATCTGCTCGTTTGTGAGATCGAATGCGATCCGGCAGATCTTGTTTTTGATCGTTCCCGAAGACGTAATCATCAAAAGCGCATACACCCTGCGGCCAGCCGGAATGACTTCCACCCGTGTGATCACCGAAAACGACGGCGCACTGCTGCGGGCAACCACGGCAAGATTTGTCATTTCCGACATCACCGTGATGGCGTTTTCGACGATTGCATCCGCCGTGGCGTCGTTGTGCGACAACAACTCGTCGATCATCCGTTTTTCTTTTGCACTCAGCGGTTTCGGACACATCAGATGATCGATATAATACCGATATCCCTGATACGTCGGAACCCGCCCGGCGGAAGTATGGGGCTGTTCTAGCAGTCCTGCACGTTCCAAAAACGCCATATCATTTCGGATCGTCGCGGACGAAACGTTCATCCCGATGCACGAAAGCACTGCTTTGGAACCAACCGGCTCTCCGGTGCGGATGTATTCATCAACAACCGCACAAAGAATCGCACGCTTGCGTTCATCCACTGCACCCATTCAACCGCCTCCTTTCGGTTTTGCTTTAGCACTCCATATCCCTGAGTGCTAACTATACTCTACCACCCTTTTGATCGGTTGTCAAGTAGATGGATTATGAATTTTGTGAACGGTTTTTAAATAAACACGTGCAAAATCATGACATCTTCCCCCTTGACGGCTATGCTATACTAAATAAGTAGATTCTTAAAAAAGGAGGCGTGAGCATGCACGTCCACGCAGGCCATAACCACGGATTTTTAGGCGAATGGATCGAATCACTGATTGAAGGATTTTCTCTCCCGCACACAGTTTCGGAATTTATCACGCATTTTATTGTTGACACACTGACGATTTTCGTTCTGCTCGCAGTCATCATGACGGCTGTCTATTTTATAAGCAGCTATATCAACATGGAAAAGCTGCATCACACATTGGCACGGTTAAACAGCGTGCCCGGCTTTTTGCTGGCGGTTGCCGCAGGCACGATTTCACCGTTTTGCTCATGCAGCATCCTCCCGGTGCTAATTGGACTGATCTCCGTCGGCGTACCGGTGCGTATCTGCCTTTGTTATCTGACGTCCTCGTCGCTTTTGAATCTGACGGCAATTCTCTCCGTCTTTGCGATTGCAGGACCATCATTCGGTGCGGCATATGTTGCAGCATCGCTCGTCATTTTAATTCTGTTAGCGCTCATCTTAAAGCTGTTCCCGTTGGAACAGGGCGTCAAACGATACGAATGTGAACACCCGCACGAACACCATGCACACGAAAAAACAGCCGGCGCACGGTTTCATCATGCACTGCTCGATATGCTCGCTGTTTTGCGCAAATGTTCCGTGTTCATTTTGTTGGGTGTTGCGCTTTCGTCGGCTGTCATGGCGTTTTTCTCGCTTGATACGATCACAAAAATCGTCAACGACAACGAACTGCTCTCCACGGCGATTGTCACATTGATCGGACTTCCGATTCACTCGGATATTTTCTCGATTGCACCGGTACTGCTTCTGCTGTTAAAAATCTCACCGGCAGTAGCGCTCACCTTCACACTTTCGTCCATGGTGATTTCGGTACCCTCGGCGATTCTCTTAACCCGTGCGCTTCGAATCCGGGTTGTTTTGCTCTATTGCGGTGTCGCCGCAGTGCTCTCCCTGCTCGTCGGCATGGCAAGCATCTTCATTTTGGGATAATGACCAACAATCCATACACACAAAAACACCCGCAGCAGTCGCTGCGGGTGTTTGTTTATTCTTCCATCGTCACTTTCTTTGTAAAATCGATTCCGCACGGTGCAATCTGCGGCATACACAGCGACGCACACTCCTGCGCACGAACACTCGCCTGGAATGCCTGCGGATACCGGCGGTATAAATCAGCAAAATTCACGCCGATTCTCTGCCGCTGTTCCTTCGGAATCTGTCCGAGAAATTCCGCACCCCGCCGATTAAACGCCAACACGCGAAACGCTTCACACGAAGCCGCACGTTCTTTCTGTGTGATCGACAGCGCGGCACAGCATGCAATCCGCCGAATCCGCGCGTGCGGATATCGTTTTGTTTTGACCGCATCATAAAATTCAGACAGAGAACCCGATTCGCGAACCGCTCGCCAAAGCCGATGCTCGAGTCCCTCCGTTACATCCGGAATTGCCGCCCACTGCGCGCGCGAAAGGCTGCGCAATACGCCGAGCAGATACCGTTCGCCGTTTGCCATGCGGATCGGTGCGCGTTGTTCGTTGATCGCCTTTTGATACAGCGAAAATGCCGTTTCGGGCACATACTGTGAAAGAATCTCCGGCTGTTCGAGATGTGTCCGTAAAAATGAAGCGCTCGCAAATGCGCCGGCAGCAGTCGTGCTGTCATGCGCCGCACCTGCCCGCTTCACCGCAAGCCATTCAAACGAAACACCGAGCCGCTTAGCTGCCCGCAGATACGAAAGCGCCAGCAAATCGTTCGGGTCGGCAAAACAAGGTGTCCGGTGATACGTTTGCTCAAACGCCGCCTGACGCGCCCGCGGATACGACATGCCCTCTTTTAAAAACGTCGCAAATGCACCCGCTTTCTCAAGCACTTCCAGTGCGCAAAGCTCCTGCTTCAGCGCCTCCATATCACCTGATTCACTGCCAAAGCCAATCATGGACACACCGATAAACGCAAGTGCCGACACCGCGCCAAATGCAAATTCAGGCGCAGACGAAAGCGCAAACGGTGCAGGCAGTTCGATCACCAAATCGGCACCGCCCAAAACAGCCGCCCTTGCGCGCGTCCATTTATCAAGAATCGCCGGTTCGCCGCGCTGAACAAACGCACCGCTCATCACAGCTGCTACATGCGTCGCACCGGCTTTTCGCATCTGTTCAATCTGATACGCATGCCCGTTATGAAACGGATTATATTCTGCAACAACACCCGCAATTTTCAAAATTTACGCCTCCTTTTGCGCTTTTCTCCTGAAATTCTCCCGAAAGAAACGAATTACCACTTGAAATTTTTCTGCTAACGTAATAATATAGAATGTGGATATTCTTTGTCAATGATTCAAAATAAAATTTTTATTCGGAAGGATGAAACACATGAAAATCCTCGTCATCAATGCCGGCAGCTCTTCACTCAAATATCAGCTGATCGACATGACAGATGAACACGTCATCGCAAAAGGCAACTGTGAGCGCATTGGCGCCGGCGGTCTGATCACACACAAAACAAACGACAAAACTGTTTCGTATGAAGTCGAATTCCCGACCCATAAAGAAGCATTCCTCGAAGTCGTTAAAGTGCTGACCAGCGGCGAAGGCAAAGTGTTAGACGATGTCAGCGAAATCGGTGCAGTCGGCCACCGCGTTCTCCATGGCGGCGAGTTTTATAAAGTTTCCACCCTCATCACTGAGGAAGTTGTCAAAACAATCGAAGATTTGAGCGAGTTAGGCCCGCTCCACAACCCGCCGCAGGCAGCTGCAATCCGTGCTTGCCGCAGTGTATTCGGCGAAAACGTGCCGATGGTTGCAGTGTTCGACACCTCGTTCCACCAGACCATGCCGGAAAAATCGTATATGTTCGGCATTCCGTACGAGTACTATGAGAAATATCACATCCGCCGCTACGGTTTCCACGGTACAAGCCATCGTTATGTCAGCGGTCACTACCTTGACATGATCGGCAAAAAAGAGGGCACAAAAGTGGTTGTCTGCCACTTGGGCAACGGTTCCTCCATCACCGCAGTCAAAGACGGCAAATGCATGGATACCACCATGGGCTTTACTCCGCTGGACGGCATCATCATGGGCACCCGTTCGGGCGGTATCGACCCGTCGGTTATGACCTACCTGATGAACAAAGAAAACCTCACACCGGACGAAATGAGCGATATTCTCAACAAAAAATCGGGCTTCTTGGGCATTTCCGGTCTGTCGTCTGACGCACGTGACCTTGTAAACGCTTCCCACGAAGGACATCACCGTGCAAGACTCGCTTGCGAGATCGTTCGTTATCAGATCAAAAAATTCATCGGCGCATATGCAGCTGCAATGGGCGGCATTGATGCAGTGCTGTTCACCGGCGGCATCGGCGAAAACTCCGGCGAGCTCCGCGCAGAGGTTTGCGAAGGCCTCGAATTCATGGGCATTGAGCTTGACCCGGCAGAAAATGAAAAACGCACCGGCACCGATCACAAAATTTCAAAAGAAGGACTTCCGGTGGAAGTTTGGGTCATCCCGACCAACGAAGAACTTGCCATCGCACAGGATACCAAAGCAATCGTGGAAGCTTCCTGCTAATTGATGATGAAAAAAGTCCGCCAAAAGCGGACTTTTTTTTCGTGTTTCCCTTGGAGAAAAAAGAAGACATGATGCAAAAACACTTTCAAACGTTAGAAACACAGCTCAGACAAAACGAGTTTTTATATCATCAGGCACATGATGTGTTCGGCGGTTCCGCACGCGTATTCCGGCACTATGATCCCTCGAACGAAATGAGCATTGATATTTTAACAGAACAGGACACACCGCAATCTGGTACACTTTCCTGTGCTACACTTGGTATGATGCATTATCCGGTCGGACTGCGGGAAGACGGAAAACCGCTTCGGTTTGAGCTTGCAGGCGCATGCAAAGGTCCGAACGAAAATTTCCCGGATCTGTTAAGCCGCTGCGCAATTGCTGTCATGGGAACAAAAATCCGCTGTTTTGACGGTGCGGTGTTCCCGGACATTGTCCGCACCTATATTCCCGAAAGCCGACTGCCGCATCTGCTGTTCACGGAGTTTTCCTTTTGGAGCGAACGGCTGGAAGCTGTTGCATTTGAACCGTTCAACGTGCGATGGCTTACGGCAATCTTTCTTTCGGACAAGGAATCGGACTACTGCGCGCAGCACGGCGTGATTTCGCTGCTCTCGCTGTTCAAAGAACAGCAAGCCGATCTTTCCGATCCGCTGCGCAGTTCTGTGTTATAACGTAAGATCAAAAAACGCTTCCGCGAAATTCGCGGAAGCGTTTTTGCAATTTCATGACTTGATCATACCGCACCATTCGGGAGTGTGCCGTCACCGCCAGGA
The DNA here is from genome assembly GCA_949299455.1 of uncultured Oscillospiraceae bacterium. Classification (GTDB taxonomy): domain Bacteria; phylum Bacillota; class Clostridia; order Oscillospirales; family Ruminococcaceae; genus Paludihabitans. Next base: position 17,300 of record CASGAN010000006.1, read on the forward strand.
TAGGAGAGTGTGACACGCTCTTTCAGTGACTCAATCAAATCTCTCGAAAAATCTTCCGACGTTACACGGAAATAAGCTTCTGCCGATGTCACACCCGAAGTTCCCTGCGTCACAGTCACACGAATCAAATTCTCATCCTCAGGAGAGAATGCAAAGATTGCCTTATGACCGTCCGAAAAGCGATAGTAAAGCCCTGTAATTCCTCCTAAATACTTTTCGAATGATGTTTTTGCTTCCTCCTCCGGAACCTGTTTTCCTGACAGGTTTAAAAAGGCATCGGTAAAGGTGCGCAGCTCCTCACCAGACAGCTCGCCGCTTCTTCGGTCAACAATCAACGTGATTTTCTCAACGGAAGCATCATAGGGATTGGCAAACGACTGAATCGCGCTGTGTGATGTAAATACGACGGCAAATACAATGCCGACCACTACCGCCAGCGCAAGCACCGTAGTGCCGATCAAAATTCCTTTTTTCTTTGTCATACCTGACTCCTCCCTTCATCTGCCTTTTAAATCATCCTTCTGCAAAGAAAATACAATATTTTCTTTTCTTACTTTTATTATAAAGGTGTGCAATGGGATTGTCAATTTTAATAAAAACAAAATATTATTTTTTTGATGATTATTTTTGTTTTTTTATGCATAAATAAAATCGGAGAGAAAAATGTTCTCTCCGATTTTATTCCACAGTTTGGCTGCTCAGTCGCCCAGTACTTCATTTGAGCGTCGGAATAGGAGCGAAATACACCAAATTCCTGCGATCGCAACAAGTGTGTAGATGATGCGGGCAAAAATGCTCAGCTGTCCGCCGCAAATCCACGCCACTGTATCAAATCCAAAAATACCGATTCCGCCCCAGTTGAGCGCACCGATAATCACAAGGATCAGCGCGATTCGATCAAGCATAATGAAAAACCTCCAAGCTTTCGTTCCGGAACGGAACAAAAATTGCATCCCGTTCTGGCCAAGCCGTTTTCTGAACAGTTTGCAAATATAGTGTTGTCGCTATTTCTTTTTTTATTCGAATATGATAAAATAAAAATAATCAATTCATTTTGGAGGGACAACATGGAAAAATACATTCCGTACATCATTGCCGGCGGTGTCGTGTTACTGTTGGTATTGATTCTGATAGCAGTTCGTGCTGTACGAGAAGCACGCCGCCGTAAACTCGGCATCGACGGCGAAAAAAAGGTGGCTGCAAAATTAAAACGTTTTGCGTCAATCCGCAGCTTTAAGGTCATTAACGACCTTTATCTGCCGCTCTATGACAAAACAACACAGATCGACCATGTGCTGATCGGATTTTTCGGACTGCTTGTTATCGAAACCAAAAATATCGGCGGCGAATTATACGGCGAACCACGCAAAAAAGATTGGCTGCACATCATGGGAAAATCCCGCTATCAGCTATACAATCCGCTGATGCAGAATCAAACACATGTCGACTGCATCCGCCATCTGCTCGGAAAAGAGAAGATCTACAACGTGCCGATTGAAAGCCTTGTCGTATTCACCAACCGAAAAGTGGAACTGTTTATTCCGAAAAAACTTCCGATCATTTCATTCAATCGCTTGAATAAATTTTTACATCAGGAACGCTTTTCAAAAGACAACAACATTGATGTGGACAAGATTTATCATGCCCTGTTAAAATATCAAATCACCGATAAAAAGGTTATTTCCCAGCATGTTAAAAATGTAAAAGAAATGGCAAAGTAAATAAATAAACGGATCAAAAAAGCCTCACCATTAGGTGAGGCTCTTATTTTTTACTTATTCTGCTGCTTGACTAGCTTCTTCCGAAGACTCTACAGCCGCGGATTCATCCGATGCGGATTCATCCGATGATGCAGACTCTTCAGAAGACTCTGTTGGCTGTGTGTTTTCTTCTGTTTTTGAATGAAGCACTTCCAATGCTTTATGGATATGCGGGTCTGTCTGATCGGTCACGGAAGCCGGATTTTGCATCTGCTCTGCCGAAAAGCTGATCTCATAATCGGCTTTCAGTCCAACGCCCTCTATATCAAGCTGTGCCGAAGTCAAAAAGTGAGAAACTGTAATCGAAATCGCACTGCCATCGGTCAGCGGACGCAGTTCCTGAATTGCCGATTTTCCCATGGTCTGACTGCCGATCAATTTGGTTTCACTTGTTTCGCGCATCACTGCTGCAAAATATTCCGCGGCACAGCCAGTACCGCTGTCAACCAAAACAGTCATCGGCAAATTGATATAATAGGAATCCGATGTACCGCTGAGCTCTATGTCACCGCTTTTCCCTACGATATATCCCAAATCATGCGACGGAAGCAAGACGTTGAGCATCTCATTTGCCGCATCAATCGACATGCTGTTATTGCCGCGCACATCAAAAATGATTCCGGTAATATTGCTTTTCATCACTTTTTCCACAGCAGTTTTAAACTGTGCAACAGCCTGGCTGTTGAATGCACGGATCTGCACATAACCGATATCGCCAATCACGCGGCTATTCACATATGCAGGCGCTAATGCAACACGCTGCAGTTCTTTCGTCGTATCCACGCCGTCACGACGATATACTACGGTACACTTTGTACCGATTTTTCCTTTCAGTAACTGAACAGCTTGTGCATAAGACAGTGTTTTTAAATCGGTTCCATCTACGGAGATAATCAAGTCACCGCGCTGGATCCCATTTTGTTCCGCTGCAGAACCGGCTTCTACTGATAAAACACCCAGATATCCGGTCTGATCCTGGTATGTCTCGATACCGATAGAGACCAGTTCACCTTTTTCTTCCTGCAGCATTGCTTCATACTCCGCTTTCGTGTAATAGGAAGCATAAGGATCACCGATTCCGCGGATATATCCTGCCGCAATCAGATTATTCAAATACTCCTCATCAATGTTTTCTACACCCGCATAATTTTGACGCACTTCGTTGTCAATATTGCTGAGTTTATTATACATTGCTTCACGCTCGTTCACATTGTGCACCATTTTATTAAAATGGGAAAGTGCAACCATCATGGTAATACAGAATGTAATTCCCGCAATCACCACCATAAACGTAACCGCAGCGCCCAACGAGATTTTTTTATTCATGCATATCCTCCTGTTTTGAGCCAGAAATGCGAAGTATTCCTGCAAAAGCAGGAATACTTCTTTTCAATGCCAATTCAATAAGTAAAACGACTCTCCGGCTTTACGATTATGACGGCTGTCTGACGTAATTGAGCGGATTCATCTTTGCGCCGTTAATCCGAACTTCAAAGTGCAGATGGTTACCGGTGGAGTTGCCGGTCGTACCGATTCCTGCGATGGTTTGTCCTTTTTGCACCATCTGGCCGGGTACGACGTCAATTCTGCTGCAGTGACCATACAGCGTTGCCACACCGTTTCCGTGGTCCACAATAACATGGAATCCATAGCCATAGTCCAAATATTTTACACTCAGCACCTTTCCGGCATCCGCTGCAACAATACTTGTTCCGGAAGCGCCGGGGATATCAATGCCTGTATGATAATTCGGCTTACCATACAAGGTGCGCCATCCGAAATACGAAGAAATATAGGAACGGCTCGGCACCGGCCATTTCAGCTGTCCGTCGCCGTATGCCTCGTCATTGCCTTCGTTTTGAAGCATTTCTTCGATTTCTTTTTCAAGCGCTTCCTGCTGATCTTTGTATTTCTCAACATTTTCCATGTACTCACGGTTTGCATCCAGAATGCTGGATTCGATGTTTTTGCTCTGTGCATACAAGCCGTCGAGTTCTTTTTTCTTCACATTGATCTCATCATAAGAAGACTGTAAATCCTCTTTCTGAGCAGAAAGCGACTCGCGAAGCGACTCAAGGTCTTTCTTTTGCTGTGTCAGTGTTTCAATCAGCGTGCGATCTTCCTGTGAAATTCGTTTTAAAATCTCATACCGATTCAAAAAATCAGAAAAGCTATTCGCACTCAGCAATGTTGTCAGCGCAGAAGAAGAGGTATTTGTGATATACATTCTGCGCAGACGTGCAGCAAACAATTCTTCGTTTTCTGCAATTTCATCCTGCTTTGCAGCAATCTCTTCTTCTTTTTGTGTAATTTCAGCCTCGACCATATCAATTTTTTCCTGATACAGCGAAAGCTGCTGTTCTACATTCAAAATCTGATCGGTGAGTTCTTTTTGATGCGCCTGTTCATCTTCAAGCTTTTGTTTGTTGGCATTCATCTGATCTTCAAGATCTTTGATCTGCTGATCGATCTGGTCAATTTGATTTTGCATATCCGAAACTGATTTCGCCTGTACAAAGTCGATCTGGCCAAACGGTCCGCACAAAAACAATGCGGTCATCAGTACTGCCATAAATACGGCAATTCTTTTTCCGTATCTATGCGCAAAAAAACGTTGCATACGTCAACAAATCCCCTTTCAAGTCATGGCTTTTTTAAAAAACCGTTTCTTTTCGTCATTTGGATTTTTTAAACCTTCACGTGATTTCGGATACTAATCAAACTTCCCATCACACCAAGCACAATACCGGTTCCGGCAAAGAAACCGCCAAGCGGCAGTGCCACCTGTTTAAACGGCACGACGCTGTCAAACGCCGACTGAAGCCAATAGGACACATCTGTCGAAAAAGCACCCACCAAATACGAATACGCACCCCAGATAATCAAAAAGGAAATCAACGCAGAAAGAAATCCGAGCATGAATCCTTCCACAATAAACGGAACACGAATAAACGAATTGGTTGCACCGACAAATTTCATAATATTGATTTCTTTGCGGCGGGTGAAAATAGTCGCACGAATTGTGTTTGAAATAATCACCAGTGAAATCACTGCAAGCGCGATAATCACGATGGTACCAAGTGTCACAACTGTATTCTGCACATACGAAAGCGTATCTGCAACTTCACCGGACGCATTGACAATATCCACGCCGGAAATTTCCTGCAAAGCTTTCTGTGTGTCGCGCGTTTTTTCAATTTCGTCTACCTTTACAACGAAACTGTCGGGAATCGGATTGTCATCTCCTTCATATCCCTCCAAAAGATATCCCTCGTCACCGAACGATTCTTTTGTATTTTCAAGGCCTTCCGCTTTGGAAATGAACGTCACCTCTTTGACATTCGGCACCGCGCGGATTGCCGCTTCCGCCTGGGTCAAATCCTCTTCTGTGAGTCCTTCTTTCATATAGACACACATTTCGCTTTGACCTTCCACGTATTTGACCATACTGTTTACATTTACGGTCAGCAAAAACGCAGCACCGACGATTAAAAGGCACGTCGTCAGCACGCCGATTGACGTCAGCGACATCACACGATTGCGCCACATGTTGCGCAGGCCTTCTTTAAGCAAATACCGAAAGCTGGAAGCTCTCATTCGCGAGCACCACCTTTCTTTAAAACCTCATCCCGGGCAATCGTACCATGCTCAATGGTAACAATACGGCCGCCGAAATGATGCACCATTTCATGCTCATGCGTTACCATCAGTACCGTTGTTCCGCACGCATTGATGCCTTCCAAAAGCTCCACAATCTCATAGGAGAGCTCCGGGTCAATATTTCCCGTCGGCTCGTCCGCAATGATGATCGGCGGGTCATTCACAAGCGCGCGTGCCAGTGCCACACGCTGCTGCTCACCGCCCGAAATCTCATGCGGAAACCGCTTTGCCTTCTTTTCAAGTCCCATCAAATTCAGAATATACGGCACCCGGTTGCGAATCACTTTGTTCGCCGCATCGGTCACACGCATGCTGAACGCCACATTGTCATACACCGTCATATTCGGAATCAAGCGGAAATCCTGAAATACAACACCGAGTTTCCGGCGATACTGCGGAATCTGACGCTGTTTTAAACGTCCGACATTCACCCCGTCAACGGTCACAATGCCGCTGCTTGCAACTTTTTCACGCAAAAGCAGCTTAATAATGGAACTTTTTCCGGCACCCGACGGTCCCACGATGAAAACGAATTCTCCTTCGTCCACCGAAAGATTGACGTCCTCAAGCGCCGATGTTTGTCTGTCATATTTTAACGACACATGACTTAACTCTATCATAGCCTGTACTCTCCCAAACAAAACACATTCCGGCAGAGCACGACCCAACTGCTGTCAAAAAACATCTGTGTCAACTTCTGTTAAAACTTGGTCGGAACTGCAGTCAAATATTTTTTGACCATCAATGCAATTTTGAACACGATTGCATGATCAAACTCACGCAGATCCAAACCAGTCAATTTTTTAATTTTCTCAAGACGATATACAAGTGTGTTTCTGTGCACGAACAATTTACGCGATGTCTCCGAAACGTTCAGGTTATTCTCGAAGAATTTCTGAATCGTAAACAGCGTTTCCTGATCGAGCGATTCGATCGATCCGTGCTTAAACACTTCATTCAAGAAAGTTGAACACAGGGTGGTCGGCAGCTGATAAATCAGCCGTGCAATACCCAAATTCTCATAGCATACAATATTCTGTTCTGTGTCGAACACTTTTCCGACTTCCAAAGCGATCTGTGCTTCTTTGAACGAACGCGCCAGATCTTTGACACCGGTTACAGTTGTACCGATGCCAACAGCGGATTTCGTGTAAAACTCAGAACTCAGTGTATCCACAATCGAACCGGCAAGCTTTTCAAGATCGCGCGCTTCGATGCCGGCTTTTGTTTCTTTCACCAGCACGATGTCACTCTCGTTGATTGTGAACACATAGTCTTTCTGCTTATCCGGGAACAGATTCTGAATCACGTCATATGCCGACACCTCGTTGGTGGACAAAATGCGGATCAAGAGCGCCACACGGTTGACATCATTGGAAAAATGAAGCTCACGTGCTTTGATATAAATATCGCCCGGTAAAATGTTGTCAAGCACAACGTTTTTGATAAAATTATTTTTATCATACCGCTCGTCGTAATACTGCTTAATACTCGTCAAGGAGATGGCAATGAGCTGTGCAAATTTAGAAGCCTGCTCATCGATTCCTTCAACAAAAACAGCATATTCCGGTTTGGAAAGCGAGCCGAACGGTTTATAGCTGTAACCATCGCGCACAAACACATCGTTTGTTTCAACCAGATCCAGCGCAATATACTCGTTTGTCGTGCCGATTTTGGAAAGTTCACTGCATGCAATGATGGTTGCAGTATCATCGACAACACCGATCACACGATTGATCGTATCACGCATCTGGTGGACAACACCCTGGAACAGTCTGTTAGACATAATAAAACCTCTTTTCATAACGAATATGCAGTTTAAGATAACCACTTAGTTTTATTTTACCGAAAACCGCTGAATTTTGCAACAGAAAAGAGCAATTTTATTACAAAAACGCATAAACTGCGGTTCTATGCAGACAACTGCAGATCAACTTGTTACAAATTGTAACATATCGGTTACAAAAATGTGTGAACAGAAAATGAACATCCGTCATTTTCCTTTATTTTCCGCGTTTTTTTTCGGAAACCTCAAATGTTCTTCCTTTTTTTATGAACGATTCTCGCAAAAAAGAAAGAACCGAATGGGAATCTTTCGTTCCCATTCGGTTACAAATTGTAATATTTATCGTTTGCTTATTTAATGATCAAGCTTTCGCCGTCCATCTCTTCCGGTTTTTCGAGTCCTAGGAATTCGAGCATGGTCGGAGCGATGTCAGCAAGACGTCCGCCCTCACGCAGTTTCACATCCGCACCGCATACAACAAACGGAACCGGATTCGTGGTATGTGCAGTAAACGGCGAACCGTCCGGCTCATACATCTTGTCTGCGTTGCCGTGGTCAGCAGTTACGAGTGCAACGCCGCCTTTTGCGAGCACAGCATCAACTGTTTTGCCAACGCAGGCATCCACTGCTTCCACTGCTGCTTTTGCTGCGTCAAACACGCCGGTATGACCGACCATGTCGCAGTTTGCATAGTTTAAAATGATCACGTCATACTTGTCCGAATCAATGCGTTTAAGCACTTCGTCGCACACCTCGTATGCGCTCATCTCCGGTTTCAAGTCGTAGGTTGCAACTTTCGGGGAGTTGATCAGTGCACGATCCTCACCCTCAAATGTTGCCTCCACGCCGCCGTTGAAGAAGAAGGTGACGTGTGCGTATTTCTCGGTTTCCGCAATACGAAGCTGAGTCAGACCTTTTTTGGAGATATACTCACCGAAGGTGTTGTTGAGCGACTGCGGTTTGAATGCGATATCAACGTTCGGCATCGTTGCGTCATACTGTGTCATGCAGACAAAGTACAGCGGGAAACGGCCGTTTTTGCGCTCAAATCCATCAAATGCGTCGTCCACCAAGGTACGGGTGATCTCACGCGCACGGTCCGGACGGAAGTTGAAGAAAATCACACTGTCGTTTGCTTTGATCGGTTTGCCGCCTTCGATGACACACGGAACGACAAATTCGTCGGTCACATCGTTGTCATACGAAGATTGCATTGCGCAGGTCGGGCAGCCGAAACGCTCGCCCTCACCGTATACCATTGCTGCGTATGCTTTGGAAACGCGCTCCCAACGGTTGTCGCGGTCCATTGCATAATAACGGCCCATCACAGTCGAAACACGGCCAACGCCGATTTCTTTCATTTTCTCGGAAAGCTCTGCAACAAAGTCTTTACCGGAAGACGGCGGAACGTCACGGCCGTCCATGAAGCAGTGAACATATACTTCAGTCAGACCTGCTTCTTTCGCCATTTCCAAAAGACCATACAGATGGCTGTTGTGGCTGTGCACACCGCCGTCCGACAGCAGGCCCATCAAATGAAGCGCACTGCCGTTTTTCTTGCAGTTTTCGATTGCTTTGCAGAACGCTTCGTTTTTGACAAAGCCGCCCTCGTTCATTGTTTTGGTGATGCGTGTCAGCTCCTGGTACACGATACGGCCTGCACCGATGTTGGTGTGACCAACCTCAGAGTTGCCCATCTGACCATCCGGCAGACCAACGTCCATACCGGAAGCGCCAATCTGTGTTTTCACGCCTGCTGCAAACAGCCGGTCAATGTTCGGGGTGCTTGCCGCGTGGATTGCATTGCCATAATCACTTTCATTGATACCAAATCCGTCAAGGATGATCAAAGCCAGTGGTTTATTCATATTGGATCTTCTCTCCTTTTATTTCGGTTGCAAAAGCTTCTTATTTGCTTGCTGCGTTGATGATGGTTGCAAAGTCCGGTGCTTTGAGGGAAGCGCCGCCAATCAAACCGCCGTCTACGTCCGGTTTGCTCAAAAGCTCTGCTGCGTTGCCAGCGTTCATCGAACCGCCGTACTGAATGGTCAGTGCGTCAGCTGCTTCTTTGTCGTACAGTTTTTCGACAGTTGCACGGATCAGTGCGCAAACCTCATTTGCCTGGTCAGCAGTAGCCGTTTTGCCGGTGCCGATTGCCCAAACCGGCTCGTAAGCGATGATGACTTTGCTCAGATCCTCTTTGGAAACGCCGCCCAAAGCGATTTTTGTCTGCATTGCAACGAGCTCATCGGTGATGCCGTTTTCACGGTCTTCGAGCATCTCGCCTACGCAGAGGATTGCGGTCATGCCAGCGTCGATGACAGCTTTCAGGCGTTTGTTGACGGTAGCGTCAGTCTCGCCGAAATACTGACGGCGCTCGCTGTGGCCGATGACAACGTACTCAACGCCCATCTCGGTCAGCATGGAAGCGGAGATTTCACCGGTGAATGCACCTTTTGCTTCAAAGTGGCAGTTCTGTGCGCCGACTTTGATGTTTGTGCCTTTTGTGAGGTTTACTGCGGTCTCAAGGTTTGTAAACGGAACGCAGACCACAACGTCACAGCCAGCGTCTTTTGCCAGCGGGATCAGATCTTCGATCAATGCTTTTGTTTCCACGCGAGTGTTATTCATTTTCCAGTTGCCTGCGATAACTGCTTTTCTGAGTGCCTTGTTCATTGGAATCTCCTCCTAATACATTCATAAATTGTAAAGAGAAGCCGCGCACAGGCTTGTACGCGACTTAACTCTTTTCGGCATAATTATTTGTCGTTCATTGCAACAATGCCCGGAAGCTCTTTGCCCTCGAGGAATTCGAGAGAAGCGCCGCCGCCTGTCGAAATGTGGCTCATCTTGTCGCCGAAGCCCAGGGTGTTGACTGCTGCTGCGGAGTCGCCGCCGCCGATGATGGTGATTGCATCGGTCTCAGCCAGTGCTTTTGCAACTGCGATGGTGCCTTTTGCGAGGATCGGGTTTTCGAACACGCCCATCGGACCGTTCCAAACAACGGTTTTTGCGGATTTCACTGCGTCAGCAAACAACTCTGCAGTTTTCTCGCCGATGTCGAGGCCCATGCAGTCAGCCGGGATAGCGTCAGCTGCAACGGTCTGTACTTCGATTTCCGCATCGATCGGATTCGGGAACTCTTTTGCAACAACACAGTCGATCGGAAGCAGAATTTTCACGCCTTTTTCTTCTGCTTTTGCGAGCATGTTTTTGCAGTAGTCGATTTTCTCGTTGTCAAGCAGAGAAGTACCAACGCTGTAGCCTTTTGCAGCGAGGAAGGTGTAAGCCATGCCGCCGCCGATGATCAGCGTATCTGCTTTGTTGAGCAGGTTCTCGATAACATTCAGTTTGTCTGCAACTTTTGCGCCGCCCAGGATGGTGACGAACGGTCTTGCCGGGTTCTCAACAGCGCCGCCCAAGTATTTGAGCTCTTTCTGCATCAGGTAGCCGACAGCAGCTTCCTCTGTATAAGCAGCAACGCCGACAGTCGAGCAGTGTGCACGGTGTGCAGCGCCGAATGCATCGTTTACAAAAATATCGCACAGCGAGCCGAGCTCTTTGCTCAGTTCTTCGCCGTTTTTGGTCTCTTCTTTTCTGTAACGGGTGTTCTGCAGAAGAACAACATCGCCGTCTTTCATCTCAGCAACTGCTTTTTTTGCATTTTCGCCGACAACACAGTCATCAGCAGCAAACACAACTTCTTTATTCAGGAGCTCGGACAGACGTTTTGCAACCGGTGCAAGAGAAAGCTCCGGTTTCGGCTCACCTTTCGGTTTGCCAAGGTGCGAGCAAAGGATCACTTTTGCGCCGTCATCCAGCAGTTTTTTAATGGTCGGCAGTGCAGCAACGATGCGGTTTTCGTCTGTGATCACGCCGTTTTTCAGCGGAACGTTGAAATCGCAGCGAACGAGCACGCGTTTGCCGGCAGCGTGCAGATCATCAACTGTTTTTTTATTCATGACATTCATTGGACTCTTCCTTTCGTTTATCGGAATAATGTATTGTTAACCCCTTAACAATTCATCTTTATTGTACTCTATCCGGGCACTGTTTGCAAGAGGAAACAACCAATTTTTTTCTTTTTTGCGAGGAACGCGCACAGCTTATTTCATTCCTCTGCGCTGACCTTTCACAATAATGCCCACAACTTTCGGGCCTGCGTTAATCGAAATCGCAGCGCCGATACTGAACAAGCCGACTGCCTTTTCACCAAATGCCTTCTGCGCCTTTTCCAAAAGTTCCTTGCCCTGCTCGGTGCACATACCTGTCACCGTCAGATACGGCGTATGCGGAACAGCCGCCGTCTGGGCATGTTTTAACAGCGCCGGAATCACCGCTTTGTCGCCGCGCACCTTTTCAATCACCTTTGTCTCTCCGTCAATAATCGTGATGATCGGACGAAGGCCCATCAGCTCGCCGACAAATGCAGCAGCAGCCGGCACGCGGCCCGATTTTTTAACAAAGTTTAATGTGTATGGTGCAAAGTAAATCTCAACACTGTCGAACCAATCTTCAAGATATGCAATAATCTCCGCAGAAGAAGCGCCGCGTTCTGCTTTTCTTGCAGCTTCCACAACCGGATGACCGTATGCCACAGTATACGTTTTCGAGTCGACAATGTGAATCAAAAACGTCTCTTTTTTCTCCGGATGCGCCTCATAAAACTGCTCTCTTGCCATGCATGCCGCATTGTATGTGTTCGAACCGCCGCCGTTAATGGATACGTAGATGAGTTCTGTGTATCCCTCATCGCACACCTTTTGATACTCTTCTTCAAACTGGATCATCGTGATCTGCGAGGTGGTCGGAATTTTCGGCGCCGAAAGCAGCATATCGTAAAACTCTTCATTCGTAAAATCGAAGCGCTCCAAATAGCTGTCGTTTCCAACCGTCACCGGAAATGATAAAATCCGAATCTCATACTGTTCTTCAAGTTCTTTCGGAATATCGCAAGCAGAATCTGTCATGATTTTAATGTGTTTCATACAATTTCGTCCTCCCAAACATAATCGCGAAGTCTTCCGGCAGCAGAAAGCGCCGGGAATCCCCATTGACGCAGTGCTTCATAGACGCCGATGGCCACGGTATTCGAAAGATTCAAACTGCGTGCCCCTTCAATCATCGGCAGACGCACACACTCGGCCGGATGTTTGCACAAAAGCGATTCCGGCAGTCCTGCATCCTCGCGGCCAAACACAAGATATGCGCCGTCCGGATAGGAAATATCGCTGTATGTATGATGCGCCTTCGTTGTAAAATAATAAAAAGGTCCTTTGTTCTTCTCAAAGAAATCCGTTAAACTCTCATAATATGTAATATCGAGCAAATGCCAATAATCAAGCCCGGCACGTTTTAACTTTTTATCATCAATCGAAAAACCCATCGGCTTGACCAGATGCAGTCGCGCACCGGTCGCCGCACAGGTCCTTGCAATGTTGCCGGCATTCTGCGGAATCTGCGGCTCAACCAGCACAATGTTCAGTTCCTTGCTCAAAAAGGCCCATCCTTTCATCAATCAAAATTACCCATGATTATCATACCAGAAATCTGATAAAAATACAACACGCACCTTGAAAAAACAACACGTACGAGAAAAAATGTATTTTTTTGCGAGAAATCCGCATACAATTTACACTTTTGTCATGAATCCGCATGCCGCTTCGACTAAAATAAAAAAGATGAAATAAACCGTGAGGATGTGTTGTTTTGTTTGGATATATAAAACCCCATAAACCGGAGATGAAGGTCAAAGAGTTTGATACCTTCCAATCCGTCTACTGCGGGTTATGCAAACAGCTCCGCCGTTCTTACGGTCCGTTTGCCAGTTTGACACTGAGCTACGATTTCACGTTCATGGCAGTGGTTGGCTTATCGATGGAAGAAAACTGCACGGGATTCACCAAATGTTTTTGTCCCGGCAACCCGCTCAAACGAAAAGCCTGCGTGCAGGAAAGCGAAACGATGCGCTACTGTGCATCCGCGGCAATGCTGATGCTTTATTATAAAGTGAAAGACAATTTGCACGATGCACCGTTTTTCAAAAAAGCGGCACCGCTTTTTCTTCTTCCCTTTGCCGCTCTGGCGAGAAACAAAGCAAAAAAAGCATACCCTGATGCTGACCGCGTCTTATCGGATACCATGCGTGAGCAGGCAAAGCTCGAACGCGCAAACACCAAAAGCATCGATCGTGCCGCCGATCCGACGGCAACCGCTCTGGCAAAACTATGCGAATCGTTTTCCGACGACGAGCGTCAAAAAGTTATTTTAAACCGATTCGGCTATCTGGTTGGCCGGTATGTCTATTTCATGGACGCGCTTGACGATTTGGAAGAAGACGAAAAGAGAGGCGGTTACAATCCGTTTTTGGCCTCAGCGGACGGCAATCTTACAAAAGATGCGCAGTATCTTCGTGCACAGCAAATCATCAATCTCACAATCGGTGAAATCGCGCGGGCATATGAACTGCTTGACCGCAAACGATACATTCCGATTCTTGATAATATTATTTATGAAGGCTTCAAAGAACAGCTGCAAGCCATTCTTTTAAAAAAGGAGAAACCAAATGAAAAACCCGTATGACGTACTCGGCGTATCCCCTTCCGCAACCGATGAGGAAGTAAAATCCGCTTACCGCACGCTTGCAAAAAAATATCACCCGGACAACTATGCTGACAGTCCGCTCGCAGAATTTGCAAGCGAAAAAATGAGCGAAGTAAACGCCGCATTCGATCAGATCATGGACGAGCGGCGTGCAGGCGGCGCGCGTTCACAGAATCCGTATGCCAACCGGCAGTATGGTGCTTCCTCTGCATTCGCGGATGTCCGCACCTTAATTCAGAGCCGCCGTTTGGTGGAAGCAGAGGAACTTTTGGACGGCACGCCGATCAATCAGCGAAATGCCGAATGGTATTTCTTGAAAGGCTCGATTTTCTATGCGCGCGGCTGGCTTGAAGATGCGGCAAACCACTTCGAATCGGCATGCCGCATGGACCCGAACAACGCGGAATACCGGGCGGCTTATTCCCGCATCGGCTGGCAGCGTCAGGGCAATATGGGCGGCTTCGGCGGCGGTATGTACCGAACACCAACCTCACAGCGGTCGATGGGCGGCTGCAGTGCCTGCGATGTATGTCAAGGGTTAATCTGCGCCGACTGCTGCTGCGAATGTATGGGCGGCGATCTGATCAGCTGCTGTTAATCAAACAAAAGCCGGGGATTCCCCGGTTTTCTCTTTATTTTCATGACAGGAAGGAACGTTTTGCATGAACGCAAGCAAACGAAGCAGCATGCGTGCGGCACTGGGCGGCATCGTCTGTGCGCTAAGCCTTGTCTGCATGTTTTTGTCAGGCGTATTCCCGTTTGCGGAATACACCTGTCCGGCACTGGCTGGCATTGTTTTAATCGTGCTGGTACTCGAATTCGGCAGAAAAACCGCTTGGATCGCCTATGGCGCGGTGGCGCTTCTCTCTTTATTCATCACGCCGAACAAAGAATCCGCCATGTTGTTTCTCGTGTTTCTCGGCTACTACCCCATTGCCAAAAGCTGCTTTGAACAGCTAAAAAGCCGCACCGCCGAATGGGTGCTCAAATTCCTTCTATTCAATCTCTCGTGTGCCGCCGGATACGCAGTACTCATTTTCCTGTTTGGCATGCAGGAGCTTTTGTCAGAAATGAGCATGGGATTTGCATGGGGCATTGCTGTGTTCTGGATTGCGGCAAACGGCGTGTTTTTGATCTATGATTTCGCGCTTTCCCGATTGGTATTCATCTATCAGACCGTTATTCGCCCGAAAATTCGATTATGATTCCACACGGATGGAAAACGACTGTTGAAAACGTGCCAATTTCAGTCGTTTTCCATCCTGTTTTTTTGGCGCAACTACTGAAAACCACTGTGCACGCTGGAATTTGCCGCAAAAAGCCTGTATAATAAAAACCGACATTTCTATCATCTTGTTTGACTCATTGAAAGGAGTTTTTTTCACAATGATTCGTGAAGATCTTCGTAATATTGCAATTATCGCGCACGTTGACCACGGCAAAACGACGCTGGTCGACGAAATGTTAAAACAGGGCGGTGCATTCCGTGAAAACCAGGTCGTCGCAGACCGTGTCATGGACTCGAACGCCATCGAACGTGAGCGCGGCATCACCATCCTCGCAAAAAACACCGCCGCACACTATAACGGCGTCAAAATCAATATCATCGACACCCCCGGCCACGCCGACTTCTCCGGCGAGGTGGAGCGTATCTTGAAAATGGTCAACGGCGTTGTCCTGCTCGTTGACGCAGCAGAAGGCCCGATGCCGCAGACCCGTTTCGTATTACAGAAATCGCTCGAGCTCGGCCACAAGGTCATCATCGCAGTCAACAAAATCGACCGTCCGGACGCACGCTGCCACGAAGTCGTGGACGAAGTACTCGAGCTTCTCTTGGATCTCGACGCAACCGAGGAACAGCTCGAAAGCCCGGTGCTGTTCTGCTCCGGTCGTGACGGCACTGCTTCGTTGTCGCCGGATCACATGGGCACCGATTTAAAACCGCTGTTTGATGCAATCATCAATCACTTTGATCCGCCGCAGGGCGACGAAACCGCACCGCTTCAGGTGCTCGTTTCCGCCATCGACTATAACGACTATGTCGGCAGAATCGGTATCGGACGCATTGAACGCGGTGAGATCCGTCAGAATCAGGACGTCATTGTCGCGGACTACCACGAGTCAAAACAGCCGTACAAAGGCCGCATCGTTTCGCTCAATCAGATTGAAGGCTTAAAACGTGTGCCGGCTGAAACGGCAAAAGTCGGCGATATCATCATCTTCTCCGGCATCGAAAACATCACAATCGGTGATACACTGTGTGCACCGTCGTGCGTGGAGCCGCTGCCGTTTGTCAAAATTTCCGAACCGACCGTCGAAATGACATTCTCGGTAAACGACAGTCCGTTTGCCGGCAGAGAGGGCAAATTCGTCACCTCCCGCCAGATTCGTGACCGTCTGTTCCGTGAGCTGTTAAAAGACGTTTCGCTGCGTGTCACCGAAACCGACAATGCCGACAGCTTAAAAGTTGCAGGCCGCGGCGAAATGCACTTGTCCATCCTCATTGAAAATATGCGCCGTGAGGGCTATGAATTCTCTGTAAACCCGCCGCGTGTCCTGATGAAAGAGATCGACGGCGTAACATGTGAACCGATGGAGCGACTGATGATCGACGTTCCGGAAAACTGCGTCGGCAGTGTTATGGAAAAACTCGGCAGCCGCAAAGGTGAGCTGTTGCAGATGAATCCGCAGGGCAGCCGCATGCGCATTGAATTTTTGATTCCGTCCCGCGGACTGTTTGGCTATCGCAGCGAATTTTTGACCGACACCAAAGGTGAAGGCATTTTGAACGCAATTTTCGATTCCTACCAGCCGTATAAAGGCGAGATCACCCGCCGTGCAAACGGTTCGCTCATCTCCTATGAAACCGGCGTTTCCGTTGTATACGGTCTTTACAACGCACAGGAGCGCGGCACACTGTTTATTGATGCAGGTGTTGACGTGTACGAGGGCATGGTCATCGGCTGTTCCCCGAAAACAGAGGACATGGTTGTAAACGTCTGCAAGAAAAAACAACTCACAAATACCCGTGCATCCGGCAGTGATGACGCACTCCGCCTGACACCGCCGCGCCGCATGAGCCTTGAGGAATGCTTGGAATTCATGGCAGAGGACGAGCTTTTGGAGATCACACCGGAGAATATCCGCATCCGCAAAGCAATCCTCGACAACAACCTGCGCGCAAAAGCAAACAGCAAAAAGAAAGCATAAGTTATTGCGGGGAATTTGTTATGAGTAAAAGTGAAATGCGAATCCGCATGGAAGAAGGCCGTTTGTATCTTCCGAGCGACGAAACGATCACCAGCGAACAGTTTGTCTATCTTGACAGACTATATGATTTCAATCAGACGCGTCCGACCGAACTTGCAAAGCGCGAGCAAATGCTCAAAGAAATGTTTGCAGAAATCGGCGAAGGCTGTTATATCGAACCGCCGTTTCATTCAAACTGGGGCGGCAAGCATGTGCATTTCGGAAATGACGTTTATGCAAATTTCAATTTGACTTTGGTCGACGACGGACATATCTATGTCGGTGACTGCGTGATGTTCGGTCCGAATGTAACAGTTGCAACGGCTGGTCATCCGATTGAGCCAACACTTCGCCGGCAGGCTGCACAGTTTAACATGGATGTGCATATCGGCGCAAACGTCTGGATCGGTGCAGGAACGGTGATTGTGCCAGGCGTTACGATCGGTGAAAACAGTGTCATCGGCGCCGGCAGCGTTGTCACACGCGATATCCCGGCGAATGTCGTAGCCGTAGGCAATCCGTGCCGCGTGATGCGCGAGATCTGCGACCGTGACCGGGAATATTACTACAAGGACAGAAAAATCGACTTATTCCTCTAAGTAGAAAAGCCATTACACCGCATGTGTAATGGCTTTTTTGATGAAATGAATCTTTTTCTGATTTTTCCTCCAAAAACAAGCCTCTTTTTTGCTTTCTATATTACACAACGATGAATTTTGCAAGAATTCGAAATCATTCTTGCAAAATCGCATAAGATGGTGTACACTATACAAGACAGATCATGAACTTCGGAGGTCTTTGCATGAAACAGTATGCTTCTATGACACACGCAGAGCAGAAAGCGGAATACGACCGCCTGCTCAATGAATATCGCGCATTTTGCGACCAGCATCTTTCACTCGATATGTCCCGCGGCAAACCGAGCAACGAACAGCTTGAGCTTTCGATGCCGATGCTTGACGTCCTGCACGGTCAGCATGATATGCGTGCAGAAGGCGGCGTGGATATCCGCAACTACGGTCAGCTCGACGGTATTCCGGAAGTAAAACGGATTTTTGCAGACCTGCTCGAAGTGGAACCGGACAACATCATGGTAGGCGGCAACTCGAGCCTTAACATGATGTTCGACTGCATCAACTGGGCGGAAGCGCTCGGCATCATGGGCTGCACCCCGTGGGCAAAACTTGATAAAGTCAAATTTCTCTGCCCGGTACCGGGATATGACCGTCATTTCTCTATCTGCGAACTGTTCGGCATCGAAATGATCAACATTCCGATGAAAGAAGACGGCCCGGACATGGATTTGGTACGCGAATATGTCGAGAACGATGATTCCGTCAAAGGCATCTGGTGCGTGCCGAAATATTCGAACCCGACCGGCATCACCTATTCGGATGACGTTGTCCGCGCATTTGCTGCACTGAAACCGGCAGCAAAAGATTTCCGTATCTTCTGGGACAACGCATACTGCGTTCATCATTTGTCCGATACACCGGATCAGCTCTTAAACATCTTCACCGCCTGCAAAGAACAGGGCAGCGAAGATCTTGTCTATGAATTTACATCTTCTTCGAAAATCAGCTTCAGCGGCGCAGGTATCGCAGTCGTTGCTGCAAGCAAAGCAAACATGGCAGATTTAAAGAGCAAACGTACTATCCAGACGATTGGTCCGAACAAAGTCGTTCAGCTTATGCACGCACGTTACTTCCATACAGCAGACGGCATCCGCGATCATATGAAAAAACACCGCGCGCTGATCGAACCGAAATTCAATGTTGTGTTGAATGCATTTGATAAAGAGCTGTCCGGACTGGACATTGCTTCCTACACCCGTCCGAACGGCGGTTACTTCATTTCGTTTGACACCATGCCGGGCTGTGCAAGCCGTGTCGGTGAATTGTGCAAACAGGCAGGCGTTGTGCTGACAACTGTTGGCGCAACCTTCCCGTATGGAAAAGATCCGGAGGACAAAAACATCCGTGTGGCACCAACTTTCCCGTCGATCGAAGAACTGTCGCAGGCAGTCACACTGTTCTGCCTGTGCGTAAAAATGGCTTCGCTCGAAAAACTCATGAACGCATAATCCGAATATCTCCTTACGATACACACAAAAAAAGAACAAGGCAAATGCCTTGTTCTTTTTTTACTTGTTTTAAACTTTTTAAAGGTCGTCCGCATCCTGCACCGGCGTTTCTTTGCGGCGCCGGCATACACCGGTATAGCTTCCAAACGGATCGGTACTGCTTTTTTCCTGTCCGGCTTTCACAATGCGCATTGCCTTTTTCTGCGGACGCTTCATCTTTTGCTCTTTCAAAAGGGATACACTCCTTTCCCTTTTCAGCATGTGCATTCACCGCACCGCTATACAAGGAAAAGAAAGGGTCACACCTCAACGCTCATCGTATCATAGGAAACGAGCATTCCGTATTGCTTTGCATCCTGCTCAATCTCTTCATGCGTCAGATAATTGCAGTTATGTGAAAAATGATTGACAACAAACACGGTTGATTCCGTTGCATATCCTTCCCGAATCAGGCGTTCTTTGATTTCCGCATCCGTTTTGAGTCCCATGTGATTGCGCCGTGCCGGCTCTTTGCCATGCGTGCAGTCAAGGGAAACCAGATCAAACACAAATCCCTTTTCGGCGATAAAATCCCAGACACTGTCCACAAGATACCCGGTATCATGCGCATACAACAGCGTTTTTCCGGTATCGTTTTCTTTGATCACATAGATCAGGCATTTCTCCGCCTGGTTATGGTCGGCAAGCATCGGATACACCGTATACCGTCCGATGGTGTATTCCTCATACGGCTGTACCTCCGTCATCGAAACCACATCCGGAAGTGCTGTATTATACTCAATCGACGCAACACGGTCATATGCCGCACAAACCGCGTCATTTCCGTACGCTTTTAGCACGTGTGGTGCACGCGGCGACGCATACGGCTCCTGACGATTTGCCAAATCCTCCGGATAAAAATGATCCTCATGCGCATGGGTTACAAGCAGATAACGCACCGCATCAAGATTCAGTCCGCCATGCAGCATATGATCGTACGTATCTGCCGGAAAATCAATGAGCAGATCGTCGTTTACAAGCGACTGACTGCGTGTGCGGATATTTTTTCCGCCGAGTTTCCGTGCAGCTGCACATGCTTCACAGCGGCAAAACAGCGCCGGCCATCCTTCGGCAGCCGCTGTCCCGAAATACGTAAGTTTCATAATCGATCAACCTCTTTTTCTTTATGGCACCTGATGTGTTTTGACATATTGGAGAATCGCTTCATATCCGCTCTGACTGAAATGCAAACCGTCTCCGCTGTCATATTCTTTTTTAAGCGTTCCTTCTTCATTCAGCATCACTGTATCGGTTGCAAGATAATAACATCCAAATTCTTCGGCCAGATCATAAAGCTTTTGATTCATGTTGGTGATTTTCTGATTCCGGACATTTGTCTGGGATTCGTAACGTGAAGAAACCGGAAGAATCGCCTCGATTACAAAAATCGTATCCGGCGAACATTCTTTGAGTGTTTCCATCATTTCCCGATAATCTTCTAAAAAGCTGTCTTCATCCATGTAACCGATGCCGTTGACGCCAAAATTCACAATCGCAATTTTGGGCGCCGTAATCCGTACCGCGTCCGGAATGGTCACCATTGTTTTATCTTCCATCACAACGGTCCGCTTATCGAGTGCATGATCATGCGAAAGTCCCACCTCTGCAAACAAATGATCTTCATCGACACCGACACTCGAAAGCGCAACGGTGCGGGAGTCTCCGATAAAATAGACATTTTCCATGTATGCGTCACTCGCCTCCGCCGTTTCGGTAAGCTGTGTCGATAAAACGCCGTTCGGTTTTTCATACTTTGAATCGTCTACCGGTTGAACCTGCTGCGGCGTTTTCAAACAGCTTCCGAAACAAAGTCTATTTCCGCATGCACCGCACACCGGCATAAAAATCCATAAAACAAGTGTCAAAACAATACAAAACGATATCGTACTGATCAGTGCAATCAGTTTCGCGCGTTTAGTCAAACCTCATTCACCCTTTATGCTGTTTTTTCTATCATTATATCATAAAAACATTATATCATAAAAAGCGACGATGTAAACGCATGAATGCAATTGTTTTTTTCTGCCATATTTTCATTTTAAAGCATCATACGTTCATACTGCTCTGTCGGTGCATCATTTTCTTCCATGCACTGTTTCATCAACCGGCACATCCGGGCTTCTGTCTCCGGATCGTAAATCGGATGAATCTGCTGCGGGTCGGTGTTTAAATCAAACAGTTCAGTCGGATACCGGTGCTGTCCGTTTGCGCAATGGCTCACCGTGCGCATAACCGGCAGTCCTTTTGTAAACGACAGCGGCGGATGCTTTTCCATCGTGACAAGTTCTTCCGGGTCAAAAAATGACCGCCGTCCGCCGTGACGCGTTGGCATGAGTGTATATTGATACAGCGGCGTATTATCCGGTTTCGGTGCCCGAAGATAGACATATCTGCCGTCTGTGCATCCGATCTGTCCGCCGTGAATACCAAACAACGCCGCTTCTCTGACCGGTGTGTCGTCTTTCATCACACCGTCAAGCGGTTTTCCCTGCATATCAGGAGGCAGCGGCAATCCAAAAAAGGAAAGCAGTGTCGCCGGAAAATCGATCGTCTGCACAAGGCTTGACCGTCTGACGCCTTTTTCACGAAGTCTCGGGTCCCAGATGAACAGCGGCGTGTTTGCCACTTCATTGTAAAACGGAAAATAGCATTTTGCCCAATGATCGTGCTCGCCGAGCATAAAGCCATGATCGGTGCAGACGATGAGCATTGTATCATCCCACATCTCGTACCGATCCATCATGTCGAGTACTTTACCCATCGATTCATCACACATGGACAAGAGCGCTGCATACTCCATACGCAGATGATGTATCGTTTCGTCGTCCTCGGTCACTTTTTGATACGGCGGCCAATCGAACAGCGCGCCGTGGTATTCGTGCGGGTACAGATCTTTAAACCGCTGCTGCGAATAAAACGGTTCGTGCGGGTCGAATGTTTCAATCTGCAAAAACCAGTTGTCCTTGTCGTGATTCGTTTCCATAAACGAAAGTCCTGCCGAAAACGTCAGCGACTGCGGCTGTTTCTCCTCCGTATCCTGATAGGAACGGTTCACCTGATCCTGCTCATTCCAATATTCCGCTCCGCCCATTCGGCCGTTGCGGTTTTCGGGCCATTCACTGCCGACGACACCTTTCCATGCATCACCTTCCTGCCCGCGGAAATTCTCATAAGAACGATAGCGTGTGTGATATGTGGCACCGCCGTCCTCAAAATAGTGATAATGGTCGGTCACCAGATGGGAGTGAATGCCATGATTTCTTAGTATCTCCGGCATGGAATCGTCAAACGGCTCAAGCGGTCCCCAGCTTCTGTGCAGGAAATTATACCGTCCTGTGTGCAGCTCCCGTCTTGCCGGCATACACGGCATACTGCCGACATAGCAGTTGTCAAACTGTACCGTATGTTCAGCAAGCCGCGAAAAATTCGGCGTTTTCGTCCAGTCGCATCCATACGGATTGAGCATTCGTTTGTTGAGTGAATCAAACATCACCATGATCGCACGCATCCAAAAATCCCCTTTGCTTTTGATTTTGGTTTTACCTTAGCACAGCAATTTTGCAAAGTCAACAGAAATCGCCCTTGTATCTGTTTAAAATTCATGCTACACTGATAAAAAGGAGAGGATATTATGCCAAAACTCGATCTCTATTCGTTCCACTGCGGAATTATCGACTGTTTTTGCGAAATGGTCGCCGCCGGATTAAAGCCGCTTGCATTGAGCGAACCGCTTCCAAGCAAAGAGGAATGTGAAGCGTATCTTCCGTTTGTCGAAGAATGCGCCAAAAAACACCGCGTTTCGTTTTATTTGGAGCCGGACAGTCTGGTGACCGATTTGTTCCCGTTTGAAAAGAACAAAAACAAAGCGCATTTCCTGTTTTATCGTGACCCACAGGTCCTTGCGCGCTACAAAGAAATTCGGCGAGAAAAAGAACGTTACCTCGCCGCAAACGCCTATGACAAAGACGCCCGCTTTGCGATTGCTTCATCATTCGGATCACTGCTTGGCTACCCATCAGACGGAATCAATCGCCTGATTGCACAAAACGAACGACCGGAACCATAAACGGTTCCGGTCGTTTTATGTTTCGATATTCTCTACGAAATGAACATCCGATTGTTCCCAATACTTTTGATAGACACGCGCATCGTTTCCATCGAAATTGAGCTGATACATCCGAAAAATCACAGGAAAATCTTTCGGCTGCCACTGCTCTTCATAGGAGTAACAGTATTTCATGCCGATCGCCTGCATCACAGCGCCGCTTCGAGGATTCTTTCTGTCATGCGTCGCCGTGATATACGGATATCCTGCTGCTTTGATCCGAGAAACAACCGCCTGTGCCGCCTCGCGGACAATTCCTTTATGCCAAAACGGCGTGCGGAGTCCGTAGCCAAAATCATAGCTGTCTGCCTCACCAAGTCCCATATATCCAATGGGACAGTCATCCTCTTTCAAACAAATCGCATAGCGGTATGCGCTCGGCCGCTCATACCAGGAGAGATACCGCTCATAAAGCATTGTTTCGGCTTGTGCCATCGTCTGCGGACAAAACCACGGCAAAAACGTGTTTGTCTCTTTATCCCGCATAATCTCAAAAAATGCCGGAAGATCCTCAGGCGTAAACCGGCGCAGAATCAAACGATCAGTCAAAAGCGTCGGCGTATTCTCAAGAATGTGCATCATTCTTTCCTTCTTTCAGTCTTGCTTCCATCTGCTGTGCATGACGGCGGATCGCAGCAAAGCTTTCCGCACTGATGACGTGCTCCATCCGGCACGCATCCTCCGAAGCTGTTTTTTCATCCACACCAAGTGCACACAGCCACGCCGACAGCAATCGGTGCTTTTCATACACAGACTGTGCAATCTCCATTCCCTTTTCTGTGAGCGTTAAGTATCCGCCGCCATCCATGTTGACATATCCGTTCTGCCGCAGATTTTTCATCGCCACACTGACGCTCGGCTTTGAAAACGAGAGTTCATTGACAATATCAATCGACCGCACCATTCCAAGCCGCCGCTGTAATACGAGAATTGTCTCCAAATAATTTTCTGCAGATTCCTGGATTTTCATATTGAATCCCTCCCTGTTCCGTTTATTTTCTACTTATTATAACAGAAAGCCTGCCGTCAGGCAAATTCTCTCCACAATCGATCATCTCTACAGTAAAAATGCCGCCAGATAATATCCCGCCAATGTTTCTTCCGGAAACAGCAGCGAAAATGCAAACAGATTGACCGTTTGATTCTCCTGTACGGCGTGGTGCAGCAGATCTGCAATCACGCACACACGTACTTTTTTATCAAACAGCTTCATCGAATTTTGCAGCGCTGCAGCGTCCATGCGTGCAAATACCGGCCGTTCCACTTCCTTCTGTGCATCCGCCAGCCGCTCATTAAACCGATAAAACGAGTAGATTTTCTCATCACAAAGCCCGAACACTTCGCCTGCGCACTCTGCACACGCCCGCAAAAAGTCAACATGCCGTACACTGGCTTCGCGTCGATATTTTTTCGTTAAAAACGTTTGAATACGTACCCAGAATGCCTCTTCCCGTTTGGACGGATGCGGCGAAAAAGAAAGTCCGGCCGCCTGTTCCACGTTTTGAATCTGTGCCGCGCGCCGCCGCCACTGACGTGCAAACGTTCCTTTTAAAAAGGTAAACGCAATTCCCTCATACACACCGCAAACCTTCATCGTATCAAGATACCCAAGCCGGATATTCCGTGCGGTTGTGTCCGGATCAAACACAAGTATCGACCCAAGATCCCGGTACGGATGTATCCGGATCACCTGTTTTGCCTGCTTCACCGTCGGTTTTAACTCAAATGTGTTGCCAAGTTCCACCAAAATGAACCGATCAGCACCGCCGCGTTTTGCAAGCCCAACGGGCAGATTGTCGCTGTAACCGCCGTCAATCATCCATCTGCCGTCAATCTCGTGCATTTTTACCGCCGGGAACACCGCAGAACTCGCCAGCAGATAGTCGATGAGCTTTCCTTCTTCCATTTCGTCACAGAAAAGCTCCACCGATTTCGCCGCAAACACATCATGGCAGACAATTCCGCATCGAATATGGCTGTTTCGCACCGCTTCCTCACTGCAATACTTCCGAATCAGCGCACAAAGCGGCGAAGCACCCATCGCACCTTTCTGCGGATAATCCCGCAGTACACGGCGCACCATCTCCGCCTGCTGCTGTTTGGGCGTTTTTGACGTGTCCATTTCGATATCAAACACCATATCGGTGCGAAGTGTCCGCCACAGATCCGCCACATCTGAAAAGCCGCCTGAAGCAATCACAGCGGCATTGAGCGCACCGACGGACGTTCCCGTGACAATATCCACCGGTACGTCAAGCTCACAAAGCGCCTGCCAGGCTCCAACCTGATAGGCACCGCGGGCACCGCCGCCGCCTAATACAAGTGCTGTTTTTCCCAAATCGGATCACTCCTCTCTGCCTTATTGTTAGTGTATCATACCCAGGTGCCACAAACAAGTATTTGACATTTTTCTTTTGATATGATACAGTAAAAATCACAAAATTATATTTTTAAGAAAAAAGCCGTAAAACCGCAACGAAACAGTTGACAACGGCTTATTTCTTATGTATAATAGTTAGGCATAGCGATTGAGGTGAAAGAATGGTTCTGGATTTAAAACAGATATTTGATATTACCGGTGAAAAGAAGTCATTTGACTATTCACTCGATCTTTCAGATTATCCGTTCTATGGTACAAAGCCGTTTGTCACCCCTGTACACATTGCAGGCGATGTGCAAAACCGTGCCGGTGTTGTGAATCTTTCCTACACCGTACAGTTTACACTGAAGCTTGCCTGCGACAGATGTCTTTGTGAATTCTTCCGCGACTACGAAAAATCGTTTTCGGCCGTTGTCGTCCGCGACGAAAACACCGATCATGATGAATACGCAGTTGCACCCGACAGTATGCTTGATATGGACGCGCTTGCCGTCTCAGACATTGTTCTGGATCTACCATCCAAGCAGCTTTGCAGTGAAGACTGCAAAGGTCTGTGTCCTGTATGCGGAAAGGACTTGAATCACGAAATCTGCCAGTGTCAACAACATGAAATCGATCCAAGGCTTAAAGTTCTTGGCGATCTGCTCAAATAGTAGTGCATTGAAGGAGGTGCCAAAATGGCTGTTCCAAAGAGAAAGGTATCCAAAGCAAGACGCGACAAAAGACGTTCCAACGTATGGAAACTCGACGTTCCGGCATTTTCAAAATGTCCGCAGTGCGGCGAGCTGAAAGCACCGCACAAAGTTTGCACAAACTGCGGTTATTTCAAAGGCGTTCAGGTGCTGAAAAAAGAAGCGTAATCGCTTCCCGCTTTTTGGCGGCCGGTTGGCCGTTTTATTGCTTTAATGTTTATTGAAAACTGCCGTCCGCGCAATGTGTGACGGCAGTTTTTCTTTCCACGGATTTTTCTATTAAGGAGGCGTATGACTGTGAGTGTTACGGTGCATGCTGTCAGCGAAAAAAGCATTGCCGCAAAAAAGAAAATCGGATGCGGCGACATTCTGCACACCATCAACGGCAATCCCATCCGCGATGTACTCGACTATGATTTCTATGCGGCAGACAGCCGGGTTGTACTCTGCATGACAACCAAAGCAGGAAAAGAGCGCACCATCAAAATCAAAAAAGACGAATACGAAGATCTCGGTCTTTCGTTTGAAACATACCTGATTGACCGCCAGCACACCTGCCGCAACGACTGTATTTTCTGCTTTGTCAACCAAATGCCGCCGGGAATGCGCGATTCATTATATGTAAAAGACGACGACGACCGGCTTTCGTTCCTGTTCGGCAACTATATCACGCTGACCAATCTCCCGGAAGAGGAAATTGACCGAATCATCAAAATGCACATCAGCCCGATCAACGTTTCGGTGCACACAACAAACCGCGAACTGCGGTGCAGCATGATGAAAAACCGGTTTGCGGGCACAAGCCTTGACTATCTCGATAAACTTGCCGCCGCAGGCATTACAATCAACGCACAGCTTGTGCTCTGCCCCGGTATCAACGACGGTGACGAGCTCTCCCGCACGCTTTCCGACCTCTCTAAACTGTATCCTGCGGTACAGACGATTGCATGCGTACCGGTTGGCCTTACCAAATACCGCGACGGCCTGCCACACATTGATCCGTACAACGAGCAGACTGCCGGCGAAACAATCGACCGCATTGAATCGTTCGCCGCAGCATTTTTCGAGGAACACGGCACACGACTCGCCTTCCCTGCCGACGAATTTTTCATTCTGGCAAACCGTCCGATCCCGGAAGCTTCTTATTACGAAAATTTCGATCAGCTCGATAACGGTGTCGGTACGATTGCATTGCAGCGGGAAGAATTTTTCTCTGCACTCGAAACAGCGCCGGAAACCATCCCTGATACGAATGTAACGATTGCTACAGGCGTGGCTGCACAGCCTTTTTTGCAGCAGCTTGTTGACGAAGCGAAAAAGAAATGGCATAATTTAGAGTGTAAGGTTGTCGCCATTCAAAACGACTTTTTTGGACATACCATTACCGTGGCGGGACTTGTCACCGGCAAAGACTTGCTCTCTCAGCTTGAAAGTGTCCCGCTTGGCGACCGGCTTTTGCTGCCGAACTGTATGCTCCGGCATGAGCAGGACCGTTTTCTGGACGACGTGCTGCTTTCGGATGTCAAAGCGCGTGTCGGTGTGCCGGTACAGCTTGTGTCAAACGACGGCGAAGAACTATTATCCGCACTCATTCATCCATATACAGAAGAATAAAAGGAGAACACTATGGCAAAACCGATTGTTGCAGTCGTCGGCCGCCCGAACGTGGGCAAATCGACACTGTTTAATAAATTGATCGGCCAGCGCCTTTCGATTGTCGAAGATACACCGGGTGTCACACGCGACCGCATCTTCGCTGACTGCGAATGGCTCGGCCACACATTCGTGCTCGTCGATACCGGCGGTATTGAGCCAAAATCCGACGATGTGATTTTGGCGCAGATGCGCCGTCAGGCGGAGCTCGCAATCCAGAGCGCAGACGTCATTATTCTGGTTGTCGATGTTCGAGAGGGCATGACCGCCACCGACAAAGATGTCGCATCCATGCTCCGAAAAAGCGGCAAACCGATTGTGGTTGCTGTTAACAAGTGCGACAGCATCGGTGAACCACCGGCTGAATTTTATGAGTTTTACAACTTAGGACTCGGTGATCTCTACCCGCTCTCTGCGGCACACGGTCACGGCACCGGCGACATTCTGGATGCAGTACTCGAGCATCTGCCCGAAAACGAAGATCCGGATTACAGCGAGGAATACACAAAGGTTGCTGTCATCGGCAAGCCGAACGCCGGAAAATCGTCGCTCATCAACCGCCTGGCAGGCGAAGAGCGCGTCATCGTATCCGATATTGCAGGCACCACGCGTGATGCCATCGATACGATTGTCGAAAACGAATTCGGCAAGTATGTATTCATCGACACCGCCGGCATCCGCAGAAAATCGAAAGTGCTCGAAAAAATCGAACACTACAGCGTGCTGCGTGCCTATATGGCAGTCGACCGCGCCGATGTGTGCGTCATTATGATCGACGCACTCGAAGGCTTTACCGAACAGGACTCGAAAATTGCAGGTTATGCACATGAGGCTGGAAAGGCATGTGTCATCGCCGTCAACAAATGGGATGCTGTCGAGAAAGATGACAAGACGATGATGGAAATGCGCAAAAAGCTCGAAAAAGACTTCAGTTTCATGTCGTATGCACCGATCGTGTTCATCTCGGCACTCACCGGCCAGCGTTTAAACCGGATGTTTGAAACGATTAACGAAGTCAAACAGAGCAACGAAATGCGCATCACAACCGGCCGGTTAAACGATTTGCTCGGCTATTGCACCGCGCGTGTACAGCCGCCGTCCGACAAGGGAAAACGCTTGAAAATTTACTATATGACACAGGCATCGAACAAACCGCCGGTGTTTGTCTGCTTTGTAAACCGGGCAGAGCTGTTTCATTTCTCATACCAGCGTTATATTGAAAATCAGATCCGCGAAACATTCGGCCTGACTGGTACACCGATCAAATTCATCATCAAAGAACGCGATACAAAAGATACAAAAGCATAAGGAGAAAAACGAATGGAATGGACAATCACAAGCACGCTCGTGCTGGCAGCCGGAATGGTTGCTGCTTATCTGCTCGGAAGCATCAACTTTGCAATTATCGTCACACGGTTGTTTAAAAAAGGCGATATCCGCGATTATGGAAGCGGAAACGCCGGCATGACAAACGTCCTGCGCACCGTTGGAAAAACGGCGGCGCTTCTTACGCTGCTCGGCGATTTTTCAAAAGGCATTTTGTCGGTGCTGTTTGTGCGTCTGCTTGTTCTGTTGTTCCATGTTCCCGGCGACATCGTCATTTTTGATTATCTGGTTGCATTTGCGGCACTGCTCGGTCACCTGTTCCCTGTTTTCTACGGATTTAAAGGCGGCAAAGGCATTCTTGTTTCCGCAGGCGCCATGCTCATTTTAAGTCCGTGGGCGCTTTTGTGCTGCTTTGTCGCATTTATGCTGTTTGCCGTCACGACCCGTTATATTTCGCTTGGCTCGATTGTTGCAGGTGTGATGTATCCGGTGGCAAACCTGTTTTTAACATGGATGCAGTACGGCTCTGTTCACTGGACAGAGGTGATTTTATCCGCGCTGATCGGCGCGCTGGCAATCTTCATGCACCGTGCCAATATCAAGCGGCTGCTTTCGGGCACAGAGAGCAAGGTTTCGTTTAAAAAGAAATCTGCCGAGAAAACAAAACAATGAAAATTGCAGTCATCGGCTACAGCGGCAGCGGAAAATCAACCCTTGCCGCCACACTCGGTAAACAGCTTTCCATCCCTGTGCTGCATCTTGATGCGATAAACTTTGAAGCGGGATGGGTCGAACGCAATCGAGAAGAAGCCAAAGCACTCGTTGCGCATTTTTTACAGCACGAAAGCTGGATTATCGACGGCAACTACGGCGAACTCTATTTCAACAAACGGCTCACAGATGCTGACCGGATCATTCTGTTCCAGTTTTCACGTGTGCGGTGCCTTATCCGCGTACTGCGACGGTATCAGATGTACAAAGGTCAAACGCGTCCTGATCTGGCAGAAAACTGCCCGGAAAAGATCGACGCGGAATTTCTTTTCTGGGTACTGTTCAAAGGACGCAGCAGGCGTCGCCGCAATCATTTTAAACAGATCGCACAGCAATATGCAGATAAAGCTGTAGTACTCAAATCACCGCGGGCAGTGAAACAGTTTCTCTCACAAAATAAATATTAAGTCGGTTGGAGGTTTTTGATATGGCACGCATTATGGTTCTCGGAAGCGGCGGCTTCGGTATCTCTCTTTCGGTCATGCTCCACAAATACGGAAACGACGTCACAATGTGGTCCAAATTTCCGCAGGAGATTGAATCCATTCGGAAGTTCGGTGAAAATAAAAAACTGCTGCCCGGCGTGGCAATCGATGCTTCCATCAATCTGACAACAGATATTGCCGAAGCAGAACATGCAGAGCTTGTCATTCTTGCAGTGCCTTCATTCGCAGTACGCGAAACAGCAAAGGCAGTCGCTTCACATCTTGCGCCCAATGCGATTGTGGCAAATGTAGCAAAAGGCTTTGAGGAATCGACACACCTGCGTTTAAGTGAAGTGATCACACAGGAAATCCCTGCGCACGATATTGTCGTGCTGTCCGGACCTTCCCACGCAGAGGAAATCGCCCGCAATGTACCTACTACAATCGTAGCAGCATGCAAACACCGCGAAAGCGCTGAGTTTGTGCAGGATATTTTGATGAACACCAATCTGCGTGTTTATGTCAACGATGATATGACCGGTGTGGAACTTGGCGGTGCGCTCAAAAACATTATTGCTGTCTGTGCAGGTATTGCCGACGGCATGGAACTCGGCGACAACACAAAAGCCGCACTGATGACTCGCGGTCTTGCTGAAATTGCACGCTTAGGCCTTGCGATGGGTGCGGAATCTGAAACCTTCACAGGCCTTACCGGCATGGGGGATTTAATCGTCACCTGTACCAGTATGCACTCAAGAAACCGCCGCTGCGGCATTTTGATCGGTCAGGGAATTCCTGCAGATGAAGCAGTCAAGCGTGTCGGCATGACCGTTGAGGGATGCTCTGCCGCACGGGCTGCACTGGCATTAAGCCGCGAATATCAGGTTGAAATGCCCATCACCGAACAGCTTTGCGCAGTGCTCGACGGCAAACCGGTTCATACGGCTTTGGCGGAACTGATGGGACGTCCCCGCCGCCACGAAAACGAAGAAATTTGGATGAAAGAACAGACAAAATAAACAGATAAATAAGCCGCCGGAAATCCGGCGGCTTTGACTGCTTTGTGCAGAAAAAACAAGGAGGATTTTTCATGTTTGACGGATTTTTAAAAGTCGCTTGTGCCACACCGCAGATCTCTGTGGCGGATTGTGCACACAACTGTGACGAGATTCTTTCTTTGATGGAACAGGCCGCAAAAGAAAATGTAAAACTGCTCGTTTTGCCGGAACTTTGTATCACCGGATACACCTGCGGTGATCTGTTTTTCCAAAAAACACTGCTGTCCGGTGCGGAATGTGCACTCATGGAGCTGATTGATGCAAGCGAATCGTTTGATCTTGTGTGTGTTGTCGGACTTCCTGCTGCGATAGAGGGAAAAATCTACAACTGCGCCGCTGTGATTTCACGCGGACGACTGCTCGGCCTTGTTCCGAAAACCCATCTGCCAAACTATAACGAGTTTTACGAGCTGCGCCAGTTTACACCGGCACCAAATGGTACTTCAATCGTATCATTCGCAGGCAGTGATGTTCCGTTCGGTACAAAGCTTTTGTTCTCCTGCATGGAACTGCCGGAATTTACGTTTGCAGCGGAAATCTGCGAGGATCTCTGGGCGCCGCTTCCGCCGTCTGTATTCCATACCGCAGCCGGTGCATCGGTCATCGTCAATCTGTCTGCCAGCGATGAGCTGGTCGGCAAAGCCGCGTACCGTCGTCGCCTTGTTGCAGGACAGTCCGCACGGCTTGTCTGCGGCTATCTCTATGCCGATGCCGGTGAAGGAGAATCCACCACTGACCTGACATTCGCTGCACACAATCTGATTGCTGAAAATGGTGTGCTTTTAACAGAGAGCCGCTATCAGACCGGGACACTCACAATCACAGAGCTCGATGTTGATCGTATCATGGCAGAACGCCGCAAAATGACCACCTATCCGGCAATTTCCTCGGATGACTACCTGACCGTATCGTTCTCTCTGCAAAGCGAGCAAACCACCCTCACCCGTCCGATCGATACACTCCCGTTTATTCCGCAAGGTGCAAACGCAGACGAAACATTTGAAGAAATCCTCACGATTCAAATGCAGGGACTCAAAAAACGCATCACCCACGCGCATGCGCAAACAGCTGTTGTCGGTATCTCAGGCGGACTTGATTCTGCACTGGCACTGCTTGTGGCCGTCCGTGCAATGGATGCACTCGGTCGTCCGCGCAGCGATGTTCATGCGATTACAATGCCTTGCTTCGGCACAACCACCCGCACCAAATCAAACGCCTCGGCACTGTGCGAGGCGCTCGGTGTACCGGTACAGACCATCGATATCAAACACGCAGTTGACGTTCATTTTGCAGATATCGGCCACGATCCTGACATTCACGACGTGACATTTGAAAACAGCCAGGCGCGGGAACGCACCCAGATTCTCATGGACTATGCCAACCGGCAAAACGGCTTGGTTATCGGCACAGGCGATCTTTCGGAACTGGCGCTCGGATGGGCGACGTATAACGGCGACCACATGTCGATGTATGGCGTAAATGCTTCCGTACCGAAAACTTTAGTGCGTCATCTGGCAGCCTATGAAGCACGTCGTCTCTCGGGAACAGCAGGAGCAATCCTGCTTGACATTCTCGACACACCGGTCAGCCCGGAATTATTGCCGCCAAGCGACGAAACCATCGCGCAAAAGACAGAAGATCTTGTCGGTCCTTATGAACTGCACGATTTCTTTTTGTACTATATCATTCGGTTCGGATTTTCTCCGAAAAAGATTTTCCGGCTGTGCACCTATGCATTTGGCGACACATATGATAAACGCACCATTTTGAAATGGCTCAAAACATTCTATCGCCGGTTCTTCGTGCAGCAGTTCAAACGCTCTTGTCTGCCGGACGGTCCGAAAGTCGGTTCCGTTGCGCTTTCTCCGCGCGGTGACTGGCGGATGCCGAGTGATGCAAGCGCAGCACTTTGGCAAAATGAATTAGAACTGATTGAAGAAACACTTTAAAAAAGCAAGGCACCGAAACAAAATCGCTTCGGTGCCTTTTATTGTATGGAGGACTTCATTACTAATCTTATTCTGTGATATATACTTGCAGACGGCTCTGCACCTGATCCATAAATTGATCCGTTTCCATGTTCCCTGCATAATAGTTATCGAATAAATCCGAGAGTGCATACTGCCAGATACTCGGCACCACAATGTTAAACACCTCTGTGTGAGGATCTCGATATTGCTCGGGATATTTTTTATATTCGCTGACTAAATTCCAGCTGTATCCGCTATTCACCACATCTTCTGCAAGCAGTGCCTGAATATATGCATATGCAATTTCTTGATTTTTGCTGGAGGCAGGAATTGCGACCCAACGAATCGCATAATCGCAGTATTGATTGTTCATATCAGTCAATGAAAGCGAAATCATACTGTCCTTACGCACACCGTCCGTGCTGATTCCTTCTCCATACAAAAAATACCGGTTTTCTCTCGATGCATTCGCTTCAAACTCCAGTATCCCCTGATCACCTAAACCGGATTCCTCAATGTCCGACGAAATGGTTCGAATTGCTTCCACAATCCGTTTCACCGTCGGATTGTCAAAATCAACTTTTCCCGTTTGATAATCGGCAATCGTAAGTCCGCAGACATCAAACACAAGTGATTTCAAAACCCGAAACCGAAAATCCGGCATAATCGACGGTGCATCCGGGTCATCTCCGTATTTCTCAACCCAGTCCGCACACTGTTCCAAAAACGTTATAATATTCATTGACAGCGCATTCGGATAATCTTCCTGCGTCGCCTGCGGCAAAGGAAATGCCCATTGCTCCACAAGCTCTTCATTTGTAAAGAACACCAAAGAAGAATCTAAAATCGGTACAAAGGTCCATCGCTCATCCGAAGCAATTGCATCCGCAGAATTTCCCTTCATGTATGTCGTGGTATCAAGCTGGCCGTTTTCTTCCGCCAGCGGATTCAAATCTGCAAATGCGCCGCTCTGCATCAGCTTATACCAATCAGGCGGTACTGCTTCCGGCCATTCGAGATATATTGCATCGCCCATTACAATATCTCCCGCCTGACCTTTTCGCAAATCATTCGTTATTCTATCGTAATATTCCTGAAGCGGCGTAATATCTGTATCCTTGTATTGGCGTGAAGAAAGCATCAGATACTGCGTCGCCGGCCACCAGTTGCGTGTAATTGTAATATCCGGATATGTTTGCAATAAGTTTTCCTCTGCCGCTCGATACCACAGATCGTTTTCATTGGAAATAAAATAAAACGAAAGCGAATTGTTTTTTTGCTCGACCACATCAGCACCGCATCCACTCAGCAGAACAGAAATAAATAAGATAATCGCCGCAATACCATTTCGATTTTTCTTCATAAATAAAACCTCCTCTCACAATAACGTTCTTTTTTAAATCCTTTTTTCAGTTCTCATTATTATATACATTCAATTTTATGAATTAAATGTATTTCTATTTATAATATATCTCATGACAGTTCATAAGTCAATAGTTGTTTCCTCAATTATTCAAAAAAATATCTTATTTATCTTTGCAAACGACGAATTCATTCGGTTTTCATGATCGTTTTCATGTTCTAAATGTGTTTAAAAACAAAAATATTCCATCATATCATCAAACAAAAAGGTCATATTCAACGCAAACACGCATTGAATATGACCTTTTCACATGTTTCTCGCAGTTACTGTACACCGCGAGTCATTCTCCATTGGATTGATCGAACGTTATGCACGCTCAAACTGACTGTTATACAGATTTGCGTAGAACCCGTTCTGCGCCATCAGTGTCGCATGGGTTCCCTGCTCCACAATATCGCCGTCTTTCATGCAGAGAATCCAATCAGCATCTTTGATTGTCGAAAGACGATGTGCAATGATAAATGACGTACGGTTCTTCATCAAATTGTCCATTGCACGCTGAATGAGCACTTCTGTACGCGTGTCAACCGAACTGGTTGCCTCGTCCAGAATCAGAATTTTCGGATCGGACAAAATCGCACGCGCAATCGTCAAGAGCTGTTTTTGTCCCTGCGAAACGTTGCTTGCTTCTTCGTTAAGCATCATCTGATATCCGTCAGGCAATGTGCGCACAAAGTGATCTACCTGCGCTGCTTTTGCCGCTGCATAGACCTCTTCATCGGTTGCATCCGGACGGCCGTAGCGGATATTCTCCATGATGGTTCCGTTATACAGCCAGGTATCCTGCAGCACCATACCGAACAAACCGCGCAGTTCAGTACGGGAGAAGTTTTTGATGTCATAGCCGTCAATCAGAATTGCACCTTCGTTGACATCGTAAAAACGCATCAGCAATTTAACCATTGTCGTCTTTCCGGCACCGGTCGGACCGACGATTGCGATTTTCTGTCCTGCTTTAATGGACGCCGAGAAATCATTGATGATGATTTTCTCCGGATTATATCCAAAGTGAACGTGTGCAAACTGCACATCGCCCGTGATATGCACGTTTGTATCGGTATCCGGCTCATCGGTATCGTTGACGGTGATGATCTGTGTTTCCGGCGTTTCCTCTTCCTCACCTAAAAATTCAAACACGCGCTCGCTGGCTGCAGCCGCCTGCTGCAAGACGTTCGAAATATTTGCAAGCTGTGTGATCGGCTGTGTAAACTGACGCACATACTGAATAAACGCCTGAATATCACCCACGCTAATAAGACTCTGTGTTGCCAGGAAGCCACCGAGCAGACAGATGACCACATAGCCGAGATTTGCCACGAAGTTCATGACAGGCATCATCATACCCGAGAAAAACTGGCTCTTCCAAGCTGAACGGTACAGCTCATCGTTGTATTCTTTAAACTGCGCAATCGAACGTTCCTCACCGCAGAATGCCTTCATCACAACATGACCGCCGTACATCTCTTCGACATGACCGTTTACATGTCCTAAATACTCCTGCTGTGCGGCAAAGTACTTTTGCGACCGTTTCACGATCAATACCACAAAAATGAGCGAAACCGGCACGATGCACAGCGCCACCAGCGTGAGCTGCCAGCTGATCGTGAGCATCATAATCAGAATACCGACAATGCTCGTCACCGATGTGATAATCTGCGTAACACTCTGATTTAATGTCTGCGAAAGTGTATCGATATCATTTGTCACACGGGAAAGCACCTCTCCGTGATTGGTGGTGTCAAAATACCCAAGCGGCATACGGTTGATTTTTTTGATGATATCGTTGCGCAGTCCGTATGTCACACGCATCGACACACCGGTCATGATAAATCCCTGTAAATACGAGAACAGGGCGCTTACAAGATACAATCCGAGCAGCCAAAGCATGATCTGTGCGATATAGGCAAAATCGATCCCCTGTTCACTGCCGGAAATTTTTCGCATGATGCCGTTAAACAGCTCTGTCGTCACATTACCGAGAATTTTCGGTCCGAGAATCATAAAAATCGTCGATGCCACTGCAAACAGCAGCACTACAAAAATCCGGAATTTATATTTTCCCAAATAGATGAGCAGTTTTTTCATACTGCCTTTAAAATCTTTTGCTTTCTCGCCGCCCATGCCGCCATGACCCATACCGGGTCTGCCCATACGCGGTCCATTCATTCTGCCCTGCACACCGGAGGGCCGCTTCACATTCTGATTCATGCCAACTCCTCCTCTGAAAGCTGCGACTGTGCAATCTCCAAGTAGGTCTTGCATGTGCGCAGCAATTCTTTGTGCGTACCTTTTCCGACAATTTTGCCTTCATCCAGCACGATGATCTGCTCTGCATTCATAATCGTGCTCACCCGCTGTGCGACGATCAGCACTGCCGATTCTTTTGTGTATGCAGCCAATGCGCGGCGAAGTGCTGCATCGGTTTTAAAGTCAAGTGCCGAAAAACTGTCATCAAACACATACACCGGCGCCTTTGATGCAAGTGCACGCGCAATCGAAAGACGCTGCTTCTGTCCGCCGGACACGTTTGTGCCGCCCTGTGCAATCGGTGTTGCCATCTGATCGGGGAATGCATCAATAAACTCCTTCGCCTGTGCAATCTGTGCAGCTTCTGTGAGTTCCTCGTCTGTTGCGCTCTCCCGTCCATAGCGGATGTTGGATGCAATATCACCGGAGAACAGCAATCCTTTCTGCGGGACAAAGCCGATCTGACGGCGCAGATCATGCTGGCGCAGTGTGCGGATGTCAATACCATCCAATAAAATTTCGCCTTCTGTTACATCGTAAAATCGCGGAATCAGCTGCACAAGCGTCGATTTGCCGGAACCGGTACTGCCGATGAATGCAGTTGTTTCGCCCGGTTTTGCCGTAAACGAAATATGTTCGAGTGCATTTTCCTCTGCATTCGGATAGCGGAAGCTGACGTCACGGAATGTGAGCTCACCATGTACTGCTGCCGGAAGCGAAACCGGAGATTCCGGATCGCGGATGACCGGTTTTGTTGCAAGAACTTCCGCAATACGCTCTGCTGCAACTGATGCACGCGGCACCATAATAAACATGACTGCGATCATGAGGAAGGACATGATGATCTGCATTGCATACTGCATAAATGCCATCATATCGCCCACCTGCATCGCAGATGCCTCAATCTGTTTGCCGCCGACCCAAACGATCAGCAATGTGACACCATTCATCAACAGCATCATGAACGGCATCATAAATACCATCACGCGGTTGATAAACAGGTTATTCTGTGTTAAATCGCGGTTTGCCTTTTCAAAGCGTGCTTCCTCACGTTTCTGATTGCCGAATGCACGTACAACCATCATACCGCTTAAGCTTTCGCGCGTGACCAGATTGAGCCGGTCAATGAGTGACTGGACAATTTTGAATTTCGGCATTGCAACCGAAAAAATCACAAAAATCAAGCCAAGCAGCACAATCACTGCAACCGCAATAATCCACGAAAGCGAAACGCTTTTGTTGAGCGCCATAATGACACCGCCGATGCCCATAATCGGCGCATAGCAAATCATACGCACGCCCATGATAATGAGCATCTGCACCTGTGTTGCATCGTTGGTTGTTCTGGTAATGAGCGAAGCCGTCGAGAATTTGTCAAACTCACTTGCCGAAAAGCTCTCAACACGGGCAAACACATCGTGACGAAGTGCTCTCGTAATACCCGCTGCGGTGCGCGATGCAAAAAAGCCCACCAGAATCGCACATGCCGCACTGACCAATGTAATAAGGAGCATCAAAAGACCTGTACGGAAAATGTATGCGTTTTGCATTGCGCCCGTATCAGCGCCTAATTCCTCATAAAAGCCTTTTGTCATGACCGTGCCGATCTGCCCACTCAGCGAAGGGTCCATCTGCGCGCCTTTTTCCACAGCGTCTTTGATCACCTGCGGCGGCATTTTGGAAAGTGCCGGCAGCATCCCGTAAATCGCTTCAAAATCCATCTCGGACGAAGCGTTCGATTCGGAAAGATCAAGCTCGCTTCCCTGCTCTTTTGCTGCGGTTTGAAAAAACTGCAGAATCGCACCTGCCGCATGACTGTATACCTCTGCCGCATCTTCATGCAGCTGTTTGTCTTCCGTCAAAACAAAGACGGTTTGATCGTTCGCCTTTTTGAATGTTTTTTCGATTGAATCAGGTAAATCTGCACCCGGTTGTTTTTCTTCATATGCTTTCTCAAGAACAGATTGATCTTGCTCCGAGACAAATGATGACAAAAGCATCATTCCGTTTTCGCTGATCACACGAGGCACTTCGTCCTCGATGCCGCTTTGCTGCAATCCGACATTCACGATATCAGACATCAGATTCGGCAAGCTTAACTCGCACATCGCCTGGCCGAACAGCAGCGCAAGACATACAAACAGCACCAAAAGATACGGCTTTGCATAACGCGCCAGCTTTCTCATACGCATTCCTTCCCCCTGCTCACATACAGGATTTCATTATTTCCGGTTTTTGGCCGAATAGAGCTATTATAGCGCGATATTATAACGAATTCATGAACAAACCGCAACGAAAATAAAGCGCGCCGCAGGTGGTTTGTCATTCAATTCCTTCATAATAGCACACGATTTTTTCCATAATATCGGGCGGCAAATCGAAATATTCTGCAAGCTGCCAAATTTCCACATTACCCTGCATCACTGCGTGATGAAGCGCATCCTCTGACACCAGATGCTCATACGCCCACACATTTGCACGCCGTTCATGCCGGCTTTTTAAATCAAACGGACTGTATCGGTTATAAAACGCGCCGCGCACACAGTGACCAAGCTCATGGGCAAGGCAAACCCGCTCCTGCTGCACAGACTCCATATGCGTATCGAGTGCAATAAAGCAGTCGCCTTCTTCGTCCATCAGCGAAATCGCCTTTGTATTCGGCAGCGGGATCTGATCCACTGTGATCTGCTCGTCCTGCGCCAGTTTATACAGTGCTTTTAAATCCATTCTGTTTGCGTTCCTTTACAAATTGGGCATACGCCTTTACTTCTTCAAACATCTCGTCTGTAATATTTTCCGACTCACCGAACAGCGCAAATTTAATTTCATCATCGCTTGCCGTATGGCTTTGCTTATCGCTGCTTTCCCCCAGCAAATACGCAACCGACACATGAAAATATCCGGCGATCTTGCTCGTTGTCGTTGCGGAAAGTGTCTGCGTCCGTCCCTGCTTTAATTCTGTTAGCGTGCTCCGTCCAATGTCCAAATCCCGGCACATTGCCGTCACGTTTGTGTGGTGTGCACGACACAGTGATTCAATAATTTCATACATTCCCGCCATTTTTCATAACACCTCTCGCTTTTGGATAAAAACGCCTTGACAAATACTGCATTCTGTAATACCATAATATAAAAATACAGAATTCAGCTATATTCGCGTTTCTTGCTATAATAGTACCCTGTTTTTTCCCTCCTGTCAACATTTTTCGACAAATCCAGTAATAAAGGCGACGAAAATGACGAATCCAATTGTTTATTACTATAATAGCAGGAGGAAACACGAACTTTCTCATCAAAAATAATACAATATTCTGTATACAGAATATTACTGAAAGGACGCTTGCTATGACAAAAGAATCATTAAGCCAGCTTCTCTGGCTCAAAAAAGAAATTGCGCTCGAGCAGCGCCGTATGCATGAGCTGGACGCACTGATTGCAGGAAGCGCATCCGGTGCTGCGGGATTCCCATCGCTCGACGAAGAAGAACGCGCCTATTTCGCAGACGAACTGCAAACATGCCGGAATCAGGTACGTGCAAAACTGTTAACTGCCATGCACGAATATCAGCGTCTGAATGAATACATCGCATCGATTGATGACAGCTTGATGCGGCAGATTTTATCGCTGCGCTATATCAACGGCTTTTCCTGGCAGCAAATTGCATTTTGCATCGGAGAACACGATGAACAATATCCGCGCCGAAAACATCAGTCATTCCTTGCACACTCCAATCAATCAGCGGCAGGTGTCCCCGTCCATGCGCATTACACCAGAAGCTGACCGTCGTTTGATCGACACACTGTTTGCACGGTACAGACAAATAAAAGAACAACAGAAACAAACTTCTCTTTCCGCTGCACATTGGTATACGCAAATGCTGCATGATGAAGAAATGTATCTGCGCCGACAGTTGTACGAACGCGGCTATGATCCCGATGAATGTTAAAAAAGGAGGCGATTTTTATGATTCGTGCATCTTGTGTGGGATGCATTTACCACAGGCAGCTCGGCGATGCCGAAACATGGGGATGCCACTACTTGCTCGATACCGGCGAGCTGCGCGGATGTCCTGCGCACGCCTGCACCAAAAAGCAGTACCCTGACACGCAAAAGGTACGCACCCAGACAATGCTGCGCGCTGTACGGTATTTTTCGGAATGCCGCGGACGCGCCGTTTTGGATGAAAAAGGGACGGCCATGCGCGCCAAAGACGGCACACCACTGCGCGAAGGCGTTCATCCGCCGACGGTCGCAGGACTTGCGCTGGCGCTCGGCTTTTGCTCAAGGCAGGATTTAAAAGATGCCGCACAGACGAAAGAGCTCGGCGACATCATCCGCTGGTCACTCGGAAAATGCGAAGAATACCTGGAAGAAAAGCTGTGCGAAAGCGCCGCCGGCGTCAAACTCTCGCTCATGAACAATTTCCCCGGTTGGAGCGAGTCATCCCCGGATGAAGCACACACCGAAATCCACGTCACACTCGAGGGGGAATCACATGGCCAAACATCACAGCAAAACGTTTGACATCCACATCAAAAAAGAAGCGTTCAACGACGTATATCTGCCATTGCTCCACTGCCAGAAGCGTTATATTGTACTGTGCGGCGGTGCCGGCTCGGGCAAGTCGGTCTTTACTGTTCAGCGGTATTTATATCGGCTGCTGACAGAACCGGGCAGAAACCTGCTCGTCGTACGCGCCGTACAAGCTACGCACCGAAACTCTACATTCGCACTGTTTCGCCAGATGATCGGCAAATGGAATCTCACACCGCTGTTTGAGATCGCTGAGGGACTTGAGCGCATCCGCTGCAAAAACGGCAACGAGATCATTTTCAAAGGACTCGACAACAGCGAAAAGCTCAAATCCGTCACCTTTTCAAGCGGTGAACTGACGGATATCTGGGTGGAGGAAGCAAGTGAAATCGAAGAACATGACTTCAATCAGCTTGCCATTCGTTTGCGCGGCGGTACCGTTTCCAAGCAGATTGTTCTGTCATTTAACCCTGTAAGCGTGCACCACTGGCTCAAGCGCCGGTTTTTCGATCATCCGCCAAAGGACGCCGTCACGCTGCGCACCACTTACAAGGATAACCGCTTTTTATCACCGGAAGACGGCGCGGTGCTCGAATCGTTCCGCGAAACAGACCCATATTACTATCAGGTCTACTGCCTCGGTGAGTGGGGTGTTCTGGGCAAAAGTGTATTCGACGCACAGGCCGTCAACCGCCGCTTGAACGAAATTCGTTCGCTGTCGGTGCGGTGCGGCTCGTTTGTATGCTGTGAGCAGGACGGCACACTCCATGAGATTCAGTTCATCGACGAGCCGGACGGCGCCATCCGTATCTACTCTCCGCCCGAGCCGGGTGTGCAGTATGTGATCGGCGGTGACACCGCCGGCGACGGATCGGATGCATTCGTCGGTCAGGTGATCGAAAGCCGCACCGGCAGACAGGTGGCAACGCTGCACCGCTCGTTCGACGAAGATGTGTATGCCAAGCAGATGTTCTGTCTTGGCACCTACTATAACAACGCACTGATTGCATGTGAGGTCAATTTCTCAACGTATCCGGTGCGCGAATTACAGCGTCTGCACTATCCAAGACAGTACTACCGCGAAATTTACGACTCGATCACCCGCGACATGGAATACCGTTATGGATTTTTAACAAACCGGATTACCCGTCCGGTCATTTTGGCAGAGCTGATTCGCATTGTCCGCGAACAGCCTGAGCTGTTTTGTGACGAACGCACACTCAATGAAATGCTCACATTCGTCCGCAGTAAAGACGGACGCGCAGAGGCGGCAAGCGGTGCACACGACGACTGTGTGATGGCACTTGCGATCGCGTTTGCGGCACGTCATCAGGCGGCGGGCGCAATCGACGAAGAATAACGGCATATAAAAAACGCACCTTTTAAAAAGGTGCGTTTTTATTGTATTATTTCGGGTCCAGAACGCCACGGGACGCCATTTCCTGCGCCGCCAGCAGAATACCGAGCTTGCCGGTATTATACGTAAGGCCGCCCTGCAGCCAAACGGCATACGGTTCACGCAGCGGTGCATCGGCAGAAAGCTCGATCGAAGCGCCGAGCGTAAATGCGCCTGCCGCCATGATGACCTCGCTTTCATAGCCGGGCATGTCCCACGGTTCGGGTGCGACAAAGCTGTCCACCGGCGAACCTTTCTGAATGCCTTGACAGAACGCCACAAGCCGCTCCCGGTCGCCGAGCGCAATCGCCGCAATGATATCGGTTCTGTGCGCGTCGTATGCAGGATAGACTTCATATCCAAGCTTTGAAAACAGCGACAGTGCAAAAATCGATGTTTTGACTGCCGAACATACAACCGACGGTGCAAAATAAAGTCCTAAGAACATTCCGCGGCTTTCTCCGAGCGTACAGCCAACCTCTTTGCCCATGCCGACACAGGTCAGGCGATAAGAACAAAGCTCCACCAAATCGTGACGGCCTGCAATATAGCCGCCGGTTTTTGCAATACCGCCGCCCGGATTTTTAATAAGCGAACCGATAATCAAATCGGCGCCCACAGCGGTCGGCTCTGT
Organism: uncultured Oscillospiraceae bacterium; assembly: GCA_949299455.1. Classification (GTDB taxonomy): domain Bacteria; phylum Bacillota; class Clostridia; order Oscillospirales; family Ruminococcaceae; genus Paludihabitans. Next base: position 61,093 of record CASGAN010000006.1, read on the forward strand.
TTTTTCCACAAACTCACCATAGCAGTTATCCACCACGGCGATCACATCAGGATTTGCTTCTTTTGCCGCACGGATCATCTTTCCGATTGTTTCGACCGAGAACGATTCCCGCAGGGAATAGCCGCGTGAACGCTGGATATACACGATTTTCGCACCGATTGCCTGCTGTTTGATCGCTTCATAATCGGGTGTGCCGTCAGAAAGCAGATCGACCTGACGATAGGTCACGCCGAAATCACGCAGAGAGCCGTTGCCCTCACCGCGGATACCGATGACTTCCTCCATCGTATCGTATGGTGCGCCGGTTAACGAAACCATCACATCGCCCGTACGCAAAACGCCGAACAGCGCAACGGTCAGCGCATGGGTGCCGGACACAAAATTGTGCCGCACAAGCGCATCCTCCGCGCCAAACACCTTCGCATATACCTCGTCGAGCACCTCACGGCCGCGGTCACCGTAGCCATAGCCGGTGCTTCCGACAAAATGCGATTCACTCACTCTGCACTCTGAAAATGCATGCAGAACCTTTGCTTCATTATATGCACAAACCTCGTCCATCGCCGCAAACGCTTCTGCCGCCTGTGATTCCGCTTCCGCGGCCAGACGGGTGAGCCGTTCGTCAAACGAATAAAATGGATTCATTCAATTCTCTCCCTCTGAAAACCGGCAGTACGCCCATTCGCCTGCCGGTTTTGCCTGATATTTTTGATAAAACCGGTCGCTTTGCTCGTCACGGCTGAAAAACACCGCTGAAGTCGCCGGTTTGTTATCGTTTAAAATCGCTTGAATCAGCCGAATCGCCAATCCGTTTCGCCGTTTTTTGGGCAGCACGCAGAGCTGGTCGATGAGCACTTGTCCCATCTCGTTTGCGACACAGAGCGCCGCCGCTCCCTCCGCTTCGTACACCTGATAGCATCCGTGACGAATCCGGTGCGATAAATCGGCATAGCGCCGCATTCGTTCGTCCGCTGATTCCTGCGCAAAAAACACCGCCTCCATAACCGCAAACGCTTCCCGCAGAGAATGCTTCACCGCAAGCGGCACAAACATTGCAAGCTCCTGCGCACAGAGCCGGTACACCTGTCCGCGCTTCTGCGCTTCTCCCATTTCCGCAAGCAAACGGTTTGCATACACTTCATGCGCCATCATTCGCACGGCCAGCATAGCATCTTCGCATTCCTCTGCCGGCGCATCCGGCGCGGCATACAAAAACGCACATCCGCCGTCAATACACAGCACAATCGACCGGCTGTCGCTCGCAAAAAAGCGGACGTCCTCCGTCTGCTCACGTAAGTAAAGTCGGGCAAGCCCAAGAATCCGCAGAAACACCGCGTCATCCGTCTGTCCGAGCGCTTCGATCGTTACAATACGGTTCACTGTTCTGTCAGCGTGTCCGCCAATGCGCAGAGCAAATCATACACCGCCTGAATATCGTCTTTGTGCGACACGTTGTATGCCGAATGAATGTACTTGCCCGGCACGGAAACTGCCGCCACACGCACACCGCCGCGTACTGTGTCGATCACATGTGCATTATTGCCGCCTGCGACTCTTGTTTTCGTCTGGCACGGAATGCCGCGCTCTGCCGCAATCGCAAACGCATGGTCATACAGCGGTTTGTCATAGATCGTGCCGCAGTCCATAAACGACACAACTGCGCCGCCGCCGTAGACGCACACACGCGCGTTGCCTTTTGCGTCCGCAACATCGCCGCACGCAGTCGATTCTGCAACGACTGCAATATCCGGCGCCACCGAGTAAGCTGCTGTTTTGCCGCCGTTGCCGCCGACCTCTTCCTGCACGGAGAACGAGAACCAGGTATCATATTTGAGCGGCTTTTTCATCATGCAGATAAGCGCCGCACAGCCTGCACGGTCGTCGATTGCCTTTGCGGCGATCGAACCGTCGCCGAACTCAACATAATCGCTTTTAAAATATGCACTGTCACCGAGTGACACGACTGCTTCGGCCTCTTCTTTTGTCATCGCGCCGATGTCGATGTACATTTTATCGGTTTCCGGCAGTTTCTCGCGCTCCTCCGGCGAAAGCATATGAATCGCCTTTGCACCGATCACACCGTCAACCGGATGTTCGTCACCCACCACAACGGCACGGCCCAGAATCACAGACGGATTGATGCCGCCGACCGTTGAAAACGACAGCAAGCCATCGTCGGTAATTCCTGTGATGATAAAGCCAATCTCATCGGTATGTGCGTCAAACAGCACCTTTTTCGGTGCACGGTTTTCGCCTTTTTTCATTGCAATCAGGTTGCCGAGCGCATCAACATACATCTCATCCGCATACGGACGGATTTCTTCTTCAATCATCTTACGCACGCTGTCTTCACGGCCGGAAACGCCGTTTGCCAGACAGAGTTTTTTCAGTAATGCAAAATCAAACATGATCGTTCCCCACCTCTCTTACAAACTGTGCAAGCAATTTTGCCACACTTTCAATGTCCGCAAGGTCCAAGACCTCAACCGGTGTGTGCATATACCGCTCCGGAATCGACACAACCGCTGTGCGCACACCGCCGCGTGTTGTGAAAATCTCGTCGGCATTGGTACCGGTTCTTCTGCCGCCCATCGCTTCAATCTGATACGGGATTTCCTGTTCTTTTGCCATCTTCACAAGCGCATCCGAGCACCGTTTATCGAGCACCGGCGAATATGCGATTGCCGCGCCCTTACCCATCGGCACGCTCTTGCCGGGTGTGCTGTCCGGTGTTTTTGCGTGGCAGACGTCCACCGCCACAGCGAAATCAGGTGCTAAACGGTATGCGGATGTGGTCGCGCCCTGACCGCCGGTTTCCTCGCGGGATGTAAACGAAACCGCCACATTGACGCCGCAGTCCTCACCGTTTAAAAGCGAAAGCGCCAAAAGGATTGCCGCAACGCCTGCACGGTCATCGAGCGCTTTCGAGGAAACTCTGCCGCCCAAAAGTACGGAAAACGGCGTGCGAACCGTCACACGGTCACCCAAAGACACGCGCTGTTTTGCACCGTCCTCGCTGTATCCGATATCCAAAAACAGATCCTCGATTTTCGGCACTTTTTTTGCCTCTTCATCGCTTAACAGATGCGGCGGCTTTGTGCCGACGATACCGAACAGATCACCGTCTTTTGTGTGAACGGTGACCGGCTGTGCGGCAAACAGACGGCGGTCAAGTCCGCCGCAGTTCGACACGCGCAGAAATCCTTTTTCGTCAATGCCGATCACGATCATACCGATCTCGTCGATATGTGCGTCCAGCAATACAGTTTTCGCATTTTCTTTGCTGCTTTTTTTCACGGCTGTCACGCTGCCGAATGCGTCGATGGACACATCGTCCATCCATTCGGACAAAAACCGTGCAGCCTGTTCGGATGCATTTTTCTCGCATCCGACAACACCGTCCGCTTCACACAGCGCACGGAGCATAGAAGTCAAGTCGTTCATGTTGTCATTCTCCTGTTTATTCTGCGAGTCCCCGGACGATCGATTTGAAATGACGTCCGCGCTCTTCAAAGTTTTTGTATAAGTCAAAGCTTGCGCTTGCCGGCGAAAGGCTCACAATGTCGCCCGATTCGCCAATTTCCTGCGAAAGTGCCACTGCTTCTTCGAGTGTGTTCACACGGTAAATCGCCGGTGCACCTTCCTTATAATTTTCTGCACCGCGAATTGCCTCTTCAATTTTCGGCGCCGTTGCACCAAGCAGGATGACTGCTTTCGAATAGGTGCAGAGCTCCGGTCCAAGCGGTGCATACGGAATGTGTTTGTCGTAGCCGCCGGCAATCACGATGATTTTCGATGCAAACGCGCGAAGTCCTGCAATCGTGCGGGTCGGGCTCGATGCAATCGAGTCGTTATAATACCGGATACCGCGAACGGTACGCACATATTCAATGCGGTGTTCAACACCGCCGAATTCCCGTGCCACTTTGCGGATCGATTCATCGCTCACCTCTGTGCCGACTGCGGCGATTGCAGTCAAGAAGTTATCAACGTTGTGCATTCCCGGAATTTTGATCTCATCTTTGTGTACAACCGGAGTGATCTCTCCGTGAATCACGCGGCAGAGCATCCCGTCCTCACGCAGAAAGCTGCCGTGCGAAACGGGACGGTTTTTCGAAAACCAGCGAAGTTCTCCGCGCACGAGCGGCGCCATCTCCTCGCGGGTGATGTCGTTTTCGTAGTTTAACACCGTGCAGGACAGTCCGTTCTGGTGCAGTAAAAGCTGTTTTTTCGCGTCAATATATTCCTGCATATCGTGGTGCACATCCAAATGATTCGGCGCTACATTGGTGACAACCGCCACATCAGGCGACTGCCGCATGGAGATGAGCTGGAAGCTTGAAAGCTCCACCACGCACACATCCTGCGGTTTGATGTTCTCAATCTGCGGCAACAATGCTTTGCCGATGTTTCCGCCGAGCCAAACGGTGTGTCCATCCGCTTTCAAAAACTCGCTGATGAGTGTCGATGTCGTCGTTTTTCCGTCCGAGCCGGTCAGTGCGAACACACGGCAAGGGCACAGATCAAAAAACACTTCCATCTCACTGACGATTTTCACACCAGCCTCACGCGCTTTGGTGAGTGCTTCCGAGAGAAAATACATGCCCGGCGTGCGGAACACGATATCAAAGTCTGTCAGGTGGGAGAGATATTCGTCCCCCAAGCAAAAGCTGGCGCCCGCTTCTTTTAATGTATCATAATCGGCGCCGATCTGCTCCTTTGTGCGACGGTCCAGCACAGTAACCGGAATACCTTTTTTGCACATCATGCAGATCAGATCAAAATGGCTGACACCCAGCCCGATCACACCGACTTTTTTCGTTTTGAGCGATTCAAAAAATAAGTTCGGATCTCGAATCATTCGAACAGCCTCCTTTTTTGTCTGGCAAACACTTGCCTAACCTTATTTATTATACTGTCTGCACACGCATTTATCAACCCGGCACACGAAAAAACCGCACGGAATCACTCCGTGCGGTTTTTTATTTCACTTGCAAACGGTGAACCAGTTCTTCATCAGGTGTAACAAACGCCGTCTGATAATCGGTAAAAATCACCATGCCTGGTTTTGCACCGGCCGGTTTTTTCACAAATTTAATCCGCGTATAATCCACAGCAACCTGTGCGCTCTCTCTGGCTTTCGAGTGATATGCTGCGATGATCGCCGCCTCGGTGATGGCCTGGTCGGAAATTTCTTTGCCATCCGCCTCAATAATCACATGCGAACCGGCGACGCCCTGCGTATGCAGCCACATATCATAGTTTTTCGCCGTTTTCATCGTGAGCTGATCGTTTTGCTTGTTGTTTCGGCCGCACAGAATCGAAAATCCGTCCGACGACATAAATTTCATCGGCGGCTGTGCTTTGAGCATCCGATTGCGCTTTTTCGGCAGGCGAATATACCCCTGCTCCGCAAGTTCCTCGCGGATTTCCAGCAATTCGCTCTCGCCCTCGGTTCGCGTCACCGCGTCGAACACACTGTCCAGATACACAAGCTCCTGTCTGGATTTCGCCATCAAATCCTTGAGCATATCCTCAGCCGTCGCCGCTTTTCGATATTCCGCGTAATATTTCTGCGCATTCTGCGACGGCGAAAGCCGCGGGTCCAGCCGAATTGTCACCGGCGGACAGCTTTCCTCATAGAAATTCTCAACCGTGACTTCGCGGTCACCCTTTTCCATACGATAGAGATTCGCATTTAATAAATCACCGTACATCCGCAGTGTCTCCCGATCAGCACATGCGCGCAGTTCTTCCTCCTGAACGGCTAATTTCCGCGTAATACGTTCTGTTGCATTGATGAGCAGACGCAAAAGATCGTGTGAACGCTGTTTCATCCGTGCAACACGGTCGCGTTCTGCATAAAAATTGTCAAGCAATGCACTCGGAGAATCAAACAATTCTTTTTTCTCCACATTGCCGTACTGTGTTAAATCCATCAATGTAAATTCGCGCAGTTTTTTCGCCTCATCCTGCACAGCCGTATATTCGCACGTTCCCTCGAGCAAGCGCGCACGCAATGCGGAAATCTCCTCACGAATCCGGTTTTTATAATAGGAAGAAAGCCGGTCCTTTTCGATATCTCCGCCTTTTAACGCCCGATAAATCATCTCTCTGGACAGAACCGGCGAAATGCCCTCGAGTGTCTGCATCAGCGATTTTGCACAGTCGATCGACGGAAGCGATAAAAACCGCTCCATGATCTCCTCATCCGACGCACACAATAAATCCAGTTTATCCTGTGCAGGCGGTAACGCGTATGTTCCGCCCGGCAGAACAGTGCGCACGCTCGACACTTCGTCGGAAACACGCTTGACCGCATCGATGATGCGGCCCTCCGGACCAATCAGAATCAAGTTCGAATGCCGTCCCATAATCTCCGCCGCCAGCGTGACAATCACCACATCGCCAAGCTCGTTGACTGTTTCAAAGTCAAACGCAATCACACGGTCAAGTCCATTTTGCCGGATTGCAACAAGCTTACCCGAACCGATATGCTTGCGAAGAAGCATACAAAACATCGGCGGTGTTTTCGGATTTTCGAGTGCGATATCAGTAAAATGAACACGCGGACTCGATGCATTCGCAGAAAACAGCACCTTCCGGCTTCCGCCGCGTAAACGGAACGTAATGGTCAGTTCCTCTTTTGACGGCTGTGCAATTTTTTCGACGCGCGAACCAACCAAAATTTCGCGCATTTCTTTGGCTGCTACATATAAAAAAGCACCATCCAGTGCCATACAATAACCCCTTTCTCTCGGTATGCCCGATATGCATATCATACATGGTTTTTTTAAAAATTGCAACCGGCTTTCCGCTTTTGCCAAAACCAAGAACCCCTGCACCTTGGTGCAGGGGTTCTATCCGATTTTTGTTATTCAATTGTTATTCAGTTGTTGCCATTATGACGATTTTTCTTTCCGCGATGCTTTCACCATCGCGGCCGCGTCAAGGAGAAACCTGAGAGGTGGACTGTCTCCCTTCTGCTTTTTTATTCAGTATAACATTTGTCACCTTATACATCATCGTCATCTTCCTTTCGCAGATGTCATACACTACGTTTGCGAAAGCACTTTAAATCATTGGACTCACCTTTTCAATGCTATGATTCAGGAGCCGCCTGACTTATTTCATTGGTAACACCTATTTCTGTTTGAATTTTAATTCGTATCTGTTGTGTGATTTACACAAATTGGATTGTTAGCACTTCTGATCGTTTCTTTTCTCAAAAAGCATCGAATCTCGTGTCGATTCAACTGATTCCCTGATACAAAATCGGTATTGTCTTGAATACTGATTTACGTGTACATTGGACTCACCTTTTCAATACTATGATTCAGGAGCCGCCTAACTTATTTCATTGGTAACACCTATTTCATTTATATTTCGGACAACCTGCGTCATTCAACCCGCTTACTGGCGAACCGGATAGCTGTCAGGATTTCCGTCCTTTGATTTTTTGGTGTTTATTTTACCTGTACATTGGACTCACCTTTTATTGAAGTTTCATTACAAGGTCGGATTCTACCAATGGGTATATCCAAAGTATCCTTTTTAGCACGGTGGATACGCCGCTGTCATTATCGGTATGGTAAAAGCGGACCGGCAACGTGTATTTGCCGTTTTGAACATCCGCTAAATTCTCTTAATCGATTTGATTGGTCTGCATAAAGCCTATTCCAATTTTTAAAGGCGATCAATTTCATATTTACCGCCGGCTTATCATTTGCTCAGACATTTTTTGTTTAGCGGATGCTCTCCTGTGCTCTTACCATACGGATCTGGCCGATTGGTTCATCTAAGCACATTCTGCAATCCTCCTTATTCAATTTGATTGGATCTTCGAGTTCTTTTTCTTATCTCTTATCCTGACTATAATATACCACACAGATTCTGTTTTGTCAACAGTTTTTATTATGAACTTTATATTTTTTTATTGAAAATAAATAATGAATCTTTTCCTATTGACATTTACTTCTTTATCGTTTACACTTAAAATAGAAGAAAACGGGCATGAAAGGAGATTCTTTTTATGGCACAGGACCAAGAATTCAATCCCGATATTTACACGCTTGTGGACGAAGAAGGCGTTGAGCAGGCGTTTGAACTGCTGGATGTCATGGAGGTTGGCGACGACCGTTATTTTGCACTCATTCCGTATTTCGAAAATCCGGAGGAGATGCTTGACGACACAGCTGATCTGATCGTTTTGAAAAGCCAAATGGACGAAAACGACGAGGAACTGATGGTTTCGATCGATGATGACGACGAATATCAGCGCATCGGCGAAATGTTTTTGGAAAAACTGAGCGCTTATTTCGAGGGCGACGGTGAAGAATAACATTTTCCTGTTGTTTTTTCGCAAAAATATGGTATAATGTAATTGTTCTGCTTTGTGCGTGTGTGTGGATAATATAAATCCAACACTTAGTTAATTAGGAGACCGAACTCTCGCTTTGGGGATGCAGACCTCCCGCCCTTGTGCGGACGTTGGGAGCGCAAACACTGCGAGGAGGTATCCACCTGCTTTTACCGCGGGTTTTTAGCTTACCATGCATTACGGCAAAGCGGATCATAAAAGCGCTGCGGAATTCCGCAGCGCTTTTATGATGTTTTCTTTACACGAAAGGATACAAAGCCATGGATTTTTCCGCTGTTTTTGCGCGTACTGCCGCACTCATCGGCGAAGAAGCGCTTCATACCCTGCAAAACAAAACGGTCGCCGTCTTAGGGCTCGGCGGTGTAGGCGGCATGTGTGCCGAAATGGTCGCGCGAAGCGGTGTCGGCACCGTGATTCTAATGGACCACGACACGGTTTCCCTCTCGAACTTAAACCGCCAGAATTTTGCACTCACATCCACTCTTGGCATGAGCAAAACAGACGCCGCTGTCTTGCGCTTAAAAGACGCCGCGCCGTTTTGCAAGCTTGTTCCTGTGGAATCGTTTTATTCCGCCGAAACTCGCGATGTCTTATTCGACCTTCATCCTGATTTCGTCATCGACGCGATTGACACCGTTTCCGCAAAGCTTGACCTGCTCGCCGCCTGCCGGGAGCGAAATGTTCCATCTATCATGTGCTTAGGAACCGGCAACCGGCTTGATCCGAGTGCATTTCGTATCGGCACAATCGAGGAAACCGCCGGATGCGGATGCGGCTTGGCACGCGTCATGCGCCGAGAATGCAAAAAGCGCGGATTCTCGGATGTGCCTGTCGTGTATTCGACCGAGATGCCGCGCGTTGTCGTCACCGACACAGAACACGGCCGCCACAGTCCTGCAAGCATCAGCTTTTGTCCGCCTGTCGCCGGATGCCTGCTCGCATCATTTGCAGTGCAAACGTTATGCAAAACTGAATAGAAACAAAGAAAGTGTGTCATGATAATCTCATAACACACTTTTTTCTGTTTCAAGGGGGATTGTCTGTGAAACGTCCGCTTCTTCCGTTTTTGGCAGGTGCTGCGACCGGTCTGGCAAACGGGCTGTTCGGTGCAGGCGGCGGATTGCTTGCTGTTTTTCTGCTCAATCGATGCGGCATCGACAAAAAATCATCTCATGCCACTGCATTAGCACTCACCCTGCCGCTTTCGCTCATCAGTGCAATCATTTTGTTATGCTTTGGCACCTCGCTCCCGCTTGGTGCGCTGTGTATTACGATTCTCTGCGGGCTTCCGGGCGCATGGCTCGGCACGATTTTGCTCAAAAAAATCTCACCGACACTGCTCTCACGCATATTCGGCATCGTGATGGTCGTGTCTGCTGTGCGGATGTTTCTGCGATGAACCTGATTGCTTTAGGCATTGCCGGATTTTTTTCGGGCGTCTGTGCCTCTATGGGCATCGGCGGCGGATTTGTGCTGATGCTCTATTTAACCCTACTCACAGAAACACCGCAAAAGGAAGCCCAGCTGTTTAACCTGTGTTTTTTCCTGCCGATTGCCGCGTTTTCACTCTGGCGCCATCGCAAAAACGGTCTGCTTTGCACTTCTCCCATCAAGCCGGCACTCTTCGGCGGCATCCCTGCGGCACTCGCAGGTGCGCTTCTGGCTGTCTTTTTGCCGAACGCACAAATCGCCAAGCTGTTCGCTGTCTTTTTGGCAATCATCGGCGTAAAAACCGTATTCGCCAAACGCGACCCGAACGGCTCAAACAAAGAATGCGTTGTCCGCCCGCCGCAAAAACAGTGATTCGAGCCGCTCTTTGATCGCACTCATATCGAGTGCGCGTGCATGCTCCGGACACTGACGCACGCACCGCATGCACTGAATACAGCGTGTGGGATCTGCTGCAAACGTCGCTTTGTCGATCGCACGGACAGGACAAACTGCCGCACAAGCGCCGCACGATGTGCACGATTCGTCATGCTGCGGTGCGCGCTCCGGCTTATTCCACTCTTTATACGGCCGATTTCCCGGAATGTCCGGCAACGTATGATCGTTTGCAGATAATTTTGCGCGCACCTGCTCTGCAAATGCGGTAATTTCCGTTTTGTCCAATTCATCCGGACGAAAAGCGCCCAGCCGATCGCTGTACACATGCGGAATGACAAGCGCACATCCGGCAATCACATCAAAGCCGCGTGCTGTCATTTCGTCGGACAATTCGAGCAGCGCATCATCAAAATCGCGGTTGCCAAAACAGGAACAGACGATACACGGCGTGTGATCGCCTGTAAAGCAGTCGAGCAGATCATCGACCGCAGGCAGCCGTCCGCCATAGACCGGAACACCGACAATCAGCAAATCCGATGACGTAAGCGATATAGGCTGGTGTCTGACCTCGTAATCCGTCAGATCAACGTTTGTAAATGTACCGCCCATCGCTTCGGCAAGCATGGAAACGGCACGTTTGGTACCGCCGGTCGGGCTGAAATAGGATAACACATTCATCTTGCTTTCTCCTCACATGAGTCCTTTTTCTTCGAGCACACGGCGCACTTCTTTGAGCCGTTCGATATCGGCAGGCTCCTGCACGCCGTTCGTGTTCGGCGCAACGTTTACTACCAGGCAGTTCTGCTGTCCGATGAGCTGCTCATATTTTTCGACAATAAACGAGGTGTCAACCAGCGGATCATCACAGTAGTGCGGGTCCCAGAACCAGTTGCGCATATCGCGGATGCAGATGGTCGCCTCAAACGGCAGATAGTACGTCTTGGACGCATGACGGTAGAGCTTCGGATCGTTTTTCGGCGGGAACATCGGGTCAAGCAGGCGGAAATCACTCGGGAAATAGCGCATCGGCATGCCCTCTTTATAATTTTCTGGCCAATAGACCGAATTGTTCGTATTTTTCGAAAGATACCGGCCGATTGTGCAGTTGACGCCGACTGCGATATGCGGCTGAAGCTTCTTTGCCAGTGCATACAGCCGTTCAAGTCCCCAGTCGCTCGCTTTTTTGTCCCATCCGCCGTCAAACCACAGCTCGACCACTTTGCCGTAGCGACCGTCGAGCAGTTCGGTCAGATGTGTCTCCATATAGCGGATATACGCTTCGTGGTCGGAATAGCACGGCTCGTGCCGATCCCACAGCGAATAATAAAGGCCAAGCTGAACGCCGTATTTTTCACATGCTTTGGCAGCTTCTGCGACCACATCGGTGGGATTTTTGGAATACTTCACGCTATAATCGGTCGTATCGGTATCCCACATGCAAAAGCCATCGTGATGCTTCGTGATCAAGATGATATACTTCATACCGCAGTCGCGTGCATTTTTCACCCAGCTGTCCACGTCGACAGCCGGCGGCGCATAGCTCTCGACCGGCAATGTACCGTCCGACCACTCCGTGTCGTTGAACGTATTGATGCCGAAATGAATGAACATGCCGTAGCCGCGGGCAATCATACGCTGCTGTGTTTCATTTGGCGTTGTTGAAGGAATTAACATCAATATCCTCTCCTTTTTTATTGGTCCGAGCATGTGAGCACACAGATCTCGGGAATGTTCAAAAATCGTGCAGGAAGCTTGGTGGTCCCGATCCCGCAGCTGACCACAAGCGGCACACCGTCTACATCATACTGCCCTTTCACATAGTGTCGGCCGCCGGGCGGCAGGAATTTTTGACCGAAAAACGGCACAAAGATCTGACCGCCGTGTGTATGTCCAGCCAAAATGAGATCCGCGCCGTTTTCTGCAAATAACGGCGCATCATCCGGCTCATGTGTGAGAAAAATGTTCGTGTAATTGTCCTCGGGGACACGGAGTCCATTGTCCGGTTCTCCGAGCATCCAGTCGTCCATTCCCACAACCCGTACAGAAAGTGCCTCAATCTCCGCCGTTTCGTTTTTTAACAGCGTGAATCCGCCCGCTTCCATCAGCTGTTCATACACACGCACAGCACCGCCGCCGATACCGTGGTTGCCCCATACGGCATACTTATGTGGTGCTTCGATTGCACGGAGTTTCTCTGCCATCAAACTCACATCAATCTGCGACGCATCCCGCCAATAGCTGTCAAAGAAATCGCCGCCGAACAGCACAATATCTGCCTTCTGCGCGTTGATCTCCTCCACAATCCGTGCAAGCCGATCCGGTGTATCATCTTTTCCGAAATGCGTATCCGTGAAAAACGCGATCTTCACCGGTACTGCACGGGAAGCCTTTACCTCATACTGCACCGTGTGAAGCAAAGACGGCTCGATCTGCCATGCGTAAAAAAAGACCCCAGAAATGACAAGCAAAACTCCAATAAGTCCCCACAATACCCGCAGTAACCTGCGTTTCATGAATGTTTCTCCTGTTTATCCAAGCGCCACGTCGAGAATCATCATCACCATGAATCCCGCCATCACGCCGATCGTTCCGGTATGCGAATGCTCGCCCAAGTGCGCTTCGGGAACGAGTTCCTCCACCACGACATACATCATGGCACCCGCTGCAAACGAGAGCATCCACGGCATCAGCGGTGCAACACTTCCCGCAATCAGCACAACGAGTACGCCGAAGATAAGTTCCACAAGTCCTGACAAGCTGCCATACAGAAACGAGCGGAACACGCCGAATCCCTCTTTGCGCAGCGGGAGCGAAACGGCTGCACCCTCCGGGAAATTCTGAATGCCCATGCCAAGCGCCAGTGCAGCAGCTGCCGAAAGCGCAGCGGGACTGCCCTCCTGTGCCGCAGCAGCAAACGCCAATCCGACCGCCATACCTTCCGGAATATTGTGAAGTGTCACAGAGAGCACCAAAAGTGTTGTCCGTTTTAAATTGGATGAAAGGCCCTCCGGATGATCGGCACCCAAATGCAGGTGCGGCAAAAGCGCATCCATCAGCATCAAAAACGCAATCCCGAGCATAAATCCGCCTGCCGCCGGAATCCAGCCGATCCCGCCTGCTTCCTCTGCCCGCTCAATCGCAGGAATCAAAAGACTCCAAACAGAAGCGGCAATCATCACACCTGCCGCAAATCCTAAAAATACCCGCTGAATCGATTCTCTCGGCGATTTTTTAAAGAAAAACACCATGGCAGCGCCGCACATTGTCATAAAAAACGTAAAGCCTGTGCCGCCTGCTGCATAAGCGATTGCATTCATATTCATTCCTCCTCTTTGTTTCAAGCAGATAGTATCATACTTTTTATTTTCCGTCAACGAAAAAAGAGCCGGAAATATCCGGCTCTTTTTTTCAAAAAATATTCATCTGCGAATGGCAATCAGACGGTTGACGCTCGTACCAATAAGTGCACCGCCGATCGCTTTGAGCACATCACCGAACAAAAACGGAAGAATCGCGCCGGAAAGCGCGGCCAGCGGACTATAGTGATGAACAAGACACATAAACAATGCTCCAAACAGATCAATCACCGGAATGCCAACGAAAATACATACCAGACAATGTCTGAGCGGATTGTTTTTCTTTCCTTTGAGCAAACTGATCAATACAGCGGCAGCAAAAAATCCGATCAAAAAGCCGCCTGTCGGTGAAAGAAGCTGCGAAAATCCGGCTGTACCGCCCGAAAACACCGGAATTCCGCAAAAACCAAGCAGCAAATAAGCGCCGAGTGCCGCAGCCGTCTGTGCAGGTGTCAGCAGAATGGCAGTAATATTGATTGCAATGGTTTGTGCCGTCACAGGAATAGGTGTCAGCGGAAGCGGAAAGGAAAGATATGCACTGATGCAAATCAGCGCGGTGCAAAGTGCGGTTTTTGTGATGGACGAAACAGAAATTCGATTCATAAGTACCTCCGGTGTAAAATCGTTTGTGTTCTGTTTGTAGCATATCATAAAGAATTTTAATTGTCAACCTAAAACGAAAATAAGGTTACAATATTAAATTTCTGTTTGCTTGCTTTTGTACACCTGTTTTGGTATAATGAATAAAATAATGTTGGAAGTTTCAATCTTCTTTTTGGAACAAAGCGTTTGATTGGGTTTCGTTTTTTAACGCTTTCTTTTGGAGGGGTTTGAATGAAAGGAAAAAAAAGCCGCAATGAGCATCCCCGCCGCGGAGCGGTGTTTTGTATTAAAGTGTTGTTGTTTTTCACGTTGTTCTTACTGTTTTTCGGACTGTTTGCGCCCGGATTTCCGCAGGTATTCGGATTTACACGCACTGCAGCCATCACCATGACAACGTTTATCATTTTAGGCATCAGCATGACTGCTGTCTACGGCGGATTTGCTGTCGGCAAAAAAAAGAGCAAGGAAATTATTCCTTCTTTGAGCATTGCCGTGTTTATCACAGATACCGTGACATTTTTCCAGCTCTATATTATGAGTGCGAGCCGATGGCCGCACGCTGAAATGATCTGGCTCAACCTGATGATTCTGTTGTGTGTCTTTATTTTGCAGGTAGCCTCTGTGTTTGCTTTTGTATATTTCGGAAACTTTGTTTATTTTAAACTGAATCCGCCGCAGCGATGCATCATTGTGTGCGACGCTTCCTCTGATCCTCAGCAGCTGATTCAGTGTGTATCACGTTATCGGAAGCAATATAAAATCGGTAAAGTGCTCACATGGGATGATCCGAATTTAAAAAAACAAATCCGAAAAACAGATGTTGTCTTTTTGTATGATCTTCCGGCAGCAGAACGTCCGACGATCATCGAGTATGCGTATAAGCACTATACAAATCTGTTTGTGCAGTCGGATATTTCGGAAATTCTTTTGAATACAGCAAAGTTTGAAATGTTTGACGACATGGCAATGCTGCATCTGCCGATCACGAACCTGTCGATGGAACAGCGCTTTTTTAAACGGGCGCTTGACTTGCTGGTATCAGGGATTGGCACCATTGTATTAAGTCCTCTGATGCTGCTGATTGCACTGGCAATCAAGCTTGATGACCACGGTCCTGTGTTTTTCACACAGCCGCGCGCCACACGGGACGGCGAAGTGTTTAAAGTACTCAAATTCCGCACGATGAAGGTGCATGACCCAAGTGTGGAATACTCTGCAACGACAGATGACGACCGGATTACACGTGTCGGAAAATATTTAAGAAAATTCCGCTTGGATGAAATCCCACAGATTTTAAACATTCTGCACGGTGAAATGAGCTTGGTCGGTCCTCGTCCTGAAATGCTCCAAAACATTGAAAAATACACAGAGGATCTGCCGGAATTCCGGTATCGTCTGCGTGTGAAAGCAGGACTTACCGGCTTGGCACAGGTCAATGGCCGATACAACACCTCTGCAAAAGACAAGCTGATTCTTGATCTGATGTATATTGAACGATACAGCTTCTGGCAGGATATTGTACTGCTTTTGCGCACCGTAATTGTATTCTTTAAATCGGAGGAAAGCACACAGGGCTTTGACGCTGCACCGAGTGCACAGAATGTTACGATTATTAAGCACGAAGAACAGCCTTCTGATACAAAAACAAAATAATCAAAACGGCAGACAGTTTTTTAAAGCTGTCTGCCGTTTGTCTTGCCGGATTGACCCATATCTGAAACTATGTTATCATGAGAGCAGAAATGACGTGAACAAAGAAAGGACGCACACAGTATGCATACCGCACCAACAGAAAAACGATTTTGGTACTATGTTCTGCCCTCGATGCTCACAATGGTGCTGAGCGGATTTTATGTCATTGTCGACGGCTTTTTTATCGGACAGGCAACCGGCGATATCGGACTGGGCGCAATCAACCTTGCATGGCCGATTACAGCCGTGATGCAGGCCACGGGCATCGGTGTGGGAATCGGCGGATCGGTTCTGTTTTCCATGTACCAGGGCGCACAAGACGATGAAGAAGCGCGTGCAGCCAGAGGAAACACCATCGTTTTGCTGTTTTTATTCTCCGTTTTCATGATGGTATTCTTTTGGTTTACAAGCGATGCAATCCTCGTGCTGTTCGGCGCGCGCGGTGCGTTGTTTAATGCCGCACGCGACTATATCCGTGTCATTATTTTCGGAACACTGTTTCAAACATTCGGATGCGGTCTGACCCCGCTGATTAAAAACAGCGGCCGTGCCATCAGTGCAATGCTCATCATGGTCAGCGGACTTGTCACCAATATGATTCTCGACGCGCTGTTTATCATGGTATTCCCTTGGGGACTTGCCGGTGCTGCGGCTGCAACTGTGACAGCACAGGGCGTTGTTGCCGCACTCAGCATGCTGCTCATTGTATTTGACAAAAAACTCCCCTTTTCTTTTTCCGATCTGCGTCTGCAGGCAAGCAAAATGATTCGTATTTTAAAAATCGGCGTCTCTCCGTTCGGCGTTTCGCTCGCACCATCGATTGTCATTATCTTTGCAAACTGGCAGTGTCTTGCCTATGGACAGGAAACAGCTGTCGCCGCATATTCGGTGCTCTCATACGTTTCCGCAACATTCCTGGCACTCCTGCAAGGTATCGGTGACGGCGTGCAGCCGATCATCAGCTATCTGCATGGTGCCGGCGAAACAAAGAAGGTCGAACATGTTCGTTTTCGTGCGGTTCGTCTTGCTGTGCTGCTCGGTACTGCGTTTTTCCTGATCTCCATTCCTACAACTTCGTTTTTCTCGGGATTGTTCGGTGTATCAGACGCAGCGGCTGTGATGGCAAAAAGCGGACTGATTTTGACCGCTGTCGCCTATCCGTTTGCAGGACTCGTGCGGTGCAGCATTTCTTATTTCTATGCGACAGGCGACACCAAGCTCTCCACCTGCTTTACGTATCTCGACCCGCTCGTCTTCACGCCGGTTTTCTTATTCCTGCTTCCGATCTTCTTTGATGTCGAGGGCATCTGGAGCGTTTTGGCGGCTGTTCAAATCACGATGAGCCTGCTTATTTTGGGTGTATTTTTCGGCCGTCGAAAAAAATCAAAAAAAATTTTAAAAAACGCTTGACTTTCAGAAAAAACATGATATAATAAATATCGTTGTCGACGAGGCGTGGCTCAGTTTGGTAGAGCGCTGCGTTCGGGACGCAGAGGCCGCAGGTTCGAATCCTGTCGCCTCGACCATAAGAGGGCACTAAAAAAGATGCCCAAGCGAAAAGCCTTGATTTATCAAGGCTTTTCGGCATTTTCAG
>CASGAN010000007.1 GCA_949299455.1 uncultured Oscillospiraceae bacterium
CACGGCTTAAGCGAATGGATGAGCTTTTCCAAATGGTTTTGCCATTCTGCCGCAGTAGGACGGTTTCCGCCTTTGGTAAACGCGCGCTCAAACATTTCCAGCGTAGCTTTGTCAAAATACTCATGAATAGAGTAGGGGTGCGGAGCCTGATAAGTATCCGGCCACAGCCCATAAGCATAATGATATTGCTCGATTCGGTTTTGAATCGTCAACATCTCCACATCTTTTCTGGGCACTCCGGAAAAGGGGTGAATACCATTGTTTAGTAATTTAAATATCATCACCGCTAAGGCAAACTTGTCTTGCTCTTCACCCATTTCATCGCAAGACAACTCCATTCCTTCCGGATAAATCGTCTCCAAATCATTTTCTGCTTTTTTCGAACTTTGATTGATAGGAAGATATGCAAGTACAATCACTGTTTGAATAGTAGGATAACGTTTTTTTAATTGATTCAGCTGATTTTTTACCAGTAGGTCAAATGTACCGTGATTGCCAATATAAAATAATGTGACATGTTCATGTTCAATCAAATCGATGAGCACAGTCTGTAAGACTGGTGCAATCGTTTCCGGTGTATCTTTGTGTCCGAAAAAAGTGCAGACAGCCATTTTGTTCACTTCCAAACATGAAATTACCCAAAAACGGGTTAATTTATTGTAGCAGAAAAATAGTCTATGAGTCAACCCGTATTCGGGTAATTCGCTTTCGTTTTGCTCTTATCATAAGAATAAACCCGAAAAACGGGGAACTCTATGGATGAGGTGCAGAGGATGGAGTATGCAGACCTTTATGTGAAACGGATTCGGACGCTGTGCAGACAGCGGGGCATCACAATCAATAAACTCGCCGTTATGAGCGGTGTGAAACAGTCGACGCTTGATAATATTGTCCGCGGCATGACGAAAAATCCGCGAGTAAAAACACTGCACAAACTTGCAATTGCATTCAATATGACATTGTCCGAATTTCTTGATTTTGAGGAATTGAACGAATATGGATTCGAGGAAAAAGACGAAGACGACACGTAACAAACATACACGGCAATCCGTTTTGATGTGAGCGGATTGCCGTGTTTTTTCTATGATGTGCGTTCGGAAAAATATTCGAATAAATATTGAAAATATCTATTGACAAGATGCGTGTTTTGATTTATACTAATACACGATTAGCAGACGCTAACTTATTTTAAAAGGTTTAAGTTAGTCTAATCTAACAACAATCTTCTTCACGAAAGAACAACAGAGGTGAATCGATATGACATTAAAAGAAGCCCATGAAGGAATGGAATATACAATCAAGCAAATTGAAACGGATGATGAGGAAATGAATGCGTTTTTGTTTTCGCTTGGCTGCTACACCGGTGAACCGATTACCGTTGTATCTCATTTAAAAGGCGGCTGTGTTGTTTCGATCAAAGATGGAAGATATAACATCGACAATCAGCTGGCTGGTGCAATTGTCGTGTAAACACGGCAATTTGTAGATGCTTTCTTTTTTTAACGATTGGTTAGTTAAAACTAATTAAAATATAAAAATTCGCAAAAAGGTTTGAGGAGGATCTGTTATGAGAATTGCATTAACAGGAAACCCGAATTCGGGTAAGACCACAATGTATAACGCGCTGACAGGCCGGAATGAAAAAGTCGGCAACTGGGCAGGCGTTACGGTGGAGAAAAAAGAGCATCCGATCAAAAAGGGATACTATGCCGGTGCTGAAGAGCTGATCGCTGTCGACTTGCCGGGTGCATATTCCATGTCGCCGTTTACGAGCGAGGAGAGCATCACAAGTTCTTATGTAAAAAAAGAAAATCCGGATGTCATCATCAATATTGTGGATTCCACCAATTTAAGCAGAAGCTTGTTTTTCACAACACAGCTGTTGGAGCTGGGGATTCCTGTTGTTGTGGCACTCAACAAAAGCGACGTGAATAAAAAGAAAGATACAAAAATTAACACAGCAAAACTTTCGGAAGCGCTCGGATGCCCAGTGGTTGAAACGATTTCAACTTCGTCGGACGGACTGCACGCAGTGATCGAGCAGGCTGTGGCACGGGTGAATACAGCACAGACAGCGCCGTATCATCAGGGAGATATCGATCTGACAGATAAAAAAGCTGTGGAAGACGCAGACCGCAAACGATTTGCTTTTGTCAACGATATCGTCAAAGAAGTGGAAACACGCAAAGTGCTTACGAAAGACAAAAACTTCGGCGACAAAATCGACGCGGTGATCACAAACAAATGGCTTGGCATTCCGATTTTTGCAGTTGTGATGTTTCTGGTATTCCAGATTTCCCAGGTGTGGGTCGGTGCACCGATTGCGGATTGGATGGTCGGCTGGCTTGAAACATTCCAAAAATGGGTCGGTGGTCTTTTAACAAACGCAAGCCCGATCGTTTCAGCACTTGTGGTGGATGGCGTGATCGGCGGCGTGATTGCAGTCGTTGGATTTTTGCCGCTCGTCATGGTCATGTACTTCCTGATTGCCATTTTGGAGGACTGCGGCTATATGTCGCGCGTGGCAGTGGTGCTTGATCCGATTTTCAAAAAGGTCGGTCTTTCCGGCAAATCGGTGATTCCGTTTGTGATCACCGTCGGCTGTGCTGTTCCGGGCATCATGGCAAGCCGTACCATCCGAAACGAACGCGAGCGCAGAGCGACGGCGATGCTTTCACCGTTTATGCCGTGCGGTGCAAAAATCCCGGTTATCTCGCTGTTTGCAGGTGCGTTTTTTGACAACGCCGGCTGGGTGAGTACGGTGATGTATCTGTCCGGTATCGTTTTGATTTTCTTGGGCGCACTGCTTGTCAACAAAATTGCAGGCTACAAATCGAGAAAATCGTTTTTCATCATCGAGCTGCCGGAATATAAAGTGCCGTCGATCTGGGGCGCGTTTAAATCCATGTGCAGCCGCGGCTGGGCATATATCGTAAAAGCGGCAACGATCATTTTGCTGTGTAACACCGCCGTTCATATCATGAAGACATTCACCTGGAGCTTCACTGTCGCTGAAACAGCGGAATCTTCGATTTTGGCTTCGATTGCGGGCCCGTTTGCATATCTGCTTGTACCGATTGTGGGCGTTTTGTCCTGGCAGCTGGCAGCCGCAGCAGTGACCGGATTCATTGCGAAGGAAAACGTTGTCGGTACATTGGCAGTATGCTTTGTGGGACTTGAAAATCTCATCAACATGGATGAACTCGCACTTCTGGAAGGCGCAGGTGCAGAGGCAGCAGGCATTATTGCAATCACAAAAGTAGCAGCGCTTGCATATTTGATGTTCAACCTGTACACACCGCCGTGCTTCGCAGCAATCGGCGCAATGAATTCCGAGATGAAGAGCGCGAAATGGCTGTGGGCAGGCATCGGACTCCAGCTTGGTGTCGGATATACTGTCGGATACTTGGTATATACCATCGGTACACTGATCACAGCACCGGCAGCACTTTCTGTTGGCCCGGCACTTGGCGGACTTGCAGCCGTGCTTGTGTTTGCAGGAATCATCATTGCACTCATCGGCCATACCAATCGAAAATTGAAAGCAGAGTATGCACTCAGTAATGCATCAAAGCAGTATGCAGGAAGTAACGTATAATGGAAACAATTATTGCAATCATCATTCTTGTGTGTATCATCGGCGGCATCGTCTTTTATCTGTACCGGGTGAAAAAACGCGGTCAGACATGCATCGGATGCCCGTACTGCAAACAGTGCGGCAGCAAAGGCGCATGCGGCAGTCGTGAAAACAGTCACAAGCATCAGCATGAATAAACAATAACAAAAGCGAGGACAGTTTTTCTGTCCTCGCTTTTGTTATTGGCACGGTATGATCATTCGTCCTCTGTGAATAAAAACAGTTCATTTGGTGTACACTCAAGCAGCTGGCACAGTGCTTCGATGTTGTCATAACGAATGGACTTTGTTTCGTTTTGCACCATCTTGTTAAAATTCTGATAACTCATGCCAAGCTGTTTATAAAGCCAGTATTTTGTCTTTCCTTTTTTCTCGAGTAATCGCAGTACATCTAATGTAACCATAAGGTGTGCCTCCATTCGTTATATTCTAATGAGAGCATAACTTACTTTTTCACTTTACATATAGATTGATACATTATATAATGAAAAAATGATATGATGTAAGGAGAATGAATGTGATTATAGATGCAACTGGAATTGAATTGATTCCTGGTAACCAAGGAAAAGACTGTCCAGGAAACGGAACATATAAGAACGAACAAGGATGCTTGATAGAATGTTGTTGTGAAGAATGTAACTACTATCTATGCTGCATTGCACCAACATCAAAACAATGTGCATATTGCATCGATCCATTGTGTCCGCGTGCAGTGCGGTGAAAAAGGATTTCGTCAATTGACAGCATATTTTGTGCGTTCTGCGCGATCTGTTGTTTCGGCTTGTACTTTTTTTCGCACAGTGGTATGATAGAGAGCGAAAAAAGGTTGGAGGCCGTTTGATATGAAAATTTTGCTGCAGATCGGTATTGTATTTCTCATTTGCTTGGTTGGCGAATGGATTTCAGCAGTGCTGCCGTTTGCATTTCCGGGCAGTGTGATCGCAATGATTCTGCTGTTTTTATTGCTGTTATGCAAAGTGCTGAAGGTGGAACACATCGAGCAGAAAGCATCGTTTGTGCTCAATAATATGGCATTTTTCTTTATTCCCGCAGGTGTTGGCATGATGGAGTATTTTGATGTGCTCGGTGCATACCTTGTGCCGTTTTTAGTGATCTGCACGGTATCTACTGTTCTCACATTTGCAGTGACCGCATGGACAGTGACCGGTGTGATGCGGCTTCAGACATGGATTTTGTCAAGAAAGGAGAAACAAAATGGAAAATTGGATTGACACCCTCACAAAAACGCCGTTGTTTGGCATCACACTGACCATTTTTGTGTACGCTTTTTTTGTGTGGCTGCAAAAAAAGCTTCGTTCTCCGCTGCTAAATCCATTGATGTGGACAGTTGCGGCGGTCATTTCCATTTTGCTTTTGTGCCGGATTCCGCTTGAGAATTATGAGCTTGGCGGTGATATCATCGGGATGTTTTTATCGCCGGCAACGGCAGTGCTTGCTGTTTCTATTTATAATCAGCTTGCCACGCTGAAAAAGAACTTGATTCCTGTTGTTGCGGGATGTCTTGCCGGTGCAGTCACATCCATCGGAAGCGTGATTGTGATGTCAAAGTTGTTTGGTCTTGACAAAGCGATGCAAAGTGCCCTTACACCAAAATCTGTTACAACACCGATTGCAATGGCTGTGTCAGAGCAGTTAGGCGGCATTGTGCCGATCACCGTTGCCGCAGTTGTTGTAACCGGCATTATCGGATGTGTGGCGGCGCCGCTGATGATCCGCATATTTTTTGTCAAAGAGCCGGTTGCCGCAGGCGTTGCGATCGGCACGTGCAGCCATGCACTTGGAACCACAAAAGCCATTGAATTGTCGGAAACACATGGCGCAATGAGCGGCATCGCAATCGGTCTCTCCGGAATTATCACAGTGCTTATTTGTCTGTTTTTACAGTAAAATTCAGAAAAGTATACAACAAAGAACGTTTTTTTGCACTGTTTATTATAGAGAAATTTTTGTCATTTGGATTGCAAAAAATGGAGAAGTGTGATAAAATAAAGTCAGTTGAATCTTGTTCGACGATGTGTGAACAATCATAGAATGGTTCTACGGGGAGATGAACAAAAATATGCAGTGCTATATACAAAAAGGAGGGTTTATTTCGATATGAAAGAAATGCAAAATCAAGTAACTGTGTCACAAAACAAAAACAGCAGATCATGGTTTCGGATTGTGATTGTTGTTTTGGCGGTTTTGTTGGTGTTTAGTGCAGGCGCTTTGGCAGCGCGGTGCATCTATTTAAATGCAATTGGTGCAAAACAGTCGACGGCCACGGTTGAAAATAATTTGATTGGAAATCCGATGAAGGCATCAGCAGATCCTTCTGGCCTGAACGTGAAAACAACTTCAGTTTCGGATACATCGCTTTCTCTGTCTGCGGCAGATTTGATGAATGAAAAAACTGCTGTGAGAACAACCACTTCTGGAAATACAAAAGCTGAGGCACAAAAAGCAGAAGTTTTGAAACTGTATCAGGGAAGTCCGAGTGTTAATCAGAAATTTGAAGTGAAAAACATGCTCCCCGGCGACACCATTACGAAATATTTTTCCGTACAGGTAAATCACAAACGAGACATTACATTGTTCTTTAATGCTGAAATCACTTCTGAAAAGAAAAATCTCGGCGATGTGCTGCATGTGGTGGTAGAGCATCTGGAAACAGGCGAGATTTTGTGTGATGCACCGTTTTCAGAGATTGATGAGCAGGAATTTGCGGAGCTTTTGAAAGCGAATGCACAGAATCAAACGGTCGCATCGTATAAAATCGACGTGAGTGTGAGTACTTCGATCGGAAATGAATATCAGGGTGCAGGATTAACTGCTGATTTTAACTGGTATGTGAAAGATGACGGAGGACTGACACCGCCGGATACGGGTGATGATCCGACATTGATTATAGTATCGGTTGTATTTGTGCTTGCGGCTGCTGGTTTGCTTGTACTGCTGCTGATCAAACGCAGAAAAGGAGGAAACAAGCATGACGAAGTTTAATCCAAATCAAACCAAGAAGAAAGTATACGGCAGCGTTGCTGCAATTCTCGTTCTTTTTTCCATGCTTGCGCTCACAACATATGCGTTGATTCACTCTATGGTGTCGGTGGATGAAAACCAGTTTGAAATGGGAACCGTGAAAATTGAGCTCAATCATGGCGAAACAATTTTTGATGGCTCCGATATGAATATTGAGCCGGGATATTCCGTGAAAAAGGATTTTACAATCGAGAATCTTGGTACAGTTGATGTATATTATCGGTTGTATCTTGAAAACGTCACCGGTGAATTATATTCTGCTTTAACATTTGAGATTTATGACGGTGATGAACTGCTGTTCAGCGGCAAGGCGCAAGACCTCAATAAAGAGAATCCCTGCGTTGGCAATCTGCCGCTTGCAGCTGATGAAACACGTACGCTGACTGCAGTTGTTAAAATGGATGAGTATGCCGGAAACGACTATCAAAACGGCGGCATCACATTTGATATGACGGCAGAAGCAGTTCAGGTGCGTAATAACCCGGATAAATCTTTTGAGTAATGTTTTGCACTGATGTCAATTTGGGTGATGAACAGTCTCTTGGAAGATTGAAGGGATTTGTTCATTAACCAAAATTGCAATGAGAGATTCATTGTGTTGCGAAAACAGATTCGCTTGAAACATGATGTACAATCCCTGCTCCCGATTCAGAATACCGGGAGCGGAGATCAAAGGGCATGAACATTTTCGTGCCTTTTGATCCCCGAATAGGTGAAAAAAGGAGAGGATACATGCGTGAAGAAAACGTTAAACATAGTGGGAAAAGTTTTAACCATCGCAATATTGATATTTGCGTTTTTTGTGATGATATTCACGGTGATCTCGGTGAATACGGTTGGAAAAGATGCTGATTTTTTAGGATATAAACCATATATCGTATTATCCGATTCGATGAACGGCACGTTTTCTGTTGGCGATTTGTCGATCAGCAAAAAGGTGGATCCGCAGACGCTGGAGGTTGGCGACATCATCACATTTGAATCGATTGATCCCGCCAATTACGGTGCAGTGGTCACACATAAAATCCGAGAGATTACAACCTATGAAGGCGAGCCGGCATTTATTACGTATGGTACAGCAACCGGAGTAGATGACAGCTATCCGGTGCCGTTTGAAAATGTCGTTGGACAGTATCAGTTCTGTCTGCCGAAAATGGGTTATTTCTTTGAATTTTTGAAATCTCCTGCGGGGTATATTACAATCATTTTAATTCCGTTTTTGGTGTTGATTTTATTGCAGGCGGTAAATTTCTTTCGGCTGGTGCGTCAATATAAAAAGGAGCAGCAGCAGGAGCTGAATGCGCAGAAAGAGAAGCTTGAAAAGGAACGGATTGAAGCACAGAAGATGCGTGCGGAATTGGAACGATTGAGAGCACAAATGAAAAATACTGAAACGGATGAATCGGCTTTCATAATGTCTGATGATTTTGGAGGTGAACAGTAATGTTGGTGAAAGGAAAAAAACGTTCGGCAAAACACACACCCGGCATATCGCGGAAGGTAATGGTGGTTCTCACAGCATTGGTGATTGGTGTTGTATGCTATTCTGTCACAGTGTATGCGTGGTTTCAGGCGAACATTGCAAACTCGGGAAACACCATTACCACTGCAACATTTGACTTGAATGTGGCGATTGAAGATGAAACATCTATCGGTGATGGCGTGTATTCATTAAAAGCCAATACAGCATATAGCGTTACCTTGACGCGTACCGGTGAGGCAAAAGGATACTCTGTGATTGAAGGAAACAACGGCACATGGTATACAGAAGTGATTGAGACCGATGCTCCATTTACGTTCACATTTATTCCGGAAAAAACTGGAGAATATTCGTTTAGAGCATCATGGGGTGCACCGCCGGAAGATGCCGATTTAATTAAGGCTGGTTCTACTGTTGGGAAACTTGTGACAGATAAACCGTCCGGAGCACTTTCCAAACCTCAAGGCAGTTCAAATTCCGAGAAACCCAATACCGATGCGAATGCAGCAGAATCCTTGGAAGAGAATGTGTCTTCTGAGAGCAGCGTTTCTTCCTCAGAGAAGACGGAAGGCTCTGTGAGCGACGAGGTCCAAACCAGCGATGAAACGATGGTCTCGACCGAACAAGAAAACGGCAATGAGGCTGAATAAACAGTAGGTGCATTGATTGAAAACTCCTCGCATATGCGGGGAGTTTTCTTTTTATCACGCAAAAATATATTGACATTTATCTATGTGTTTGCTATACTAATGAATAGATAATCGTCAATGTGAGGTGTGCGAATGGAAATTGATGCAAAGAAAACAGCGACAATCTTCAAAGCCTTTTGCGATGAAAATCGCATCAGAATATTGATGCTGTTATCGACTGGTGAAAAGTGTGCCTGCAAGCTTTTGGAGACGCTTCAGATTACGCAGCCGACACTGTCGCATCATATGAAGATTTTGTGCGATTCCGGCATTGTTGTCGGCAGAAAAGACGGCAAATGGATGCACTATTCCATATCCGAAGAAGGCACAGCATATGCCAGAGCATGTTTTTCTGCTGTTACAAACTGTCATCAGACGAACGAAGAACCACAGTGCTGCGTAAAATAAAATGATTGTTTTGGCAATCATTTTTTTATCAAACTAATATTGATATA
Source organism: uncultured Oscillospiraceae bacterium (assembly GCA_949299455.1). Lineage (GTDB taxonomy): Bacteria > Bacillota > Clostridia > Oscillospirales > Ruminococcaceae > Paludihabitans. The sequence continues at coordinate 9,303 of CASGAN010000007.1, forward strand.
TTTAAATATAACGATATAAAGAAAGGGCGATGGTATGGAGCAAATTAAGTCAATTTGGGATTTTTTCCAGAGTGAAGTACTCGGTATGGCATGGCTAAACCGATGGATCGGCAGTTTACTCAATGAATTCGGCGTGGACGTTTCGAGCAGGATTGGCGGAAGTATTCAGTTTTTCTTGTATGATGTCATCAAGATCATGGTGCTGCTTGCGAGTTTAATTTTTATTATTTCATATATTCAAAGTTATTTTCCGCCTGAGCGTACAAAGAAGATTTTGGGCAGGTTTCATGGGATTGGCGCCAATATCATTGCGGCGCTGCTTGGAACTGTCACGCCGTTTTGTTCCTGTTCTTCCATTCCGCTGTTTATTGGGTTTACCAGTGCGGGACTGCCGCTTGGCGTGACATTTTCCTTTTTGATTTCTTCTCCGATGGTAGATCTCGGTTCGCTTGTACTGCTGATGAGTATTTTTGGATGGAAAGTGGCAGTTGTCTATGTGATTGTCGGGCTGATCATTGCTGTTTTGGGCGGTACATTGATTGAAAAGCTTCATCTTGAACATCAGATTGAGGATTATATCAAAAATGGCCGTGCGATTGATTTGCCGCAGGAACAGCTTCGGGCCAAAGACAGACTCAAATATGCGGCACAGCAGGTGTGGTCAACTGCAAAGAAAGTGGTGCCATACGTTTTGGTTGGTGTGCTGATCGGTGCATTGATTCACAACTGGATTCCGCAGGATTTTGTCGTAAGCGTGTTAGGAAACGAAAACCCATTTGGTGTTGTTTTGGCAACGCTTTGCGGTGTTCCGATGTATGCAGATATTTTCGGAACGATTCCGATTGCAGAAGCGCTTCTTGCAAAAGGTGCGCTGCTTGGTGTAGTGCTTTCGTTTATGATGGCAGTCACAACGCTGTCGCTTCCATCCATGATCATGCTTCGCAAGGCTGTGAAACCCAAACTGCTTTTGATATTCATCGCCGTTTGCACCATTGGAATTATCATAGTGGGCTATTTGTTTAACGTGTTTCAGTCAGTATTGCTGTAAAGGGAGGCAAAATGATGGCGAACAGACGATATCCCGTTATTGATATTTTATCTTGTATGGAATGCGGCGGCTGCATTACAGTGTGCACGCACGGTGTATATGCGGCAGAATCAGAACTTACGCCTGTGGTGGCACATCCGGATGCATGCGTGGATTATTGCTATGAATGCGGTGATGCATGTCCAATCGGTGCGATCGCATATGTTGGCGAAGACACGGGATGGATTCCTGCCGCAAAAAGGAATATACCGACAGAACAGCCGCCTGCATGTGCATGTGGCTGTGCATGCGGTCGATCATTATAAAACAATTTTAGGAGGAATTTTTGATGACATTGTTTGGATTTTTAAAGAAGGAAGAGAAAAAAACATGCGGCAGTACTTGCGGCATGCCGGCTGAACCGGAGAATACTTCAACGTCTTGCTGCTGTTGTGCATCGCAGACCGGTAAATTGATCGTGAAAGTCCTCGGAAGCGGATGCAAAAACTGTCATACACTTTTGGAGAACACGAAGCAAGCCGTGGCTGAAAAAAATATTGCAGCGGAAATTATCTATGTGACTGATATGAAAGAAATTATGGAATACGGCGTCATGCAGATGCCGGCGCTCGTAGTGAATGAAACGGTTGTTTCAATGGGAAAAGTGCTTTCCGCCGCAGATGCTGCACAGCTGCTTGAACGTTACAGCAAATAAGAAAAAAGTCATTCGGGAGAGGTGTTTTGCAGTGAAAGCAGAAGAAACGATTGAAAAAACAGCGGAAGAATCCATTCGCAGTAAAATCGGTTTGACAAGCGATCAAAAACCGAAAGTGGCTTTTTTGTGTGTGCATAATTCCTGCCGCAGTCAGATGGCGGAAGCACTTGGCAAGCATTTTGCAAGTGACGTGTTTGAAAGCTATTCTGCTGGTATAGAATTAAAAGATCATATCAATCCGGATGCAGTGCGTCTGATGAAAGCACAATACGGCATTGATATGGAGCAAACGCAGTATAATAAGCTGCTGACCGATATACCTGCACCGGATATTGCCATTTTCATGGGATGCAATGTGAGCTGTCCGAATTTGAAAGCGGCATACAGCGAAAATTGGGGACTGGATGATCCGAGCGGTCAATCGGATGATGTGTTCAAAGAAATCATTCTTCAGATTGAAAAGAATGTGCTTGCATTAAAACAAAAATTACAGTAATACAATGCCGATCTTCGCATCGAAGATCGGCATTGTTTCGTCCCTGACAGCTGGCGCACATTGTGTGATCTTCTGCATAGAATGAAACGGAATTTATCAATATAGGAGGAAGACACAATGGGAGTTACAAGCTCAAACAAGCAAATCGATGCGGATCGTATTGACTGTAACGGGACGTTAAAGGTAACGCTTGCGCTTTCCGCTTCGCCGGATATTTCTTCGAATCCAACCGATATTGTCTTGGTGCTGGACCGATCCGGCAGTATGGCAGGCAGTCCGCTCGCCAATATGAAAGCGGGCGCCAAAACATTTATCGATATTATTGAACAGGCGACAGATGGCGTATCAGACGGACAAATCGGCTCGGGCAGCCGCATTGGTGTTGTGAGTTTTGCAACAGCGGCAACGACTGGTACGCAGCTGATTACGTCGGTTGATACACTCAAAGGAGCAATAGACAGCCTGACGGCAGGCGGAACGACGAATCATGCAGATGCATTTGAAAAAGCGACACAGCTGTTTGATCCGCTTTCTGCAAATGCAAAGGTGATCGTCATGTTCACCGACGGTAAAACGACTGCAGGTCCGCCGCCTGCACCGATAGCAGCTGCAGCAAGAGCATCCGGCGTTATTATTTACTGTATTGGACTGATTGGTTCCGATGGCATTGATGTGGATGTTTTAAATGACTGGGCGACCGATCCGGATGCTTCGCATGTTGCTGTGACGCCGGATGATGCAGATTTAGAGGAACTGTTTGCGGATTTGGCTGCAAATATTTCAAAAACCGGCGCAACTGATATTGTGATTGATGAGGTTGTCAGTCCTGATTTTGTGATTACAAGCGTTTTTCCGCCGACAAAAGGCACTGCAATGATGGTAAACAGCAACACGATTCAGTGGCGTATGGACGAACTCGGTGTCTCGGCAAACGAGGGCGCATCGCTTGAATTTTATATCAAGCATATTGCGGATAACGGCGGAGAGAAACTCGTCAATGAGTCGATCACGTATTCCGACAACGAGGGGAACGTTGTTGTGTTTCCGACGCCGCGTGTCGCGGTTTCCTGTGCGATTGAAGTGACACCGGAGCCATGTCCGGTACCGGTGGAGCTGATGATTGACGGCTGTGAGGATGCGGTGATTTTGGATGCCGGCAGTGTGACGCTTTCTTCGCTTGGCCGGATTTTGCAGCTGGATGTGACAGTGAAAAACGTGTGTCCGAACAAGCGCGTTGCACTGGCAGTGATTCTGACAGAAGTCGATCAAAACGGGATGGAATATTCACGCGGAATGAAAACCATGACGCTTCCGGCGCACACCTCTGATTCTTGCCGTGATATTTTGGTCAAATGTATTCCGTTTGTGTTACCGGAGGATTTGGATGTGTTGAGTGGCAATGAGGACGCGATTTGCAATCCGCGAAAATTTAAAGTACGGTTTATCGCGCACAATATTGATACCGATTATCGGTGCTGTGATACAGTGATTATGCTTTCTTGACAGACAAAAAAGGTTGAATCCCATTGGGATTCAACCTTTTTTCTTGTTTTACGGTCATTAAGCGTTATCGCGTGCACGAATCTCGTTTCGTTTGATTTTTCCGCTGATTGTTTTCGGAAGTTCCGGAACAAATTCGATGATACGTGGATATTTATACGGTGCCGTTACACGTTTGACATAGTTTTGCAGTTCTTTTTTGAGTTCGTCAGACGGCTGATACTGACTTGTTAAAACGATCGTCGCTTTAACAACCTGACCGCGGATCGGGTCAGGTGCACCGGTGACGGCAACCTCCAAAACAGCCGGATGCTCCATCAAAACGCTTTCAACCTCAAACGGGCCAATGCGGTAGCCGGAAGCTTTGATGACGTCGTCGGTTCTGCCAACATACCAGAAGTAGCCGTCCTCATCACAGTAAGCGGTGTCACGTGTATGATAAACACCGTATTCCCAGACCTCTTTGGTACGCTGTTCATCCAGATAATATCCTTTGAACAGGCCGTTTGGCGTACCGTCTTTCGGCGGAAGCACAACGATTTCACCGACAGTACCGGTTGGTACCGGATTGCCGTCCTCGTCAACGATCTGGACGTTATAAAGCGGTGTCGGTTTTCCCATAGCGCCTGATTTCGGTGTTGTACCACGCAGATTTGCAATCAGAAGAGCGGTTTCTGTCTGACCGAAGCCTTCCATGAGATCAAGACCTGTGACTTCTTTAAAGCGTGTGTAAACCTCTTCGTTGAGCGCTTCGCCAGCTGTTGTGACGTGTTCAAGGGAAGCGAGGCTGTCAGAGTCCATGCCCTCTTTGATTAAGAACCGGAAGACGGTCGGTGGTGCACAGAACGTGGTGATTTTATATTTTTTGATCATCATCAAAAGGTCATGCGGTACAAACTTGTCAAAGTCATAGACAAAAATGCCTGCGCCCAAGAACCATTGTCCATACAGTTTGCCCCAAGCCGCTTTGCCCCAGCCGGTTTCCGCCAGCGAAAGGTGCAGGCCGTCCGGTCTGACATTATGCCAGTCGTGTGCAGTGATGATGTGATAGATCGAGTAATAATGCGAGTGCATGACCATTTTCGGGTTGCCTGTGGTACCCGAGGTGAAATACAGAAGCATATCGTCGTTGACATTGGTGTCCACACGCTCAAATACAGACGAATATCCTTCGTATTCTGTATCAAAGCATGTCCAGCCTTCTTTTTCACCGCGAACCAGCACTTTGACCGGCAGTGTGCGGTTTAAATACCGTTCTGCTTCTTCAACGTGGTCGCTGATTTCGCAGGTGGCGGTGCAGACGATGCCTTTGACATCGGCCGCCTGAATGCGGTAGATGACGTCTTTTGTAGTGAGAAGATTGGTTGCGGGAATGGTCACCGCGCCAAGCTTGTGAAGCGCCAAAATCGTGAACCAGAATTCATAGTGGCGTTTTAATACGAGCATGACTTTGTCACCTTTTTGAATGCCCTTTGCCCGAAGCATGTTCGCGACACGGTTCGACTCAGCGGAAATGTCAGCAAAGCTGAAAATTCGCTCAGCACCATGCTCGTCGGTCCAGACCATTGCGCGCCGGTTTGGTTCCAGCTCAGCAATTCGATCGACCACGTCATAAGCGAAGTTGAAAGAATCCGGGCAGTGGATGTCGAAACGGTTTAATACGCCGTCTGCATCGTAGCCCTCCGTTACATACTTTTGATAAAGGGTGGTTGCGGTTTCCATACTTGTCCTCCATTCTCCGAGGGAATTTCATTCATTAAAAAAATACAATATAGTCCATTATAGGAGAAAAAAATCCGATCGTCAAGTAAAACCGCAGGAAATCCGGAGAAAATGACATGTTTTCTTTTTAGATTTCAGAATCGAGAAGGGAGCAGGGGAATATCATTTCAGAAAAGCAAAAAGCCTCCGAAATTCCGGAGGCTTTTTAAAACACATATGATTATTTCGACTGTTTTGCGGCGATATCAGCCATTGCATCTTTGCGGGAGAGGTTGATGCGTCCCTGTGCGTCGATCTCTGTGACTTTGACAAAGATCGTGTCGCCGACATTCACAACGTCTTCCACTTTGTTGACACGGTGCTCAGCCAGTTTCGAGATATGGACAAGGCCTTCTTTGCCCGGTGCGATTTCAACAAATGCACCGAATGCCATCAGGCGGGTAACCTGTCCTTTGTAAATCGCGCCGACTTCCGGATCATTTGCGATGGAATCGACGATGGACAGTGCACGTTTGACGTTTGCCATGTCAACGCCCATGATGACGCAGCTGCCGTCATCCTCGATGTCGATGGTAACATCGCAGTCAGCACAGATTTTCTGAATGACTTTGCCGCCGCTGCCGATGACTTCGCGGATCTTATCCGGTTTGACATAGGTCTGCACAACTTTCGGTGCGTAGACGGAAACTTCCTCACGCGGCTCGGCGATTGCTTTCGCCATGATCTCATCGAGGATATATAGTCTTGCTTTTCTTGTTTTCTCAAATGCTTCGGCAATGACTTCCATCGAAAGGCCGTCCACTTTGATATCCACCTGAATTGCGGTGATACCGTTGTGTGTGCCGCCGACTTTGAAGTCCATATCGCCGTAGAAATCCTCAAGGCCCTGGATGTCGACCATGGTCTGGAACGAGCCATCCTCTTTGGTGATCAGGCCGCAGGAGATGCCGGCAACCGGTGTGCGGATCGGAACGCCTGCGTCCATGAGGGCCAAAGTAGAAGCACAGATGGAGCCCTGCGAGGTGGAACCGTTCGAGGAGAGCACTTCGGAAACGGAACGGATTGCATACGGGAACACTTCCACGCTCGGCAGAACCGGAACAAGTGCTTTTTCTGCCAGTGCGCCGTGACCGATTTCACGACGGCCCGGGCCGCGGCTTGGTTTTGTTTCGCCGACGGAGTAAGACGGGAAGTTATACTGATGCATATAGCGTTTTTCGGTGTTTTCGTCGATGCTGTCGAGCATCTGTGCATCACGGATCGGACCTAAGGTGACAACGTTTAATACCTGTGTCTGACCGCGGGTGAACAGACCCGAACCGTGTACGCGCGGCAGCACGCCTGCCTCGGCAGCGAGCGGACGGATTTCGTTCATGCCGCGTCCGTCGACACGTTTGCCGGTGAACAGCCATTCACGGACGATGTGTTTTTGCAGCTTGTACATGACTTCACCGAGTGTCGGCATGTATTCTTCGAACTGCTCGCCAAGTGTTTCTTCGATTTCGTCAACGATCGGTTTTAAGCGTGCTTCACGGACGTTTTTGTCGTCGGTGTCGAGTGCGTGCTTCACTTTTTCGGTTGCAAGCTCTGCGACTGCCTGATAAAATTCCGGATTTACGCCGACTTTTTCGAATTCGATTTTCGGTTTGCCGATTTCATCCTGCACGTTTTTGATGAATGCGACCATTTTTTTGATCTCTTCGTGTGCTGTGCGGATTGCTTCGAGCATTTTGTCATCCGGCACTTCGTTTGCACCGGCTTCGATCATGACGACTTTTTCTGCAGAAGCAGCAACGGTCAAATCAAGATCGGAAACAGCGCGCTGTTCCTGATTCGGATTCAAAACGATTTCGCCGTCAACCAAGCCGACATTCACACCGGCAATCGGGCCGTTGAACGGAACATCCGAAATAGAAACGGCAATCGAAGCAGCAATCAGCGCGGTGATCTCCGGTGCGTTGTCCACATCGGAAGCCAGAACAGTGGTGACGATCGAAACGTCGTTGCGCAGGCCTTCCGGGACGAGCGGACGCATCGGACGGTCGATCATACGGGAAGTGAGAATTGCATTTTCGGTCGGACGGCCTTCACGTTTTAAGAACGAGCCCGGGATTTTGCCGACAGCATACAGTTTTTCTTCGTAGTCAACGGAAAGCGGGAAAAAGTCAACGCCGTCGCGCGGTTTTGCGCTCATGGTAACGTTTGCCATCACAACGGTTTCGCCGTAGGTGACCCAGCACGAGCCGTTTGCAAGTGCACAGGTTTTTCCGGTTTCCACTTTGAGCGGCCGGCCGGCAAACGTTGTTTCAAAAACGCGATGGTTTTCAAACATGGGGATTCCTCCTTATAATATAAAATAAAAATATAGGAATGCGGCCGGTACAGGATTAGCACAAAACCCTGTGGTCAAGTGAATTTAACCATACGGTTTAATGCTAAATCTCTGTTTTTGACCGCATAAATATCTTTTAAGGCAGGCGGCATAAGCCACCTGCCTTAAAGCAGACGAAATTATTTACGGATGCCCAGTTTTGCGATTGTTGCACGGTATCTTTCGATGTCAACTTTTTTGAGGTAGTTCAAAAGATTGCGGCGGTGACCAACCATTTTAAGCAGACCGCGGCGGGAGTGATGGTCTTTTGCATGAACCTTCAGATGCTCGGTCAGGTCGTTGATTCTTGTGGTCAGAATTGCAATCTGAACCTCCGGCGAACCGGTGTCTTTGTCATGAAGACGGTTGTTTTCAATAACAGCGGTTTTTTCTTCTTTTCTCAGCATTTGTTTTCACCTCTTTATAATGTTGCGGCGTCATAGCAGAGGGTGGGCAAAACTCCCCATTGGGGCTTAATCCCTGAGCCATGGCACGGCACTATGACAGTATATCATACGACAAAAACGTTGTAAAGGGGATTTTTGTGATTTTATAAAAAGTTTCAATAAAAGAGGAAAAGACGGCGATTGTTTTAATTTGGTTTACAAAAAAACACGCAGATAGTCTTTACAAGAAACGTGCGTTCATGTAAAATATATGGTAAGAAGAATTCGGCGTATCACATCCGTTTTTTGAATAATAGGTAAGAAAGTGAGCGTGTTTTATTTATGGAAATCAAGTATAAACGCATTCTTTTGAAATTGTCCGGTGAGGCACTTGCCGGTGAGAAAGGATTCGGTCTTGACTATACAGTCATGCGCAACGTGTGCAAGAGCATTCGTGACTGTGCGGCACTCGGCGTGCAGATTGGCATCGTGGTCGGCGGCGGCAACTTCTGGCGCGGCCGTTCGAGCGGTGCAATGGATCGTACCCGTGCAGATCACATCGGTATGCTTGCAACTACAATGAACGCACTGGCAGTTGCAGACGTGCTTGAAGAGCTTGGTGTGACAGTTCGTGTGCAGACAGCGATTGCAATGCAGCAGTTTGCAGAGCCGTATATCCGCAACCGTGCGGTTCGTCACCTGGAAAAAGGCCGTGTTGTCATTTTCGGCTGCGGCACAGGCAACCCGTTCTTCTCGACCGACACAGCAGCATCCCTGCGTGCGGCAGAGATCGACGCGGACATCATCTTCAAAGCAACGATGGTAGACGGCGTTTACGACAAAGACCCGAACAAATTTGAGGATGCGAAAAAATACGATCATTTGACTGTCGGTGAAGTCATCGGCAAGAACTTAAAAGTTATGGATTCGACCGCCGCTTCGATGTGCCGTGATAACCACATTCCGCTGCTCGTGTTCAACTTAAACCGTCCGGAAAATATTGTGGATGCGGTCTGCGGAAAAACGGTAGGAACGCTCGTGGAAGGGTAAGCCTTTCTGAATTCTATAGAACAAAAAACAGTATCGGAGGATCATCACAATGGATGCAATTCAGGAAAGACTTTTAAAAACAGAAGAGAAAATGAAAAAATCGGTTGCTGCGCTTGACAACGAGTATCGTGCAATTCGTGCGGGCCGTGCAACACCGGCAATTCTTGATAAATTGACAGTGGAATATTACGGTGCGCCGACGCGTATTGATCAGATGGCAGTTATCAGCGTTCCGGAAGCACGTCTGATGGTCATTCAGCCGTGGGACCCGACCACGCTCAACGCAATCCAGAAAGCAATTCTTGCGTCGGATCTCGGCTTGAATCCGGCAAACGATGGTAAAGTGCTGCGCATTGCGTTCCCGCCGCTCACCGAGGAACGCCGCCGCGAGATCACAAAAGACGTTTCGAAATATGCCGAAGAGTGCAAAGTGGCAATCCGCTCACTGCGCCGCGATGCAAACGAAAAACTCAAAACACTCAAGAAAAATTCGGAGATCACCGAAGATGAGCTGAAAATCGGCGAAGAGAAAGTTCAGAAACTGACCGATAAATATGTGAAGATCGTGGATGAGCACGCAAAAGAAAAAGAAAAGGAAATCATGGAAATCTGATTTTGCGCGGGAGATTCTTCTCCCGCTTTTTCGTGAGATTTCCCTTGCGGAGGATTTGTATAAAGAATGAAACAGGAACGGATTTTACCGCAGCATATCGGGCTCATTATGGACGGAAACGGCCGCTGGGCAAAAAAACGCGGACTGCCGCGTCAGGCAGGACACAAAGTCGGCGCCAGTACGTTTCAGAAAATTGTGCGTTACTGCAACAAAATTGGTATCCGCTACTTAACCGTGTATGCGTTTTCGACGGAAAACTGGAAACGGCCGGCTGAAGAAGTGGAAGCGATCATGAACTTGCTCCGAAGCTTTTTAAAAGACGCCAAAAATCACCGCGCAGAGAATGTCAAAACACATTTCATCGGTGACCGCTCGATGCTTGCACCCGATCTTCAGGAGCTGATGGCCGACTGCGAAAAAGAAAGCGAGTCGTTCACGGGCCTTACATTAAATATCGCGGTGAACTATGGCGGTCGGGATGAAATTGTTCATGCTGCAAAGCAGTTTGCAAAGGATGCTGCGGCAGGTAACGTTTCGCCGGATGCGCTTGATGAAACATTGTTTTCTTCGTATCTTTACACAAAGGATCAGCCGGACATTGACTTGATTATTCGTCCGAGCGGCGAGATGCGGCTGTCAAACTTCCTGCTGTGGCAGGCGGCCTATGCGGAATATGTATTCATGGATGTTCTGTGGCCGGACTTTAACGAAAAATATCTCGAACAGGCGCTTTCAGAGTTTGCAAACAGAAACCGCCGGTTCGGAGGAGTGTGACGCATGAAGCAACGTTTATTGACTGCGGCGATCGGAATTCCGCTGTTTTTTGTCGTTTTGTTTTTCTATGCAACGCCGGTGTTCAACGGTGCGCTGTCGCTGATTCTCGGTATCGGCGTGTATGAGCTGCTGCAAACTGCACAGTACGGACGAAAAAAGGTGATTACCGTCACTTGTGTGCTGTTCGGCGTGCTGCTGCCGTGGTTTGAACTGCCGGTGCTAAAACCGTATCGTGTGATTTTGCTGTTTTTATTCGCGGCTGTTTTGATGGCGGCGCTGTTAAAATGGCATGATGAAATTCGGATGGAGCAGATTGCACAGCTGTTTTTCGTGTCGGTTGTTTATCCGATTGCGCTGACAACGCTTGTGTATATCCGCGATAGCTTCGATACCGCACACGGATTGTTCTATACAGTGCTTGTATTCTCGTGTGCGTGGGCAGCGGATGCGGGCGCATATTTTGCCGGACGCTTTTTCGGCAAGCATAAAATGTCGCCGAAGATCAGTCCGAACAAAACGATCGAAGGCTTAATCGGTGGCGTGATTACCAGCCTTTTGTTTGCCGTGGCGATTTCTGCTGCGTTTTCAGCGATCATGGCAAGTCAGAATGCGGCGGTGTCGATCAACTATCTCTCCCTGCTCGGTGCAACACTGCTCGGCACAATGGTCGGTGTATTCGGAGATTTGGTTGCATCCGTGATGAAACGGCAAAACAGCATCAAGGATTACGGTACAATCATGCCGGGACACGGTGGCATTGTCGATCGGTTTGACTCAGTGTTTTTTGTTGCGCCGGCAATTTTTGTATGGCTGCAATTTTTTATGATCTAAATACACGAAAACTTCCCGTTTTGTCTGCGGGAAGTTTTTGTCTATCGTTCGTATTGTTTTGATATCAGCAAGAAAGCGTGAGAATATAACATGAAACAGATTTGTATATTAGGATCAACCGGATCGATCGGTACGCAGGCGATTGAAGTCTGCCGCCATCAGGGATTTCGTGTCTGCGGGTTAGCGGCGCATCGGAATGTAGTACTGCTGGCTGAACAGGCAAAAACGTTAAAACCGGACATGGTCTGCATTTTCGACGATTCGCAGTATGCGAAACTGAAAGAACTGCTGAGCGGGGAAGCGATCGAAATCGTCACGGGAATGGATGGCCTTTGCGCACTGGCATCAATGGAGCAAAGTGACATTGTTTTAAATTCCGTCGTCGGTATGGTTGGATTGGAGCCGACACTTGCCGCGATCCGTGCCAAAAAGACGATTGCGCTTGCAAACAAAGAAACGCTCGTCACAGGCGGACAGCTTGTCATCAGCGAAGCGAAAAAGTACGGCGTTCGCATTCTTCCGGTCGACAGCGAGCATTCTGCGATTTTTCAGTCGCTTCAGGGAAACGAGCAAAATCGCGTAAATAAAGTGATTTTAACTGCATCCGGCGGCCCGTTTTACGGAAAAACGACAGAAGAATTAGCAAACGTGACAGTGGAGCAGGCACTTCGCCATCCAAATTGGTCGATGGGTGCAAAAATCACCATCGATTCGGCTACACTGATGAATAAGGGACTCGAACTCATTGAAGCATGCTGGCTGTTTTCACTTCCGCCCGAGCAGGTGGAGATCGTTGTGCATCGTGAAAGCGTGATTCATTCGCTTGTCGAATATGAGGATCATGCGGTGATGGCGCAGCTCGGCGTACCGGATATGAAAGTCCCGATTCAGTATGCGCTGACTTATCCTCAACGCAAAGACTGCGAAACTGCGCCGCTTTCCCTGACAAAATACGGCACACTCACTTTCTCCGAGCCGGATGAAGATACATTCGTGTGCTTAAAAGCGTGTAAAGAGGCAATTCGCCGCGGCGGATTATATCCGACGATTGTAAACGGTGCGAATGAGCAGGCTGTGGCGCTCTTTTTGGAGGGGAAAATTCGATTCCTTGATATCGGCCGGTTGGTCATGGATTCGCTTTCCTTAAAATATGATATGGAGAGCTTTGATGTTTCCGATATTCAGGCTGCAGATCTGCTTGCAAGAGAATTTGTGCGGATTCAGGGCCTGAACGCATCGAAATAAAGGAGGCAGGTTTCATTGCTAGCAATCATTTATACCATTTTGATTTTCGGCGTACTCATTTTTGTTCATGAACTGGGCCATTTTCTGGCGGCAAGACTTTCAGGCGTGACAGTGCTTGAATTTGCAATCGGCATGGGCCCTGCGATTTTTAAAAAGCAGGGAAAAAAGACGCTCTACTCGATTCGTTTGCTTCCGATCGGCGGATATTGTTCGATGGAAGGTGAAACCGAGGAATCGGATGCGCCGGGTGCATTTAAAAAGGCAAGCAAGCCGCGCCGTGCGATTATTCTGGCGGCCGGTGTGACGATGAACTTTTTGGTGGGCTTTTTGCTGATGCTCACAACGTTTATCGGAACAGAAGTGTATTCTACCAAAACGATTGCGGAATTTAACACTGCCGATGCGCTGTCGAATCAGACGGGACTCATGGTGAACGATACGGTGCAAAAGGTCAATGGGACGACGATTTTCACTGCGAATGATATTGTGTTTGCACTGCTGCGCGATGATGACGGTATTGTGGAAATGGATGTACTGCGCGACGGAAAAACTGTCCATCTGTCCGATGTGGAATTCAAGGTTTCCGGTGAGGGCGAAAACCGCACACTTGATCTTGATTTTAAAGTATACGGTGAAAAAGCAAGCTTTTTGGGCGCATTTTCACAGGCGATGGATGGTACGATTTCGCTGGTGCGCAACACATGGGTGTCGCTTGGTGATATGGTGACAGGCCGTGTTGGCATTTCGGAGCTTTCGGGTCCGGTTGGCGTCGGCGAAGTGGTTTCGCAGGCAGCACAGATCGGATGGCAGAGTGTGATTATGATTGCGGCATTTTTGTCGATCAACTTGGGTATTTTTAACTTGCTGCCGATTCCTGCGCTCGACGGCGGCCATTTGCTGCTGCTGTTAATCGAAGCGATTCGCGGAAAGCCGCTCAATCAAAAGCTTGAGGGAATTCTCACGGTGATCGGATTTGCATTTTTCATTTTATTGTTTATTGTTGTCACGGTAAGCGACGTGATCAAGCTATTCTGATTTGATAAAGAAGGGATGAGGAAGATGCGGACAGTCAAACAGGTAAAGATCGGGAATCTTACGTTGGGAGACGGAACCGTTCGGGTACAGTCGATGCTGTCGGTTCCTGCACATGATATCGAGGGAAATATCCGTCAGGCAAAGGCGCTCGAAGCGGCTGGCTGTGAGATCATTCGCGCAGCTGTGCCGGATATGGAAGCCGTTTCGCTGATCAAAGCGCTGAAAGAAGAACTGTCGATTCCGCTGGTGGCAGATATTCATTTTGATTATCGGCTGGCGATTGCGGCGGTGGAAGCAGGCGTGGACAAAATCCGTATCAATCCCGGAAATATTGGCGAGGACAGCCGCGTCAAAGCAGTGGCAGATGCGTGCAAAGCGCATGGCGTACCGATTCGCATCGGCGTGAATGCCGGTTCGCTTGAGCCGCATATCTTGGAAAAATACGGTGCACCGACGGCGGATGCACTGGTGGAAAGTGCACAGTATCATATCTCGTTGCTTGAGCGGTATGACTTTGATCAGATTGTCGTGTCGATCAAATCGTCAAACGTGAAAACGATGATCGAATCGTATCGGAAGCTTGCGGCTGTCTGTGACTATCCGCTGCACTTGGGCGTGACCGAAGCAGGTACAACGCGCATGGGCATCATCAAAAACGCGATCGGTATCGGCAGTCTGCTCACAGACGGCATCGGCGATACGATCCGCGTGTCGCTCACGGCTGACCCAGTTGAGGAAATCAAAGCCGGTTATGATATTTTGAAAGCGGCGGGTGTGCGCAGCCGCGGTGTGGAAGTCATCTCGTGTCCGACCTGCGGACGCACACAGATTGATTTGATCTCGCTTGCAAAACAAGTGGAAGAAGCGCTTTCTGACTGTCAAAAGTCAATTCGCGTGGCAGTCATGGGCTGTGTTGTCAACGGTCCGGGTGAAGCGCGTGAAGCGGATATCGGGATTGCCGGCGGAAAAGGCTGTGCAATGCTCTTTAAAAAGGGCGAGATTTTGCGCAAAGTAGAAGAAAACGCAATTGTTTCCGCACTGCTTGCGGAGATTGAACGAATGGAATAAAGGACAGAGCGATTTTGGAAAAACAGTTTCTATCGGTTTTCGGACCGTATTTAACAAATGAATATGATCCGGCGCTTTTGCATGCGCAGCTTTTGGGATTGGACGTGGGAAGAGAATCCCGCGATCTGGTTGTGACGATCCGTCCGCAGACATTGCTTGTAAAGCAGATGATTTTTTCAGCGGAGCAGGAATTGGCGGAAGGGCTTCAGTTAAAACAGTGCCGGATTAAAACAAAATATACGCCCGATCAATTCACGGAACACTATTTTCCGGAAGTGGTCTGCGCATTAAAACGCTCGGTTTCACTCATCAACGGCTATTTTGATGGTGCAGGATGCACGTTTTCTGACAATATGCTGACGATTACGCTGCGTCACGGCGGTGCGGAGCTTTTGGAAAAATGCCATGTCCGCCGGGAAATTGCATCGTTTATTTTCGATGAATTTTCGTTCCGGCCGGAGGTATCGTTTGACGGCGTGCTCGAAGCGGAGCAGGTGGAACTGCCGGCGAATACGGCGGTGCTGGATGACGATATTCCGTTTCCGATGGATGCGCCGCCTGAAAGTGCATCGCCTGCTTCTTATATGCCGCCGCCTCAGATGGAGCGGCCGCGTCCTGCACCCAAGCGTGAAAAGCGCATGAAACTCAATTTTTCGAATCTGCCGATTTCGTGCAAGGATGCAAACGTACTGATTGGACGCAATATCGCGGAAGAACCGATTTTGCTGTCGGAGGTCAACCAGGAGAGTGGCCGGGTTGTTGTCTGCGGCGAGATTTTTGCCGTGGATCAGCGGTATAACCGTGACAATACGAAAATTATCATGTCGGTGAGCTTTACGGACTATACCGGTTCGAATACGCTTAAAATCTTTGACGATGTCAAAAACGAAGAAAAATATGCAAAGCTCAAAAAGGGTACGGCGATTTTGGTACGCGGCGAGGCATCGTATGATAAATACGACCGCGAAGTAGCGATTCGACCGTTTGATATCATGCTGCTTGAAAAAGAGCCGCGCATGGATCACGCCGAAGAAAAGCGCGTCGAACTGCATCTACATACCATCATGTCTGCAATGGACGCAACCACTAAGGTGGATGAAGCGATTAACACCGCATACCGCTGGGGACACAAAGCAGTTGCAATCACCGATCACGGTGTTGTGCAGGCGTTTCCGGATGCAATGAATGCGGTCGATGCCATCCGCAAAGACGGCGGCGAGTTCAAAGTGATTTACGGTGTGGAGGCGTATTTTGTAAACGATGCGGTCGAGATTGTCAAAGGGGAGCAGGACGCACCGCTTGACGGCGAGTTCATCGTGTTTGATACCGAGACAACGGGTCTGAGTGCCGCAACGGAGCGCATGACGGAAATCGGTGCGGTCCTTGTTAAAAACGGTGAAGTCGTGGACACATTCAACACGTTTGTGAATCCGAAAAAGGCGATTCCGCCGAAAATCACTGAATTAACTGGTATCACGAACGAAATGGTCAAGGACGCACCGGAGGAAGCGGAGGCGCTTTCGTCGTTCCTCGATTTCTGCGGCGATCGGATTCTGATTGCGCACAATGCACCGTTTGATATGGCGTTTGTGCAGGCGGCGGCCGCACGGAGCGGGATTTCGCGTCCGTTCACGTCCGTCGATACCGTGCCGCTCTGCCGAAATCTTTTGCCGGAGCTCAAAAAGCACAAATTAAACCTCGTGGCGGAGCATTTAAAGCTCGGCGATTTTAACCATCACCGTGCATCGGACGATGCGAATATGCTGGCGGCGATCTTTTTAAAGCTGTGCGAAAAACTGCGTGATGAACGCGGCGTTACGACGATTCAGCAGATCAATACGGCGTGCGCCGGCGTTGATGTGAAAAAAGCGCAGAGCTATCATCAGATTCTGCTTGTGAAAAATGCGCAGGGACTCAAAAACTTGTATAAGCTTGTGTCGTTTGCGCATTTGGACTATTACTATAAACGGCCGCGGATTCCCAAAAGTGAGCTAATGAAGCACCGCGAAGGGCTGCTGGTGGGCAGTGCGTGCGAGGCGGGTGAGCTTTATCGTGCGATTTCAGCAGGAAAGCCGTGGGCGGAGCTTTGCTCGATTGCGAAATTTTACGATTACTTAGAAATTCAGCCGACGAAGAACAACTTTTTCATGATTCGAAACGGCATGGTCGAGAGTGAAGAACAGCTTCGTGAGTATAACCGCACGATCATCAACCTCGGTGAAAAACTGGGGATTCCTGTTGTGGCAACGTGCGACGTTCACTTTATGAACGAGAAAGATGCTATTTTCCGTGAGATTCTCTTAACCGGCATGAAATTCTCCGATGCGGCAGAACAGCCGCCGCTTTTCTTTCGGACAACGGACGAAATGCTTGCGGAGTTTTCCTATCTTGGAGAGGAAAAAGCACGGGAAGTGGTCATCACAAACCCGAACAAAATCGCCGATCTCATCGACCCGGAGGTGCGGCCGATTCCGCGCGGTACATTCACGCCGAACATCCCCGGCTCTGACGAGGATATCGCACGGATTACCTGGGATCGCGTACACGAAATTTACGGTGATCCTGCGCCGGAGCTCGTTGAAAAACGACTCACCCGCGAACTCGAATCGATTATCAAACACGGATTTGCCGTGCTGTATATGATTGCGCAGAAGCTTGTGGCAAACTCGGAGGCAAACGGCTATCATGTCGGTTCACGTGGATCGGTCGGCTCGTCGTTTGTGGCGATCATGGCGGGTATTTCGGAGGTAAACCCGCTGCCGCCGCACTACGTCTGCCCGAAATGCAAACACAGTGAATTTATCACAGATGGTTCGGTCGGCTCGGGCTTTGACCTGCCGCCGAAAGACTGTCCGAACTGCGGTACAAACATGAACCGCGACGGACACGACATTCCGTTTGAAACGTTCTTAGGCTTTGATGGCGATAAAGCGCCGGATATCGACTTAAACTTCTCCGGTGAATATCAGTCGCGCGCACACCGCTATACCGAGGAATTGTTCGGCAAGGATCACGTGTTTAAAGCAGGTACCATTTCGACCGTTGCGGATAAAACGGCATATGGTTATGCGATGAAATATCTCGAAGAAACCGGCAAGCATGTCCATCGCGCAGAGGAAAACCGTCTGGCAATCGGATGTGCGGGCGTTAAACGGACGACCGGTCAGCATCCGGGCGGCATGGTCGTTGTGCCGTCTGATTATGAGGTGTATGACTTTACACCGGTGCAGCACCCGGCAGATTCAAAGGAATCAGGCGTCATTACAACGCACTTCGACTTCCATTCGCTCCACGATACGATTTTAAAACTCGACGAGCTTGGACACGATGTGCCGACGCTCTACCGCCATTTGGAAGATTTAACAGGCATCATGATCGCAGACGTTCCACCAATGGACGAAAAGGTCATCAGCCTCTTTACATCGACCGAGGCGCTGGGCGTTACTCCCGAAGAAATCCATAGTGAAACCGGTACGCTTTCGCTGCCGGAGATGGGTACAAACTTTGTGCGCCAGATGCTCATTGACGCGCAGCCGAAGAAGTTTTCCGACCTGCTGCAGATTTCGGGCCTTTCGCACGGAACAGACGTGTGGCTTGGCAATGCACAGGATTTGATCCGCGACAAGGTCTGCACGATTTCCGAAGTGATCGGCACGCGTGACAGCATCATGACGTATTTGCTCCATAAAGGGCTCGAGCCGAAAATGGCGTTTAAGATCATGGAGATCACGCGTAAAGGCAAGGCGCCGAAGCTGTTGACAGAGGAGCACTTTGCCGCGATGAAAGAGCATGGCGTACCGCAGTGGTATGTCGACAGCTGTATGAAAATCAAGTACATGTTCCCGAAAGCGCACGCGGCAGCGTATGTCATTGCAGCGTGCAAGCTCGGCTGGTTTAAAGTGTATCATCCACTGCCGTATTATGCGTCGTTTTTCACGGTGCGCGGCGGCGACTTTGATGCGGAGAGCGCTGTGCAGGGAAAAGAGGTCGTGCAGATGCGGCTCGAGGCACTGCGCTTAAAAGGAAACGACCGCTCAGTCAAGGAAAACGACACCTATGTCACCTTGCAGATCATCAACGAGATGCTCTGCCGCGGATATTCGTTTTTGCCGGTTGATTTGTATCGTTCGCATGCGACTGATTATCAGATCGAGGACGGAAAAATCCGCCTGCCGTTTACAGCACTAAAAGGCGTCGGCGAAGCGGCGGCGAGAGGACTGCAGGAGGCCGGTACACAGGGAACGTATATCTCCGTTGATGAGATTCAGGAGCGTTCGGGCGCTTCGAAATCGGTGATTGAGATGCTTGAAGAAGCCGGTGCGTTGGAGGGACTTCCGAAAACGAGCCAGATGACGTTCTTTTGATTGACAGCGGCGCTGTTTTATGCTATCATGTTATCACGTTACTGTGATAAAGCGGAGGCGAGAATATGCCAAAATACAATTTGATTACCCCTGAAGGAACAAGGGACTATTTATTTGAAGAAGCTGCATCCATCGGCCGGACGGAGCAGACGATCCATCATCTGTTTGAAGCGCGCGGATTTTCGCGTGTGATCACACCAGCGATTGAGTTTTTGGATGTCTACAACGAAAACGGACACAGCATTCCGGTGGAATATATGTATAAGCTTACAGACTATAAAGGACGATTGATGGTGATTCGTCCCGATTCGACGATGCCGATTGCACGGCTTTGTGCCACCCGGCTGCGGGATGCCGCACTGCCGCTGCGGCTTTACTACAGCCAGTCGGTGTATGCACAAAACCGCGTGCTGGCAGGCAGACGCGATGAAGTTAAGCAAAGCGGTGTAGAGCTCATTGGCGCAGAAGGACTTCGTGCCGATCTTGAAATGGTGTCGCTTGCGGCGGATGTGCTCAGTGGCTGCCGTTTAAAGCCGTTCCGCATTGAAATCGGACATATCGGCATTTTCAATGCGCTTGCCGATGCGCTCCATATCGACGAAGTCGAGCGGGAACAGATAAGGCTTTATATTGAATCGAAAAACTATCCGGCGCTTGACGATTATCTCGTTCGGTTCGGCGATTCGCACGAAGCGACAGTGCTTCGTCAGCTGCCGCGGCTGTTCGGCACCGCACAGGTGTTTACACAGGCGCAGACACTGCTTGCAGGGACAAAAGCGGAAGAAACGCTCGCTTATTTAAAGAAACTGTATGAGCAGCTTTGTCGGATGGACTGCGGTTCGATGGTAAGCGTTGATCTCGGTATTGTGAACCGCACCGATTACTATACCGGTATTGTATTTAAAGGATATATCGAAGGACACGGTGAAGAGGTGCTTTCCGGCGGACGATATGACCGGCTGATCAAACAAAACGGCGCGTATGTGCCGGCGATTGGTTTCGCGGTCAACATCGATGCAGTGGCACATGCGGTCAATCAAAAAGAGCCAATGGAGCGTGCGCACGCCGATGTGCTGATTGTCGCAAAAGACGAAGAGGCACTTCCGCATGCGTTCGATTTGCTTTCTCGTTATAATGAATGGGGAAAAACGGCGGAATTTTTCTGTGACAATGCAGAGAAAGCACGCGACTATGCGGCACTTCGTGGGATTCCCAAAATTGTATTTCTCAAAGAGAGTCAAAGTGAAGAAGTCAGTGCAGAGGAGGCGTCAGAATGAAACCGATTCGAATTGCGCTCACGAAAGGACGGCTTGAAAAAGATACCGTCGCATTATTTGAAACGATGGGATTTGACTGCACCGCACTGCACAACAAAGGCCGGCGGCTGATTCTGCCGATTCCCGATGCAAACATTGAGGTTGTGCTTGCAAAAGCCGCCGATGTCATTACTTACATTGAACATGGTGTGTGTGATGTGGGCGTTGTCGGAAAAGACACGATCATGGAATACGGCGGCTCGTTTTTCGAGGTTGCCGATTTGGGATTCGGTGCATGCCGGTTTGCGCTGGCAGGAAAAAAAGGCGACGATTTTTATGCGGGATATGCAGAGAAAACGATTGCCACTAAATATCCGAATGTGACGCGCCAGTTTTTTGAAAAGAAAAACATGGATGTGAATATCGTCAAAATCGAGGGCAGCGTGGAGTTGGCGCCGCTTTTGGGACTGGCGGACGCGATTGTCGATATCGTGGAAACCGGTTCGACGCTTAGAGAAAATGGGCTTGAGGTATTTGAAGAGGTTGCGCCGATTTCTGCGCGCGTAATCGTCAATACCGTCAGCATGAAGCTCGATCAGCAGACAATCGAAACGCTCATTGGCAATATGGAGCGGCACGTAAGGGGGAAGAAGTACGATGATTTCCATTATCAATGTAAACGGAACAGATGAAGTTACCTTTTTAAACCGGCTTTCCGAGCGAATCGGTTCGGTGAATGAGGAAGTCACTGCCGCAGTCACGCAGATTCTGCGAGATGTGAAAGCCTGCGGCGATGAAGCGGTGGCAGTGTATACGAAAAAATTTGACGGACAGCTGCCGCCGTCGTTTGAAGTCAGCCGCGACGAGATCAACGACGCACTGACAGAGGCCGACCCGGCATTTGTGGACGCAATGCTCAATGCAGTTGCAAACATCACGGAATTCCATAACCGCCAAAAACAGCAGAGTTTTATCGATGCAAAACCGAACGGCGTGCTGATGGGACAGCGGATTCGCGGATTAAAACGCGTGGGATTGTATGTGCCGGGCGGTACGGCAGCGTATCCGTCGTCAGTGCTCATGAATGCGATTCCGGCAAAAATTGCGGGTGTTGAGGAAATCATCATGGTGACGCCGCCGCGCAAAGACGGCACAGCAAATCCGGATATTCTTGTGGCAGCGGCATTGTGCGGCGTGGACCGTGTCTTTTTGATGGGTGGTGCACAGGCGGTCGCAGCGCTTGCGTATGGTACGGAGATGGTGCCGAAGGTGGACAAAATCGTGGGCCCCGGCAATATCTTTGTGGCAACGGCGAAAAAACTGCTGTTCGGAGAAGTCGATATCGATATGATCGCCGGTCCGAGCGAAATTCTGATTCTGGCGGACGAAACGGCAGAACCTTCGTATCTGGCGGCTGATCTCATGAGCCAGGCAGAGCACGACAAGCTCGCTTCTTCGATTCTGGTGACCACTTCAGCGGAGATTGCGCAAAAGACAAAAGAAGAGCTTTTGCGTCAGGTGCAAACGCTTTCCCGCCGCGAAATCATCGAAGAATCGCTTCAGAAATTCGGTGCGATTTTCGTGTGTGAAACAACCGATCAGGCGGTGGAACTGGCAAACCGGCTGGCACCTGAGCACTTGGAAGTCATGATGGCTGATCCGGTGTCGTATATCGGAAAACTCGACAATGCAGGCAGTGTATTCCTTGGGAAATATTCACCTGAACCGCTCGGCGATTATTACGCTGGACCGAACCACGTATTGCCGACCAGCGGAACAGCGCGGTTTTTCTCGCCGCTTTCCGTTGATGCATTTATCAAAAAATCAAGCTATATTTACTATACACAGGAAGCGCTTGCAAACGCAAAAGACGATATTATCCTGCTGGCGGAAAAAGAACGGCTGACGGCGCATGCCAATTCGATTCGTGTCCGTTTTTGACCGTGAAGTTTGAAAGAGGGATCTTATGGCTTATTCGTTAAATCAAAAAATCAAAAATCTGACGCCGTATGCACCGATTGTCGGACACTATGACATCCGGCTCGATGCAAACGAGTCGTTTCTTACGCTGCCGGATGATGTGAAGAAAAAGGCGATGGAGGAGGCACTTTCTTCGCCGCTCAACCGCTATCCGGACCCGTATGCAACCGATTTGGTACGCGGATTTTCGAAATATTACGGCGTAAAACCGGAATATGTAACAGCCGGAAACGGTTCGGATGAACTGATTTCGCTCATTGTGGGCGCTTTCTTTGAAGCAGGTGAAGAACTTGTAACAGTTGTGCCGGATTTTTCGATGTATCAGTTTTATGCGGAAGTGTTCGGCGTCAAAACGACTGCATTTACAAAAGATGAGTCGCTTCGCATTGATGTGGAACGGCTGTGCCAGTATCTGATTCAGTCCAAAGCGCGCGGTGTGATCTTCTCGAATCCCTGCAATCCGACATCTATTTGCTTATCAAAACGTCAGGTGCATCGGATGCTCCGGGAAGTGCCGGACTGCCTCTTTATTGTGGACGAGGCATATATGGATTTTGCGGATGAATCGGTGCTTTCACTTGTGGACGATTTTGACAACCTGATCGTTTTGCGCACATGCTCAAAAGCAATCGGCTTAGCGGCTGTACGGCTTGGCTTTGCGGTTGCAGGCGAAAAAATCACCCGTGCGATTCGTTCGGTGAAATCGCCGTATAATGTAAACACCGTTTCGCAGAAAATCGGTGAGGCAGTATTTTCCGATCCGGAGTTTTTGATTCATGCTGCCAAGAAAATCATTTCCTCGCGCGAGCATTTGTACAAGGGACTGCTTGCACTCCATGCGCGGTACCGCGGGTTTGATGAAGTGTATGAATCGGCAACGAACTTTGTGTTCATCCGTACAAAATATGCAAAAGAACTGTACGAAGGACTGCTTGCGCGTTCGATTGCAATTCGGTTTATGGGCGGCTATCTGCGCATTACAGCCGGCACGCAGGAGGAGAACAAAGCGGTTCTTACTGCACTCGAAGAACTGGTAAAGGAGTATTGAGCGATGAGACAGGCAACGATTACACGCAATACAAAAGAAACGCAAATTACAGCATCTCTCACACTGGATGACCGTGCAGACGGTGTTGTTGTACATACCGGCATTGGCTTTTTTGATCATATGCTCACAGCGTTTGCCGTGCACGCGGGTCTTTCTCTGCATCTTGAATGCAAAGGCGATCTTGAGGTGGACTGCCATCACACAATCGAGGACACCGGCATTGTGCTCGGCCAGACGATTGCAGCAGCACTTGGCGGCAGAGGCGGCATCATGCGTTACGGAAGCTTTTTTGTTCCGATGGACGAAGCACTTGCAAGCGCACATGTGGATATCAGTGGACGGCCGTTTTTGTCGTTCCGTGCATCGTTTACCGCACCGATGATCGGCGCAATGGATACGCAGATGATCGAAGAGTTTTTCCGTGCGGTTGCGGCGCATTCCGGTATGACGCTTCATTTGGAAGTCTTGTACGGCGAAAACGACCACCACAAAGCGGAAGCGCTGTTTAAGGCATTTGGACATGCACTCGCATTGGCGGTCACAAGAAACCGCGACGGTGCAACGCTTTCGACAAAAGGTGTTCTGTAAAAAAGCATGAGGAGGAGTTTGCTTGATCGCAATCATTGACTATGGAGCAGGCAATCTGTTCAGTGTGAAAAATGCGCTCGACTATATTGGGGAACAAAGCGAGATCACGAGCGATCCGGCGGTGCTTTCCCGTGCGGACGGATTGATTTTGCCGGGCGTGGGTGCGTTTCCGGATGCGATGCGGATGTTAAAAAACAGCGGCTTGGTGGATGTCATTCGCACAGAGGCGGGCAAAAAACCGTTTTTGGGCATTTGCCTTGGCATGCAGGTGCTGTTTTCACGCGGAACGGAATTCACACAAACAGACGGTTTAAATTTGATCCCCGGCAGCGTGGATCGGATTACATGCGACTTTAAAATTCCGCATATGGGCTATAACGAGCTGCATAAACACATCGATTCTCCGCTGCTGGCGGGAATCGGCGAGGGTGCATGTGTCTACTTTGTCCATTCGTTTATGGCGAACACCACGCCCGAATATATCGCTGCAGATACAGACTACGGCGTGCGGATTCCGGCGCTTGTGCAGAACAATATGGTGTTCGGCGCGCAGTTCCATCCGGAAAAAAGCGGCGAAACGGGACTTACGATACTTAGAAACTTTGGAGGACTGACCAGATGATTATCTATCCTGCGATTGACATTCAAAACGGGGAATGCGTACGGCTGACAAAAGGTGATTTTGCGACGAGCGAACGTGTGGCAGCAGATCCGATTGAAACCGCAAAGCAGTTTGAAGCGGCAGGTGCGACATATTTGCACATGGTGGATTTGGACGGCGCAAAAAACGCAATGGCACAAAACCGTGATGTGTTTGTTTCAGTGGCGCGTGAAACCGGATTGAAAATTGAATTGGGCGGCGGCATTCGTGACATGAACACCGCGGCTTACTATTTGGAAAACGGCATTGACCGGATTATTTTAGGTTCTATGGCAGTCAAAAATCCGAAGCTTTTGGCAGAGCTTGTGCGCGAATACGGCGATCGGATTATCGTTGGCATCGACGCAGAGGACGGTATGGTTAAAACGGAAGGGTGGCTTGCTTCCGGTCGTGTGAACTACATCACGCTTGCAAAAGAGATGTTCCATATTGGCGTAAAACACCTGATTTACACCGATATTTCGCGTGACGGAACACTTACCGGCCCGAACCTTACAGATTTAAAGAAATTGCGCGAAGCCGTGCGTATGAATATCATTGCGTCGGGTGGCATTCGCAATGTCGAGGATATCCGTGCGCTTGCAAAAATCAAAATGTACGGTGCAATCTGCGGCAAATCGCTGTATAAAGGTACACTTGATTTGAAAGAGGCGATTGAAGCTGCCGCACAGGTGGAAGCACAGCGTGCACAGCAGCGGCCGCGCCCGGCGGGAGGAAAACGAAAATGCTCTCCAAACGAATAATTCCGTGTCTCGACGTGAAAAACGGACGCGTCGTCAAAGGCATCAATTTCGTCGGATTAAAAGATGTGGGTGATCCGGTGGAATGTGCAAAAATGTATAACGAACAGGGTGCAGACGAGATCGTATTTCTCGATATCACCGCAACGCACGAAAACCGCGATACAATTGTGGACGTGGTGCGCAATACGGCAAAGCAGGTGTTTGTTCCGCTGACCGTGGGCGGCGGTATTCGTACGATCGATGATTTTAAAAAGCTTCTGCGCGCCGGTGCGGATAAAATTTCGGTCAATTCTGCGGCTGTGCGCAATCCGCAGCTTGTTTCGGAGGCGGCCGATAAATTCGGCAGTCAGTGCGTGGTGGTGGCGATTGATGCGCGCCGTGCAGAGGACGGCACATTTCACGTTGTCATCAACGGCGGCCGAATCGACACCGGAATGGATGCTGTCTGGTGGGCGAAGGAAGTACAGCGGCTTGGCGCCGGCGAAATTCTGCTCACATCAATGGATGCGGACGGAACGAAAGCCGGATTTGATATCGAACTGCTCAATGCCATCTGTGCAGTTTCCCATGTGCCGGTGATTGCATCGGGCGGATGCGGTGCGCTTTCGCATTTTTCGGAGGTGTTCCAAAAAACAGGTGCGGATGCTGCACTTGCCGCATCGCTGTTTCATTATCGGGAACTGACGGTCGGGCAGGTCAAAGAGCATCTGCATGAATGCGGCATTCCGGTTCGGATGGATAAGTGAGGAAAACAAGATGGATGTTTCGATTTATTTTAAAAAAGCGCCGCTCATTCCGGCGATTGTGGTCGAGGACAGTACCGGCGAAGTGCTGATGCTCGCCTATATGAACGAAGAAAGCCTAAAAAAGACGTTTGAAACGGGATATACCTGGTTTTATTCCCGTTCGCGCAAAGAGCTTTGGAACAAAGGTGCCACAAGCGGACACACCCAGCGAGTACTTTCGATTGACGCGGACTGTGACGATGATACACTGCTCGTGCGTGTAGAGCAGATGGGACCTGCATGTCATACCGGGCACAAAAGCTGCTTTTTTAAACGGATTTATCAGCGAAAAACAGAAACGAGGGAATAATCGATGGAAGAAAAACTCAAAGCACTCTTAGCGCTTGACGAAACGATTCGTCACCGCCTCGAACACCCGCAGGAGGGCTCGTACACCTGCTATCTGTTCGACAAAGGCATCGATAAAATTTTGAAAAAATGCGGCGAGGAAAACGCAGAGATGATCATTGCGGCCAAAAACAACGATCCGGACGAAATCGCAAACGAAGTGAGCGATCTGTTGTTCCACATCCTTGTAATGATGCAGGAGCGCGGCGTTTCGCTCGAATCGGTGCTTGATATTTTGGCAAGCCGCAGCATGAAAACAGGCAACTTAAAAACATTTCATCAAGTCGATCACAACTCATAATGCAGTGATACTGTGGGAATGAAGATGCCTGCCGGTTCATATGTATGAACGGGCAGGTGTTTTTTCATGCAGAATCCTTTTTCTCTGTTGAGTGTATTTCTGAGCGGACCGGTGATGGTTTGGGGTGTTTCAGTGATTGGACTGCTCATCAGCTTCGGTACACGGTTTGTGCAGGTTCGAATGTTTGCGCAGTCGGTAAAAACCGTTCTGTTTGGAATGAAAAAAGGACAAAACGAGCAGATTTCCTCTTTTCAGGCGGTCACTGCCGC
Organism: uncultured Oscillospiraceae bacterium; assembly: GCA_949299455.1. Lineage (GTDB taxonomy): Bacteria > Bacillota > Clostridia > Oscillospirales > Ruminococcaceae > Paludihabitans. The sequence goes on from CASGAN010000007.1 coordinate 36,479, forward strand.
GCTTTCGGGAACGATCGGCACCGGCAACATTGCGGGCGTTGCCATTGCGCTTGCTGCGGGAGGCGCAGGTGCAATTTTTTGGATGTGGATCAGCGCGTTTTTAGGAATGGCAGTGAAGTTTGCCGAAATTACAATGGCGGTACGCTTTCGTGAGCGGAAAGATGGCCGGTTTGTCGGCGGCCCGATGTATTATCTGACGCATGTCGTTGGCAAACGTACCGGAAAGCTGTTTGCGTGGCTGTGTATTTGTTCGTCCTTTTTTGTCGGGAATATGGTGCAGGCCAACACGGCGTTCGGCGCACTGCTGGCAATTACACCGATTGCGCCGCCGGTGCTGATGTGTTTGTTTTTGGTGCTCAGTATGGTGACCGGCATTGTGTTGGCAGGCGGTATGGAAAGAATTGTGTCCGTTACACAGGTGCTTGTTCCTGTGATGGCGGCGGTTTATCTGCTTGGCTGTATGGCGGTGATCGTACTGCATCCTGCATCCTGCTTAAAAGCGCTGTGTTCGATCGTCACGGAAGCGTTTTCGTTTCAAAGCATGGCGGGCGGAATCGGCGGCTCGATGCTCATGCAGGCGATGCGTGTCGGGTGCACAAAAGGTGTTTTTACCAACGAGGCAGGGCTTGGCTCTGCGCCGATTGCCCATGCCGCCGCCGAATGTGAATCACCTGCTGTGCAGGGACTGTTCGGCATTTTTGAGGTGTTTTTTGATACGATCGTGATGTGCACGCTGACGGCTGTTGTCATTTTGTCGTCCGGCGTGCCGTTTGATTCGGCGGCAGACGGCATTTCTATCACACTTACGGCGTTTGCGCAGACATTCGGTCAGACGGCACGCATACTGCTCGGCATGTCGGTGCTGTTTTTTGCGTTTGCGGCCATTCTCTCCTGGGGAGGATACGGTGACAGCTGCATTCTGTTTTTAAACGGCAAAAGGCGCGTGCGTCGGCTTTATCATGTTCTGTATGCCGCGGCAGTCTTTTTTGGCGCAGTGTTTCCTGTGCTGTCTTTGTGGGAATTGGCAGATCTTTTTAACGGATTGATGATGATTCCGAATCTGCTGGGACTTATTCTGCTGCTTCCCTTTGTAAAAGAGGAGACCTATCGGCTGAATCGACCAAAAAGAAAATCGCTTTATCCGTAAAAATAAGCAAATTGCATCTTGCGTTTTTCAAAGAAACATGTTATATTTGTATCTGTCACAAAAACAAATGTATTTTGGTGGTGAACTTGCGTGAAAGAACAGCAGCTTGTGCTGGTTGATAAAGCAGTATTGCCGGAAGTGTTTTCAAAAGTGCTGACGGCGAAATCGTATCTTTCGAAAAACCAGGCGAAAAATTCGTCTGAGGCGTGTAAGATGGCGGAGCTTTCCCGCAGCGCATTTTACAAATATAAAGACAGTGTCTTTTTCTATGAGGATCAGGACAAAAGCAGTGTTATTACCTATTCGCTGTGGCTGTCCGATGATCCGGGTGTTTTGGCGAAGGTGCTGACGGTATTGACTGCCTTTCGTGTGAATATTTTGACTGTGAATCAGAACATTCCGGTCGATCGCGTTGCATTGGTGACGATTTCGTTCCGGTGCGACGGCGTGCTTTTGGAAGAACAGCAGGCGGCGATCTATCAGGCTGTCGTGGAAATCGGCGGCGTTGTAAAAGCAAAACGGATATGAAAAATAGATTGTTTGGAAATGGGGAAGAAAAATGGCGAAAATAGCAGTGCTTGGACACGGAGTGGTCGGCTCGGGTGTGTGCGAGGTGATTGAGGAAAACAGAGAAAGTATCACCCGCAGAGCAGGTCAGCCGATTGAAGTCAAACGTATCTTGGATTTGCGTGATTTTGACGATCTGCCGTACCGCGATAAATTTACAAAAAACATTGACGATATTTTAAACGACGATGAGATTTCCATTGTTGTGGAAGTGATGGGCGGCGTTTCGCCGGCATTTGAATTTACATCGCGTGCCCTTCAAAAAGGAAAAAGCGTCGTCACATCGAATAAAGAATTGGTAGCATCAAAAGGCGCACAGCTTTTGGCGCTTGCCAAAGAGAATAACTGCAATTACTTTTTTGAAGCGTCAGTAGGCGGCGGCATTCCGATCATCCGGCCGATGCATCTGTGCTTAGCGGCGAATGAGATTGATGAAATCGTGGGTATCTTAAACGGTACCACCAATTTCATTCTCACAAAAATGATCCGCGAGAACATGGAGTTTGATACAGCGCTCAAATTGGCGCAGGATCTCGGCTATGCAGAACGCAATCCGGCGGCAGATGTCGAAGGTCACGATGCGTGCCGCAAAATCTGCATTTTGGCTTCACTGGCGTTCGGCCGTCATGTGTATCCGGAATATGTGCAGACAGAGGGCATTTCAAATATCACGCTCGAAGATGTTGCTTATGCGGAAAACTGGGGTGGTGTGATCAAGCTGGTAGGCGAGGCAAAACGTCTCCCGGGAAAAGACACGATCAAATGTCTTGTAAGCCCTGCACTGATCCATAAGGAAAGCCAGCTTGCCAATATCGACGATGTATTTAACGGCGTTTTGGTACGCGGCAACGCAACCGGTGACGTTGTGTTTTACGGAAAGGGTGCCGGCAAGCTGCCGACAGCAAGCGCAGTGGTCGCTGACGTCATTCATGAGGCAAAAAGCTTTGGAACGAGCACTTCGCTCACATGGGCAGACAGCAGCGAAAACTTCGTTGAACCGGTGGAAGCATTGTGCGAAGCGTTTTACGTTCGATTGTTCGGTGCGTCCCGCACACAAATTGAAGAAGCGTTCGGCGCGGTGCAGTTCTTGTCGCGTGCCGGTGCAGATGCCGAAGAAAGCGCATTTGTGATAAAACCGCAGCCGGTGCAGAAAACGCTTGATGCACTCAAAGCTTTGGAAGATGCAGGCGTGCGCGTTTGTGCGAAAATCCGCGTTGCAGATTGCTGAGGTGAGCGTATGATTCGAATTCGCGTTCCTGCAACGAGTGCCAATCTCGGTGCAGGATTTGACAGCCTTGGTTTGGCGGTCAATTTATATAATGTGATCGATATGGAGGAATATGACGGTGTTTCGATCTGTTCGACAGACGGCACCTGGGTTCCGACAACGAAAGAAAATTTGATCTATCAGTCGGCGGAGCGGCTGTTTTTGGAGTGCGGAAAACCATTTTCGGGACTGCGCATTGTGCAGCAGAACAACATCCCGATGACAAGGGGACTGGGTTCCAGTTCCGCTTGTATCGTCGGCGGTTTGGTGGGTGCAAACACACTGCTTGGTAATCCGCTGTCGCTTGATGATCTTGTAAACCTGGCGTCCGACATTGAAGGACATCCTGATAATACGACACCTGCACTGCTTGGCGGCATTGTCACAGCAGTGCTTGAGGGAAAACGCGTTTATTGGGTCAAACAGGCAGTCCACAATGCACTGCGGCTTGTGGCGGTCATTCCGGATTTCAAACTGAGCACAGAGCTTGCGCGAAAAGCGCTGCCAGAGCAGGTGAGCCACCTGGATGCACGGTACAATTTGTCGCGTGCAGCGTTGTTTTCGGCATCGCTTTTGCAGGGAAAATACGAAAATATCCGCATTGCAGTCGAGGATAAACTGCATCAGCCGTATCGGATGGGACTCATTGACCATGCGGCTGAGGTGTTCAGCCAGGCATATGCACAAAATGCGTACGGTGTGTACATCAGCGGTGCCGGTCCTACATTGATGGCGATTGTCGATGGTGCAGATGACCAATTTGCGCCGCAGCTGCGCGAATATCTCGGCACGCTGTCGCTTGATGGATGGAAAATCGAAGAACTGGTCATTGACAATGACGGCACAACGGTTCATAATGTGGAAGGAACAGATAACAGGGAGGTCTTGTGAGATGGGTTTAATTGTTCAGAAATTCGGAGGCTCCTCCGTAAAAGATAAAGAATGCTTGATGCGTGTTGCAAAAACAGTCACGGACACATATAAAGCCGGCAATCAGGTGGTTGTCGTTGTCAGTGCGCAGGGCGATACAACGGATGAACTGATTGAAAAAGCAAATGAAATCAATGATCGCGCATCCAAACGTGAGATGGATATGCTCCTCTCCACCGGCGAACAGATTTCGATCGCACTGCTTGCCATGGCGATTGATAAACTTGGATGCCCGGTGGTGTCGCTGACTGGCTGGCAGGCAGGCTTTGTGACACGTTCGAATCACGGTGCTGCACGGATTCGCCGTGTGGAAACAGAACGCTTAAAACGCGAGCTTGACAACAACAACATCGTGGTTGTTGCAGGGTTCCAGGGATTAAACCGTTTTGATGATATCACAACGCTTGGCCGCGGCGGTTCTGACACGAGCGCAGTCGCACTTGCCGCAGCACTGCACGCAGACCGCTGTCAGATCTTCACGGACGTGGAGGGTGTCTATACCGCTGATCCGCGTATTGTGAAAAATGCAGTGAAACTCGATGAAATTACATATGACGAGATGCTGGAACTTGCATCTTTGGGTGCAGGCGTGCTGCATAATCGCTCCGTCGAAATGGCGAAAAAATATCACGTAAACTTAGAAGTACTTTCAAGTATTGTAAATAAACCGGGTACGATTGTAAAGGAGGCCGTTAAAATGGAAAAATTATTGATTAAAGGTGTTGCAAAAGACGAGGACGTTGCACGAATTGCAGTGATCGGACTGCCGGACACACCGGGTATTGCATTTAAAATTTTCTCGCTGCTTGCATCGCGCAAAATCAATGTAGATATCATTCTGCAGTCGATTGGCCGCCACAATACAAAAGACATCAGCTTTACTGTACCGCTGGCAGACAAAGATACAGCGATTGAGCTTTTGCAGGAGAAATTTGATATTCTCGGCGCAGAGCGCATCGAAGCAGAAGACGACATCGTAAAAGTGTCGATCGTCGGTGCAGGCATGCAGTCGAATCCGGGTGTTGCAGCAAAAATGTTCGAAGCGCTGTATGATGCAAACATCAACATTCAGATGATTTCGACGAGTGAAATCAAAATTTCGGTTCTCATCGCAAGAAAAGATGCAGATCGTGCAGTGATTGCTGTGCATGATGCATTTGATTTCTCTGAAAAATAAAAAACGAAAGCCGCTCAAAAACAGCACTGTTTTGAGCGGTTTTGTTTTTTCATAAAGGGATAAAGCATGGATCTGCCGCATAGATATGATGCAGGAGGTGCGTGTATGTTTATTTGTGCGTTTAAACCAAAGAGAAAGCATCTTGTATTCGGCGGATTGATCATAGCAGCTGCAATTTGTGCCGTATGCCTGTTTTCCTGCAAAGGGGAGAGTGCATCGGTCATGAAAAAAGCAAATCTTTCGGCTGCAACAAACGAAGAGCGGATTGCTTTTTTGGCGCAGTTTGGATGGGAGGTCAAAGCAGAAGCCGTGCAGGTGAAAGATGTGGTGATTCCTGCAAAATTTTCGGATGTGTATAAAAAATACAATGAGATTCAGACAGCACAGGGCTTTGATCTTTCGGATTATCGCGGAAAACAGGTGAAGCAGTATGCATATGCTGTGACAAATTATCCCGGATATGAAGGAGAGGTGCGTGCAAATCTTCTGGTGTATGCCGGTAATGTAATCGGCGGCGATATTTGCTCACTGACACTCGATGGTTTTATGCATGGATTCAAAATGCCGTCACAAAAGTGATTGCATCAAAGGCAAGTTTCGCGTATACTTTTAAGAAAAGGAGTAGATGCTTATGGCAACCATGCGGCTTGATCGCTTCTTTTCTTCACAGGAGATTTTATCGCGAAAAGAAGTCAAAGAAGCAGTTTCGAAAAAACAAATTACCGTAAACGGCGAAACAGCCAAAAAAATTGATATGCAGATTGATCCGCAAACGGCTCAAGTCTGCTATAAGGGACAAGCTGTCGCATATGAACCGTTCGTGTACCTGATGCTCAACAAGCCGCAGGGTGTGGTGAGCGCGACAGAGGACAAAATGCACCGGACAGTGCTCGATCTTGTACCGCCGGAGCTGTATCGGTCCGATTTATTTCCGGCGGGCAGACTCGATAAAGATACGGTTGGATTCGTTCTGTTGACAAACGACGGCGACTTTGCACACCGCATTCTTTCTCCGAAAAGTCATGTCAGCAAACGGTATGAGGTGACGATTGACGGCCCGATTACGGCGCAGGATGAGGAACAGCTGCGCAGCGGCATTACATTGGCGGATGGATATGTATGCAAGCCGTGTGCGCTCACACTGCTTTGCGGGTGCGAAAATCCTGTATATGAAATTATATTAACAGAAGGGAAATACCACCAAATAAAGAGGATGTTTGGTTCTGTCGGACGAGGTGTTCTTTTCCTGAAGCGGACACATATTGGCGGCTTGGAATTAGACAAAAAATTGCCCGAATGTGGATGCAGAAAAATCATGCACAAAGAAATCGATGAAATTTTATGCAAATAGACGATGTATTTCCGCTGTACAAGGACACATCTGATGTTTGTTGTGCATTATGGATAAACACGGTTTTGAATCTTTGGGCAACCCACCACTGGTATTTTCAAAAAAAATTTGGTATAGTATATACAACACCTTAAGGTGTGTGTTTAGGAGGTATAACAATGGCAAGCTTATCTTTAAAGGGTATTTATAAAAAATATCCGGGCGGCGTCGTCGCAGTATCTGATTTCAACCTTGAAATCGAAGACAAAGAGTTCATCATCCTCGTTGGTCCGTCCGGCTGTGGTAAATCGACAACACTTCGTATGATCGCAGGCCTTGAGGAAATCACAGAAGGCGATCTGTATATCGGTGACCGCCGCGTAAACGACGTTGTTCCGAAAGACCGTGATATCGCAATGGTGTTCCAGAACTACGCTCTGTATCCGCATATGACCGTGTTTGAGAACATGGCATTCGGCTTAAAACTGCGCAAAGTTCCGAAAGACGAGATCAAAGCACGCGTTGAAGAGGCTGCAAGAATTCTCGACATTTCGCACTTGCTCGACAGAAAACCGAAAGCACTTTCCGGTGGTCAGCGTCAGCGTGTTGCTCTGGGCCGTGCAATCGTCCGTGAGCCGCAGGTCTTCCTTCTGGACGAACCGCTGTCCAACCTTGACGCAAAACTGCGTGCACAGATGCGTACCGAGATCACAAAACTGCATCACCGTTTGGGCACAACCTTTATCTACGTTACCCACGACCAGACAGAGGCTATGACCATGGGTACCAGAATCGTCGTTATGAAAGACGGTCTCATTCAGCAGGTTGACACACCGCAGAACCTCTATGACAAACCGTGCAACCTCTTCGTTGCTGGCTTCATCGGTTCTCCGCAGATGAACTTCATCAATGCAAAACTGGAAGAAGCAAACGGCGGTTTGGTTCTGATCATCGGCGAAGGCGATCAGACATTCAAAGTTCCGGTTCCGGAATCGAAAGTCACACCGGCAGTCAAAGCAAAAGTTGGTCAGGAAGTCATCATGGGTATCCGTCCGGAAGATATGCACGACGACGAAATGCACCTGTCGACTGCTACAGCAATCGTTGAGTGCGAAGTTGAGGTTACCGAGCTGATGGGTCACGAAACATATCTGTACCTCTCTCTGGCTGGCACCCCGATCGTTGCAAGAGTAAATACTCGTTCGGCTGCAAAAGTTGGCGATGTTGTGAAAGTTGCATTGAGTGTCAACAAACTCCACATCTTCGACAAAGAAACAGAGCAGACTCTTACCCTGTAATTAAAAAAAGTAATATACATATCCCCGTCCATTTGGACGGGGATTTTGTTATTGACATTTCATTTTGGAATGGTATAATGTGCTTACAAATGTCAGTACATAATAAAGAAGGGGATAGTATGACCAAACGGGAGAATCTTTTGGCGATGCTCCGCGGCGAACCATTTGAAGAAGTTCCGGTGGAGTTTTCGCTTTGTCCGGCACTGGAGGAAATGTATCGTGAGAAGACAGGCGGTACAGTACCTTATCCGGAATATTTTGGAATGCCGTGGAGAAACATTGGCGATATCAAAATTCCGGTTGATACGTCGAAATATGTGCCGTATCATCCGAATTTAAAAGAGGGCGGCACGATTGATCTCTGGGGTGTTGCACATGAACCCGGAAGTCGTGAGGCAATGCATATGACCTATATGCGCTGTCCGCTAAAAAATGCGGAGACAATTGAGGAGCTCGAAGCATATCCATATCCCGATTTTTCGGTGGGAGATGCTTCTCATCAGGAACGGGAAGTCGAAGAAATTCACGCACAAGGACTTGCGGCTGTCGGAAATATGCAGTGTACGGTGTGGGAAACTTCGTGGTATCTGCGTGGTATGGAAAATTTGATGGCGGACATGATGTGTGATCCGGAAATGGCAGCATATGTGCTTGATAAAGTGACAGAACAGTCGATCATTCGTGCACAATCGTTTGCAAAAGCTGGGGCAGATATTTTGTATCTTGGCGACGATATCGGTATGCAGCACACACCGATGATGAGCATGGAACTGTATCGGGAATGGCTGTTCCCGCGGCTCAAGAAAGTGATCGATGCGGCACGCGCAGTGAAACCGGACATTGTTGTATTTTATCACAGCTGCGGCTTTGTAACGCCGTTTATCCCGTCGCTGATTGAGGCGAGTGTCGATGTTCTAAACCCGATTCAGAGTGAGTGCATGGATTTCAAAGAAATTTATGAACAGTATGGTCAGCAGATTGCATTTCATGGTACGATCGGCACACAGACAACCATGCCTTTTGCTTCGCCGGAAGAAGTCATCCGTACAGTGCATCAGAATTTGGATATTGCTGTGCAGGGAAAAGGCAAAGGTTTGATGGTTGCACCCACCCATTTGCTTGAACCGGAGGTTCCGTGGGAAAATATTCTGGCATATGTCGAAGCTTGCCGGAGCTATCGCCCGAAGTTTTAATTCAACAGATCGATGAAAATCAAAATGTAAAACGCCCTGTTTGTGGTTCGGGATATTATGCTGAATCACAAACGGGGCGTTTTATTATATTAAATCAGAGTGAACCGCAAAAGGCTTGCTGCCTGTGAAAAAACAGACAGCAAGCCTTTTTGTTGTGCTTATATTTACGGCAGGTCGTTTCGAATGCTTTTTATGTAACCTCCAAGGCAGAAAAGAAAAAAGAGCTGACAAATCTGTCAGCTCTTTTTATCTCTGTTTTGAATCTCTCAGATCCAGAGGTGATTTTTGCGTTTTAACAGGGAGCGCCGAGCGCACGCAGCACAGCGGGGATCGTTTTTTCTTGAATTTCAAGAAAATGAACCGGCTCACTCATATGTTCAAGATAGTGCGCATCTGAATCGCAGATCTTCATACCGTCAAACGGAATAGGAGCATTCAGGTCGGATACCTCCACACAGCGGAATCCGTATTCCGGCGGAATGGCGCCAAGGCTTGCCGTAATCGAATAAGCGGCTTTGTCCACATGAGCGGGAATCAAGTAACCGGAAAATGGACGCACAAAGGAGATCAGTTCATCAAGGCTTAAGCTGAGCGCGTTGATGAGTAAAAAAGGCTCGGTTCCAATGCATTCGTCATGTTCGTTGAGGATACGCTGTTCCCCGAAAATTTCCGCACGGTTTTTGATCTTCGGCAGATGCTTGTGAATTGCTTCTGAACAAAGGAGCGCCTGTTCGAGGGTGGGGAATAAACACAGCAGGTGAATTTCCTCTGCACTGCAAAGCTCCATCGCAGGAATCACAAGCAAATCAGTGTTTTTTGCCGCAGCAAATACAGCAGGCAGGTTTTGTGCAGAATTGTGATCACTCACTGCGATCACATCAAGCCCGATCAGCGAGGCGAGGTTTACGATGTTGTTCGGTGTCATATCGTTGTCGCCGCATGGTGAAAGGCAGGAGTGCATATGAAGATCGTAGGAAACAATCATAGTGAAAGCACCTTCGCGGCACACATTGCAGCCTCAAATACCGGCTGTTCGGTGGCAAGGACGCAGACATCCTGCTGCTTTGCTTTTTGTATACCGGTATCGTCCATTGTAATACCTTCTGCCAGTAAAATACAGCTGACATCGCTCAATACAGCCACTGCGACGGTGTTTAAATTTCCCATAACAGTGATCCACAAATCGTTTGCCTTTGCACGTCCCATCACGACGCTTAACAGATCACAGCAGTAAATGCCGTCGATCTGCCGGTCGTTTCCCTCGCCTTCGTTAATCACAGAAAAATTGCACTGCTTTGCAAGTTCAATCGGTGTCATGACGCTCCTCCTTTCGATTGAGCAGGCTCTGCGGGATCATACTGTCGAGCTTGTGGATATTGTCAACGAGCGCTGAGAAGTTTTCGCGGAATTTATAAATGCACTCGTCCTCGGAGGCGATTCCGCGCACAACATCCTCCGCAAGCGCATGACACGACGGTGCGCCGCAGGAACCGCAGTCAAGACCAGGCAGACGTTCTTCGATCTGCTCCATGCGCGACATTTTTTCCATTGCAACGGAAAAATTATCGTCAAGTTTTAATACCGGTGTGTATTCAAGCGGTGCATCCCAGTCGAGCACAGGGGATTCCACCGGATCGTGGTTTAGGGAAACCGGCAGATATTTTCGCAGGCGCTTTAGCTTGGTACGCGCGATGTACGGGTTTTCTACCGTCAGCACGCCGCCGATACAGCCGGCATTGCAGGCGTTTAACTCGATAAAATCGAGATTTTCAAACTTCTCATCCTCTAAATCCTCAAGCACACGAATGACGTTTTCGATGCCGTCTGCCGCAAGATAGTTGTCGTTTAACAGTGCCGCCGATTCACCCGAGCTGCTTGCCCAGGAAACGCCGATTTTTCCGGATTGTGCGGAGATGGTTCCGACCGTGTCGGCGTTCATATGGTGTAAAAGCTGCGGATAGACTTCACTGATGGAAACGACAGCGGAAACGGCACTTTTTTGTGTACCGAGCGGCATCTTGCTCGCCGTCACTTTTGCAGGGCACGGAGAAATAAAGATCGTTCCGATTTTTTCAGGTGGAAGACCGGTTTTTTTGACCGCTTGTTTGCGTGCAAGCCGGGCAGCGACCTCGACTGGTGCGTTAAAGGGGAGCACATGGTCAATAAGGCTCGGAAACCGCACGCGGATAAGCCTTGTCACCGCGGGACAGGCAGAACTGATAACCGGTTTTAAAAGACCCGGGCGCGCCATATACTTTCGTGTGGCGTCCGAAACAAGTTCCGCCGCTTTGGATACCTCAAACACATCGTCAAATCCGAGCATGAGCAGCGCGTTTAGTACGATTTCGACATCTTCCAAATGATTAAATTGCGCGTAAAGCGACGGCGCGGGGAGTGCGATCGTATATTCATAATCATTTAGCACCGAGAGCGTGTCGCACACCGCTTTTTTTGCGTGATGCGGGCAGACGCGGATGCATTCGCCGCAGTCGATGCATCGTTCGGCTAAAATCGTTGCCTTTCCGTTTCGCACACGGATGGCTTCTGTCGGACACCGCTTGATGCAGTTGATACATCCCTTGCATTTTTGCGGGTCAAGCGTGACCGAATGAAAAAAGGAATTCATAAAAACCCCTCCTGTTTGGCAGACGGGAATAGATTCACAGATAGACGGTCATATAGACGTTTGTGCCAACGCCGACTGTCGATTCAATGTGCATTTCGTCCGTATTCTTTTTCATGTTGGGAAGTCCCATTCCTGCACCGAATCCCAATGAACGAACCTCGTCGGGTGCGGTGGAGTATCCCTCTTTCATGGCGAGATCAATGTTTTCAATGCCTTTGCCGTGGTCGCACAGCGCCATTTGAATCGATGATTGATCGATGGAAACGTCGATGTAGCCGCCTTCGGCATGGATGACCATGTTGATTTCGCCTTCATATAAAGCAATCGCCACTTTTCGGATGATGTCAGGTCTGACGCCGAGCTGGCGGAGCGCTTTTTTGACAGCAGCAGAGGCTTCCCCGGCACGGGTAAAGTCAGTGCCGTCCACTTCATAATGGAGCTGAATTGCATTCATCAGTCATTGTTCCCTCCCCGCAGTCCGTTTTCCCACAAAAGACCGCAGGCAGTGAACATCCGGTGTTCTGTGGACATCAAGGAGATGCCGCGTTCATTGGCAAGTTCGATCATGTCCTCTGACGGTTCTTTTCCGCGCACAAATACGATACAGAGCATATCCATCATATCGGCGGTACGGATGACCTGCGCGTTTACAAGACCGGTCAAGAGGATTGACTGGTCTTTGACATAGGCGAGCACATCGCTCATCATATCCGATCCGCAGGCGGTGTGCACTTCGCGGTCAAGCAGTTCTTCTCCCGCAAATACTTTGCAGTCTAAAATCGTTTGGATATCGTTTCCTGTCATGAAAATCCCTCCGTTATCTGTTTTGTCGCAGCGGTGCACAAAACGCATAGAGTTATATGAAAAATCATATGGCTTATATGTTCTATTATATCGTCAGTCATATAAAATAGCAAGTTTGTATTTTTAAAATGTTGTGTTTTAATTTATTTTACACAAAAAAATAAACAGGAAAATGCGCAAAAGCGATAGACAAGCGGAAAGAAAGGTGATATACTTATTATGTTTATTACTGAAATGATCCAAATGCCGTGCGCGTTTACGGAATGTTTGGAATCTGATAGGTCCTAAAGGAGGTTTTGGCATGGCTAAAAAAACAGCCACAGTCCCGTTTTCGGGAACACCGGAGCAGGAAAAGTGCTTGAGTGACGTGATTCACGAGCATTTGAATGACAAAGGCGCTTTGATGCCCGTTTTGCAGAAAGCACAGGATATCTACGGCTATCTGCCGATCGAAGTGCAGAAAATGATCGCAGTGGGATTAAATGTTCCGCTCGAAGAGGTATACGGCGTTGCGACGTTCTATTCACAGTTCTCGCTGTATCCGAAGGGACAATATAAAATCAGCGTATGCTTAGGCACTGCGTGCTATGTAAAAGGTGCCGGCGACGTGTTTGAGGCACTGTGCAAAAAGCTCGGCATCAAAAGCGGCGAGTGCACACCGGACGGACGGTTTTCGCTCGATGCGTGCCGCTGTGTCGGCGCGTGCGGCTTAGCGCCGGTGCTTACAGTCAACGACGAAGTGTACGGCAAAGTGACCGTCGATGACATCGACACGATTCTCTCGAAATATCAGACCGCATGATGCCGGAAGTTTCTCTGAACGTGCTTGACATCGTTCAGAACTCAGTGAAGGCAAACGCCTCGCTGATTGAGATTACGATTTTAAAAAACACACAGACGAAAACGCTTTCGGTGTCGATCAAGGATAACGGCTGCGGCATGACCGACGAGCAGGTTTCCCGTGTGATCGACCCGTTTTACACCACGCGCACGACGCGGAAGGTTGGGTTGGGCGTTCCGTTTTTTAAGCTCTCCGCAGAGCTTACAGGCGGCAGCTTTTCGATTGAAAGCAAAGTAAACGTCGGAACAACAGTCTGTGCGATTTACTGCTATGAACACATCGATATGATGCCGTTAGGTGACATGGCGGCAACGATGGTTTCGCTTGTGAGTGTGAATCCGTCGATCGATTTTTGCTATACATACGCAGTGGATGACCGTTCGTTTACACTCGATACGCGCGAGGTACGGACGATTTTAGAGGGGGTACCAGTCAACGAGCCTCCTGTGCTTACGTTTATCAGCGATTTTATCAAAGAAAACGAAGCAGAACTTAAAAAAGAAGAATGACAATTTAAGGTGGTGCATATGAAAAAGAAGTACAGTACGCTGCCTGAATCTATGAAAAGTATGGAAATGTATGGGTTTCATTGGATGGAATTCGTTATTTCTGTCCCTTCACCGCTCTACATCATAACTTCATATAAAAGCAATGGGCAGCCGAACGCCTGTATGCAGTCCTGGACAACATTCACAGGTGGAAAAAACGGCTATTTTGCGATTGTTTCCGCGGTCAGCAAATACGGACATTTATATAGAACACTTCACGAAGCAGGTGAAGCTGTTATTAACTTTATGTCTGCTGATTTGTATGACAAATGTATGTCAACTTGCAAAAATAACGGCTTTGAGATCGATGAAATTGAAACTGCCGGTTTGACTTCGGTTCAGGCGGAAATGGTGAACGCTCCTCTGATTAACGAATGCTTTATGAATTTGGAGTGTCGTTTCAAGTGGGAAAAGGAAATTACTGAAGGCGACGACTCTGTTTTGGTATGCCTCGAAATCGTCCGTGTCCATATTGACGAAAGGCATTTGGATGAGAACGATCTTGGAAGAACAGGAGAAACGGGGATTCTTTACAATATCCATCATCCGATTGATCCTGAGCACTTCAAGGGGACGGGCCACGACTATGTCGGTATTGTTAAAAAGATACGGGATTATAGCGAGTATTGAGAGATGCAATTTTATAATGTGAAAGCAAAAGTAATATCATTTTTGATTTAAGGTGGTGCATGATTGTATGAAAAGTTTAGCTGAACTTCAGGCGATCCGCGATAGAATGAAAGGCGCAATCAATGTGCGTGAAGAAAACGGCGATAAAATCCGTGTGGTCGTCGGTATGGCAACCTGCGGCATCGCAGCGGGTGCACGTCCTGTGCTCAACAAATTTACAGAAGAGGTTGCAAAACGCAATCTTTTGAACGTCAGTGTCACACAGACCGGCTGCATCGGCATTTGCCAGTATGAACCGGTGGTGGAGATTTTCACACCGGACGGAACGAAAACAACGTATGTGAAAATGACACCGGAAAAAGCAGTGAAGGTTGTGGCTGACCATTTGGTGAACGGAAATGTCGTTTCCGAGTATACCATCGGCAGTGTTGCCAAATAAGAAGGAGGAGGAAATCGAATGTATCGTTCCCATGTGCTTGTCTGCGGCGGTACCGGATGTACGTCGTCGGGCAGTCAGCAAATTATTGATACACTGGAGCAGGAGATCAAAAAAGCCGGCCTTTCTGAAGAAGTCAAGGTGGTTAAAACCGGCTGTTTCGGTCTTTGTGCATTAGGCCCGATTATGATTGTGTATCCGGAAGGAAGCTTTTACTCGATGGTCAAACCGGAGGATATTCCGGAGATCGTTTCAGAGCACTTGTTAAAAGGCAGAATCGTCAAACGGCTTCTTTACTCGGAGACTGTTACCGATCAGAACGTAAAATCACTCAATGAAACCGAATTTTATAAAAAACAGCACCGTGTGGCACTCAAAAACTGCGGCGTCATCAATCCGGAGATTATCGATGAATACATCGGTGCCGACGGCTATCAGGCGCTCGGCAAGGTGCTCACCGAGATGAAACCGGAAGAGGTCATTCAGGTCATCAAAGATTCCGGACTGCGCGGACGCGGCGGCGGCGGATTCCCGACCGGCGTGAAATGGGGATTTGCAGCGGCAAACCAGGCCGATCAGAAATATGTGTGCTGCAACGCCGACGAGGGTGACCCGGGTGCATTCATGGATCGTTCGATTCTTGAGGGTGACCCGCACGTCGTTATTGAGGCAATGACGATCGCAGGCTATGCAATCGGCGCAAATCAGGGTTATGTCTATATCCGTGCTGAATATCCGATTGCCGTCAAACGTTTGGAAATTGCAATCGGTCAGGCAAGGGAATACGGCTTGCTCGGCAAAAATATTTTTGACAGCGGCTTTGATTTTGACATTGAGATTCGCTTGGGTGCAGGTGCATTCGTCTGCGGCGAGGAAACCGCGCTCATGACATCGATCGAAGGCCACCGCGGTGAGCCGCGTCCGCGTCCGCCGTTCCCGGCAGTCAAAGGTCTGTTCGGCAAACCGACCATTTTAAATAACGTCGAAACATGGGCAAACATCCCGCAGATCATCTTAAAAGGTGCAGACTGGTTTGCTTCGATGGGTACAGAGAAATCGAAAGGCACGAAAGTATTTGCAGTCGGCGGCAAAATCCACAACACCGGCTTGGTCGAGGTTCCGATGGGCACCACACTGCGTGAAATCATCGAGGAAATCGGCGGCGGTATTCCGAACGGCAAGAAATTCAAAGCGGCACAGACCGGTGGTCCGTCCGGCGGATGTATTCCGGCAAGCCTCATTGATACCCCGATCGACTACGATAACCTGTTGGCAGTCGGTTCGATGATGGGTTCAGGCGGTTTAATCGTCATGGACGAGGACACCTGCATGGTCGATATCGCGAAATTCTTCTTGGAGTTTACGGTCGACGAGTCGTGCGGCAAATGTAATCCGTGCCGTATCGGTACGAAACGCATGTATGAGATGCTTTCGGATATCTGCAAAGGCAATGCGACACTTGAAGATATCGACAAGCTCGAGCAGTTGTGCTATGAGATCAAAGCAGGCTCGCTTTGCGCACTCGGTCAGTCGGCGCCGAACCCGGTGCTTTCGACCCTGCGTTATTTCCGCGACGAGTATATTGCACATGTCGTTGACAAGAGATGTCCGGCAGGCGTATGTAAAGATCTTCTTTCGTTTGAGATCGTGGCGGATAAATGTAAAGGCTGTACACTGTGTGCACGGCAGTGTCCGGTGAATGCAATCAGCGGTACAGTCAAACAGCCGCATGTCATTGATAAGAATAAATGTATTAAGTGTGGCGCTTGTATGGAAAAATGCCGGTTCGGCGCAATCGTGAAGAAGTAAGGGAGACAGCGAGATATGGAAAATGTGAATTTGAAAATCAACGGTCTGTCCGTATCCGCACCGAAGGATGCGACGATTCTTGAGGCAGCGCGTCTTGCGGGAATCAATATCCCGACGCTTTGTTACTTAAAAGATGTAAACCAGATCGGTGCGTGCCGGATGTGTTTGGTTGAGATTAAAGGTGCGCGCAGCTTTGCGGCTGCTTGTGTGCAGCCGGTCGGCGAGGGCATGGAAGTGTACACCAATACACCGGCACTGCGCCGCAGCAGAAAAAATACACTCGAACTGATCTTGTCGACCCACGATAAAAAATGTCTGTCGTGTGTCAGAAGCGGCGACTGCGAACTGCAGCGTCTGGCAAGAGAGTATGGCGTGGATGAGTCGAAATACGAGGGCGAAAAGCCGCACTACGAGCTCGACGCATCCGCCGCACATATGGTGCGTGACAACAATAAATGTATCCTCTGCCGTCGCTGCGTCGGTGCGTGCGCAGAGCAGGGCATCGGCGTGATCGGTCCGAACCGCCGCGGCTTTGCATCGCACATCGGCTGTGCGTTCGAAATGGATTTGGCAGATACGTCGTGCGTATCGTGCGGACAGTGCATCGTTGCCTGCCCGACCGGCGCGCTTTATGAAAAAGACGATACAGCGAAAGTGTTTGAAGCAATCGGCGATCCGGAAAAAATTGTCGTGGTGCAGACCGCGCCGGCTGTCCGTGCCGCTTTGGGCGAGTCGTTCGGCATGCCGATCGGCACAAACGTCAAAGGCAAAATGGTTGCCGCACTGCGCCGTCTGGGATTCGACAAAGTGTTCGACACCGACTTCTCCGCTGATTTAACGATCATGGAAGAAGCAAACGAATTCATCGAGCGCGTGAAAAACGGCGGAAAACTGCCGCTTATCACTTCGTGCTCACCGGGATGGGTTAAATTCTGCGAGCATTACTATGAAGATTTCATCGACAATCTGTCGTCGTGCAAATCGCCGCAGCAGATGTTCGGTGCCATTGTGAAAACATACTATGCAGAGAAAGAGAATATCGATCCGAGCAAACTGTTTGTGGTGAGCGTCATGCCGTGTACCGCGAAAAAATTCGAGCGCGGCCGTGACGATCAGGACGCAGCAGGCATGCAGGATATCGATGCTGTTCTCACCACCCGTGAGCTTGCTTCGATGATCAAACGGGCAGGCTTAATGTTTGAGTCGCTTCCGGATGAGGAATTTGATATGCCGCTCGGCATCGGTTCCGGCGCAGGCGTCATCTTCGGCGCAACCGGCGGCGTCATGGAAGCGGCACTCCGTACGGCAGTGGAAACATTGACCGACACAAAACTCGAGGGCGAAGCGCTCGACTTTAAAGAAGTCCGCGGCACCAAAGGTATCAAAGAGGCAACGTATAAAGTGGGCGATCTTGATGTAAACGTCGCCGTTGTTTCTGGACTCAAAAACGCGCGGATGCTGCTTGATAAAATCCGTGCAGGCGAGGCAAATTATCACTTTATCGAAGTGATGGCTTGTCCGGGCGGCTGTGTAAACGGCGGAGGTCAGCCGATTCAGCCGGCTTCCGTGCGCAATAATACGGATATCCGCGCGCTTCGTGCAAGTGTGCTCTACAATGAGGACAAAAACCTGCCGATCCGCAAATCCCATGAAAATCCGGTCATCAAGGAGCTTTACGACACCTATCTTGAAAAACCGGGCAGCCACAAGGCGCATGAGATTTTGCATACAACCTATGTAAAACGCGGCTATTGATAAAAAACAAAACGGGGATACAGTGATTTTGCTGTATCCCTGTTTCATATCATGCAGTCATACAAAGAATCGGAAACGATAAAATACGTTTACAATGATGATTGAGAGCAGGTGACAGTATGACAGATGTGCATATTCATATTGAACGAGGACCGTATACAAAAGAATGGATTAATCGGTTTGCTGCACAGGCGGTACGTGCGGGATTGGATGAAATCTATCTGCTGGAGCACTCGCACCGATTTGTCGAATTTGCGCCCATGTACGACGCGGTCCGTGCTTTTAGCGACTATCAGAACGACTGGTATCAAAGAAAAGTGACCCATTCGATCAAAGAGTTTCAAGCGCTGATTGAGAAGATGCGTCAGCAATCGTTTCCTGTCACCATCAAATGGGGACTTGAGGTGTGCTACTTTCCGGAGCATGAAGCGTTGATTGGCGAGATTCTTGGCACATTTCCCTTTGATTTTGCCGTCGGCTCCATCCATTGGGTAGACGGCTTCGGGTTTGACCATAAAGCCGCGCTTTGGGAGGGCATTGACGTCGATGCGCTCTACCGCAGATATTACGAGCTGATGCTCAGCCTTGTAAGAAGCGGCTTGTTTTCCGGCGTGGCGCATCCGGATTCGATCAAGTGCTTCGGCCACCGTCCCGCGTTCGATCTGACTTCTGTTTACGGTCTGCTGGCGGATGAACTGAATGCACGTCATATGTACGCCGAGCAAAGCGGCGGACTCAGGCTCAATTACGGATTCAGCAAATTGGGCATGAATGAAACGATGCTGCGTATTTTCAAAGAAAAGCACGTTGCGATTTGCTTTGCTTCAGATGCGCATAAACCGGAGGACGTTGGCACGAATATTTTTGACCTGCAAGCAATCACACAGGGGTGAATGGTACCTTGAACGATCCCTCGTCGATATTGATAAGCAGGCAGAGGAAATGTCTCACCGGTTGATTGAGAAAATGGTTGGTGGCATGGCGTGACAGAAAAGCGCAAAGTCGAGCAACCGATGAAATGGATAGGGTGGATGAGCGGTATCAATCCTGCGTAAGGGAGGTTGTCAACAACGAATTGTTTTACCCATAGGATTAAATAAAAAAAGTTTTTTTTTAACAATTTTTATTAAAAACTCGACTCTGTAATGCCTTGATACGCAAAATAAAGGGAGAAGATACCGAGAAAAGTATCTTCTCCCTTTGTCTGTTTTTTGATGCCGGTGCAGCTTTCGCAGATTTTTTGTCCTCGCCGGTTATCCCTTTCTGAACAATCCGTTATAGAGCGCATATTGAAAATTTTCCTGTAGCGCAAATCCGGTAACGAATTTTCAAAGGGAAAAGATAAAGAAGTGTATTCGTGTCCGTTATTTTCCGTACTCCTGTTCGCACCATGCTGCAATTTCGCCAATTAGGTCAAGCGGCAATGGCTTATCATAAGAGAGTTGGATGGTTCCTTTGCTGGTTTTATATCCTTGCAGGCGCTCTGCAAAGGCTTCGACTGCCGCAGAACCGGGATACAGACCGATGTGTTTTTTGAATGCCGCAAACTGGATAAGGTTTCGCTTTTTCCAGTACGTCGGCATGCTCCATGAAATTTTTTGCACAGCGTCTGGCAGTGCACCTTGGATGGTATCGTTGATTTGACGGAGATATGGCTGAGAATCTTTTGATTGCTGTGCAATGTATTCCTCTATGTTCTGCGGCACTGCTCCACAGTAGTGACTTTGATTTGTATTCTTAAATTTCCGTTTGCATTTTGGGCATTCCCACATAATTTTTCGCCTCTTTGATCACTGAAGTGCTTTTACTGTAACTGTTACAATATCTCCCGGCTGCTTTCCGATTTTATCTCGAATATCCTTGCGGACTCCGATAATATAGCAGACAGAGCCGTCCTCATTTTTTACACCCATATTTACAATGCTTCCGGAATACGGTTCGCCGTCAAAAGTGATTTCCGCTTTGACACGCCCTTTCTCGAACTCTTTTCGGATGTCATAGGGAAAACGCACATAGGCACCGCCCTTGTTTGGGACAGGTTCAATTACCGCATCAAATAAATACGTTTTTTCATACGCTTTTATAGCCTCTTTACGGATTTGTGCCTGCCCACGCAATATTTTCTCCATTGCTTTGCCTTTGGCCAGTTCATCAATGAGTTTATCCAGATAACGGATCTCCTGCATCAGAGGTTCTTCAATTGCTTCCACACGCACATTGCATACAACGCCAGTAATCATCTTCCGGTTTGGGTTTAATTGCGGAGCATTGCGAAAAAAGTCTCCGTATGTCACAGAACTTGCCGCAGCTTTTTCAATTTCTTCCTTAGTATATCCCGTCAGCCAAGTGATGATCTGGGTCACTTCGTCCAATGTACGTCCTTTCTTTTCTGCCTTGCTGACCAGAAGCGGATAGATTTTGCTGAATTTCATGCCGTAAACTTTTTCATTGTTCATATCAATTTCTCCTTTTCGTTCTCTTTCTATGAAAGAGGGAGTTTTCTTGTCAATAGAAGATAAGCCGCAAGGAATGTCACAGTATCTCCCTTCAATTCTGGTTTGTAATAGTGCTACAATCCTGTTTCAGTTGCTTCAGAACGTCTTTTTGTGTCATGAACTCACCCGGCTCATATGCGGAGAACGACATGAAAAACGTTAGATCCCAATGCAGATATTCTGTGATACAACGGGATTGTTCGTGGATCAGACGATATTTCTGAATGATTACGCCGGTCAGTTTATATTGATCTGACTCATCCATTCTGCGCGCCGATAGTAAAAGAAAAACATAATGGAACTGAGTGCCCATGTCAGCGGATATACCATATAGACCATTTGAATGTCATGAGTAAGCGGTATGCTGACTGCAAGGAATATAACACGTATCACACACCAGAATGTCATCATGATGATCATGGGCACAATCGCTTTTCCGGCTCCGCGAAGTATGGAGGCAACGGAATGTGAGTAAGCCAGCAGGCAATAAAACAGCGCAGCCGTTCTTGTTTTTTCCACTCCGAAACGAATCACCTCCGGTGTGGAATCAAATGCTGCAATCAGCTGCGGTGCCAGCAAGAATACCACAATTCCAATCAGTTCAGCTAAAATGACCGTTGCTAAAATTCCGAATCGAGCTCCTTTTTTTGTCCGCTCGGCCTGTCCTGCGCCGAGATTCTGTCCCACAAAGGTTGTCATTGCCATTGTAAAGCTGTTGATCGGCAAAAAAGCAAATCCTTCGATTTTGCTGTAAGCACCATAACCAGCCATTGCCATTTCACCAAACGCATTGATGTACGATTGCACAACAACGTTTGCGAAAGCAATGATCGAGTTTTGTACCCCGGAGGGAAGCCCAATGCGTATGATCTGCCGAAGCATTTCGGAATCAAATCGGATTTTCGTCACTTGAAGCCGATAGCTGTCATTTGTGCGCAGCAGCTGAATGAAACATAAAATCGCGCTGAACACCTGTGAAATTACGGTAGCCAGTGCTGCACCGCCAACGCCTGTGTGGAAAACCTCGATAAATAAGACGTCCAGCGCCAGATTGATCACCGAGGAAATCATAAGATAGTACAACGGATGGCGGCTGTCCCCAATCGCTTGCAGAACGCCTACAAAGATGTTGTACATGACAAAACCAAGCGAACCGGAAAAATAAATCTGCAAGTATGTAATCGATTCCGGCATGACGCTTTCCGGCGTTCCCATCCATATCAGGATCTGTGGGGACAGTAAAACGCCTGCTGCGGTCATCAACACTCCTGCAACAAGACCAAATGCGACTGTTGTATGGACTGCACGCTGAACGCCGTTTTTGTCCTCGGCGCCGAAATATCTGGATACAACAACACCGGCACCGGAAGAAATACCGCTCAAGAACCCAATCAGCATAAAAATTAAGCTGCCAGATGAGCTGACCGCAGCCAGTGCACTGCTTCCCAGAAAATTACCGACAATCAGGGAGTCGACTGTATTATACAGCTGCTGAAATAAGTTCCCCAGCATAAGCGGTAAAGCAAAGAAAATCATACGTTTGGAAATCGAACCGCTCGTCATCGGTTTGACCGTTTTTACCATGGAATCCCTTCCTAATAACTTAGAGTATCGTATTGCATTATCGAAAAAATGCGATATACTTGTATTATATTCTTCTTTAAGAACTTCAACAAGTACGCACACTATTTTTAGAAAGTGAAAAAAATTTCACTATGGAGGTGAGATGAAATGGAAAAAGTCATGGTCACTTGCGAGATGGAAGTAACATTAAAAATGATTGGCGGAAAATGCAAGCCGCTCATTTTAGACAGTCTGATTCGAAACGGTACGCAAAGATTCAGCGAATTGATGCGGGAGATTACTCAGGTTTCTCAAAGAACACTTACAAATCAGCTTCGTGAACTGGAAACAGACGGCTTGATTATTCGTACCGTATATGCGGAAGTTCCGCCTCGGGTAGAATATTCCATTACTCCAAAAGGAAAATCTTTGGAACACATTTTGCAACTGATGTGTGAGTGGGGAAAAAAGAATATTGATGACCGGTTTGTAATGACAAATCTACAATGCTCTGATGACCAAAGCTAAATGGTGTGAGATTATTTCGAAAGAGGTTTGCATATTCAGAAACAATTCATTGTAATATTTTCTTTATTTGCTTTCACAAATGAACAATGCCGTACCACTTGATTCGACAGTCAGTCAAGTGATACGGCATTATATTTACTCTATTCAAATACTTCCTAACGACACGAAACAAAGTTTTCTGTGGAGTGTTTCGATGAAATCAAAATGGATCAAATAAAGCGACCGATTTAGATACGATCATCCGTAAATGCGACGCGTTCGTCCAAATTGCCGTTTGGTAAAACGAGTCCGACAAACGGTTTTTGTTCATTTTCGAGTGCACCGTGAAGGATGAGCGTGCCTTTGCCGTTTTCGACCGAAACGGTGTACGAGGATTCAAGACCGCTTATGTTGTCGGTGCGGATCGTGACCGGCAGATCGTACGAAGCCGTGACGTTGATTGTAATCGTGACATCTTTGCCGCTGCGGACGGCGCTTACAGATACATCACAAAGCGGACCGTCAATCGCGTACTGCTTGCCGCTTATCACCGTGATCGTCTTTTCCTCGGATTCGTACTGCATCCGGTACGTGCCGGCAGGGAGTGTCAGTTCATAGTAGCCGGTGCGCGCATGCGGTACAACCGTGTAAGCTTTTTTAGAAACAACGTTCGTGCAGGTGAGGACGCCGCCCGGGATCACGCGCAGATAACCGCTTACACGTGCCGGAAGCAGGCTGTCTGCCATACACCACATCCATTTAGTCGCGGAGCAAACCCAAACTTCCTTGTAGGTTGCTGTGTTGACCTGCGGCCAGTAGGGGACGTCTTTTTCATAGTGGCTCTCCATGCCGACAGTAATGGAACCGGTGGTCTGACCGGGCTGAACGGTGTAATGCTGAATAAAATCGTAGCCCTCGCCGACCATCGTGGACTGTGCCATCGGGTTTTTGCCGAGAATCCATTCGTAGTTGTGCTGGGAAGCAACGTACAGGTCATAGTCGTTGCAGTAGGAAGCAGCGGAGGTCATTGCCTTCGTTGCAGACAGAATCACGTTATAGTTGCCGCGGAAGCTGAACCATACCGGATACACGCGCAGGTAATAGCCTTTGCCGAGCGGGAAGCCCTCGCGCACCTGCGGCGCATAGTCATCTGTGCACTCTGGTCCTACCATCGGATGGGTGGCAAATACCTTCTCCGGCATATTTTTCGCTTCGTCTTCGTGGTAAACGCCTGCCGGAATGACACCGTACGGACTGGTGTAGGACGCGGTCTTCTTATAGTACGCACCGCTTAGTGTAAGCGCGCTGTACCATTTCATATAGCGGTCGCTGTCTGGGAATGTTTCGCACAGCGTTTTGAGTGCAAGTTCCGGCATATAGGAGTATGCCATGTGATTATAGTGCGCGATCAAATCGCGGTTTGTGTCCTCATAGAAAAATCCTGCCATCGGAACATCCCAGTCTGTGAGCTCCTGCTGCTGGCAGGAGAGGAGCAGGTCAGAAAATTCCTTGGCGTTTTCTGCATAGGCGGTCTCCTGCGTTGCGGCAAAAAGCATGGAAGATGCCAGCACGCCGGCAGAGATGATCTGAATGTTCACACCATAGCCGTCTTTAAACTGCGCGTCCTCGTCGATGAACGATTCGTCCGTCTGCTGTTTTTCGCGGGTGATTTCCAGTCCCCAGTAAAAATCGTCTTTTGCGATTTTTAACGCATACGCCGCATAGTCCGGGTCGATGTCCTTGAACAGTTCATAGCCAAGAAGTTCCGCATATGCCGCGTCGAAGTTTGCAAGCGCGGAGCGGGACGGTTCCATCGTGATGTCGTCGCTTGTGCCGATGACGCCGTCTGTCCAAATGGAAGAGGAGGAGTAGGTCGCACGGTATCCGCCCGGGAAGCGCATTTTTAAGACGTAGTCAAGGCCCCATTTTGCCTCTTCCAGTACGCGTAAAAACAGGCGGTTGTTGCTGCCGTCTTTTTTGAGCGCGCCGGCAAGGCTGAACAGTGCGGCGGTCGCCTCTGCGGTGTTGATAAAGCCCTGTGCAAGGTCGGCAGCGTCATGCCAGCCGCCGTTTGCCACGATTGCCTTGCCGTCATGTACCATGAGCATATCGCTGTGGCAGGCGCGGTGCTTGCCCGGTACCTCATAGCCGCAGCGCAGGACGAGGAAGAAGTTTAACACTTTCCAGACAGACGATTCCCATACGTCCTCGCTGATTGCGAAGACACGGGTCGAGAGATTGCCCGCAACGAGGATATATTCACCCTCTTCGCAAAGCTCTGTGAAGTCCATGACTTGAAGCGTGCCGATTTTTGCATCGACCGTGAGAATTTCTTTTTCCAATACGACTTTGCCGGTTTTTGTTTCAATCAGCTTAAAGGTGGCCGCGTCAATGCCCGAAGCAATTGCCAGCTTGTCGGAGCCGGGCTGATAGCCTTTGTGGGAGTAGCTGATGCGGTCATCCGCCGGAATCCAGCCTTCGTATACATCGCATTTGACGGTTTGCAGCTCCAGTTTGTCGATAAACCACGTCACGTGATCGACCGCATCGTTTTCGTGGCCGACCATGTCGTAGTCGAAGCTTACGCCGGTCACACAGTCACGGTCGAGATACGGCATCTCGAGCACCGCGTGATTCCACTGATTGGCTTTTAACGACATGTTGTGCGCGCCGTCGCGTTCCCATTTTTCAGGCATTTTGCGTACGCCGTCGTTATGCAGCTGCATGCGCAGGGTGATCGACTTCATACCGGGTGCAATCGGATAAATCCAAACGGACAGACGGTTATATTCACTCCAATCCTCTCGGTCAAAGATGCGTTTGACACTCGGCTGTGCGTAGATTCTGCCTTTGCGGCATTCAATTAAGTGATCGAGATTGGTCGGGTGGGTAAATTTTAATGAATGGGAACCGCAGACACAGCGTTCGGAGGAAAGCTCCATCGTCGGAGCAGGTGTGATCTCCTCGCGGTCGGACAGATCGTTTGGATCAGC
Organism: uncultured Oscillospiraceae bacterium; assembly: GCA_949299455.1. Taxonomy (GTDB): domain Bacteria; phylum Bacillota; class Clostridia; order Oscillospirales; family Ruminococcaceae; genus Paludihabitans. The sequence continues at coordinate 62,395 of CASGAN010000007.1, forward strand.
GAGTGGTTCCGGAACGGAAATGGAATAGCTTGTAATGAGCTGCCAGTGATCGAGGGATTCCATATCGTCGAGCAGCCGGTTTTTTAAGACCGGTTTTTTTAACAGACGCGCTTCCGCAGTTTCCGACTCGTCAATCGGAATCGGAATGTGAACGTCGCGGCTCGCATCGATCATGGCTTTGAGTGATTGATTCATAAACATCCTCTTTTCTTTATAAAAAAGTATATATTGCGATATATACAGTATAGCGCAAAGAATGGGGCGCTTCAATTCTTGAACTGTATAAAAAGGAAACACGCTTTTTGTAAAGATTGTTTACTAATTAAAATGGGTATCTAAAAGTGGGATTGATTTTAGCGATTAAAAGTGATACAATAAAAAAATAATCAGAAAAGGCGGAGGGATCAATATGGCTGTTTTATATAAGGGAGAAGAAATGAAAGTGATTGATGCGCACGTTCATACATTCCCGGATAAAATTGCGCAAAAAGCCGTCGGGAAGCTTCAAAAGATTTCCGGGATCACTCCCGCGACAGACGGCACACAGTCGGACACCAAACGGGTGATGGCAGAGAGCCGGGTCGATCATTCGATTTTATTAAACATCGCGACGAGTCCTGGGCAGGAAGCGACGATCAATGCGTGTGCGGTCAAGACGTGTGAGGAAAAGGCGTTTACCGCATTGGGCTCGGTTCATTTTCTGTCAGAGGATGTCGAGTCGATTTTAAAGGAAGCAAAGGCGGCAGGGTTAGTCGGCATCAAGCTGCATCCGGACTATCAGGGATTCATGATTGACGATCCGCGGGTGTTTCCTGTTTATGAAGTGTGCGCATCGCTTGATCTGCCGGTGGTGTTTCATGCCGGATGGGACTGCTACAGTCCGGATTTGATTCACGCGACGCCGGCTCGTTCAGCCGCTGTGATGAAATTGTTCCCGAAACTTAAAATGGTGCTGGCGCATTTCGGCGGCATGAAATGCTGGGACGCGGTGGAGGAATATCTGATTGGAAAAAACGTCTGGCTTGATACGGCGATGTGTGCGTCCTATGCGGACCCGGTAAAGATGCGGCGGATGATGTTAAAGCATAATCCACAGCAGATTTTGTTTGGTTCGGACTGTCCGTGGGAGAATCCGGCAGAGAGTCTTTCCTTTTTATGCAATATGGATTTACCTGCCCACATGGTTCGTTCGATTTTAAGTGAGAATGCGGTCAAGCTGTATGGTTTAAAGCGGGAAAAACTTTTTTGAGATTTTCTGAAAAAAGGTGTTGACAAAGCGGGAGGTGTGTGGTATTATAATAAAGCTGTCACGGAGGACAGGAAAAACGAGGAAATGAGAAGAAATATCGAGAGAGTCGCGGGAGCGAAAACCTCGAAAAAACTTCGAAAAAAGTACTTGACAAACTGAAAACGACATGATATAATAATCAAGTCGCTCCGA
>CASGAN010000008.1 GCA_949299455.1 uncultured Oscillospiraceae bacterium
CGATAAAACCGAAGGTGATGCCGTTTTTCTCGATGGAACGGATTCGGCTGTAATCCTCTTCATTTAAGTATGCACCGGTTGTCTGCACGGAGTCAATGCTGTTCCACAGCTCGAGTGTCGACTGTAAACCGCTTGCACGCTGATCAAGTGAATGGTTGTTCGCAAGGTTTACAAGATCAAATCCCAGATCCGCCAGGCAATATGCAAGATCCTGCGGCGAGTTAAATAGCGGATAGCCGGACGGTTCACGATCTTTGGCCATCATTGTTTCCTGGTTGATCGACGCGATATCCGCAAGGTTTACAAGATTTTTCACCGGCTCATATGCATACGAAAAATCATATCCGCCGTCTGTTGCACGTGCTTTCGCCTGTCTAAAAATCGAAACGTGAATCAAATCATCGCCAAAGCCAATCAGACGTGCAGACGTCGGTTCCGGAATCGGTTCGGACGACTCCTCAGACGGTTCGGAAGACTGTGTATTCACCGGACCCGCCGGAACAGTGCCGTCCTTTTTAAATAGAGAAAACGCGCCGAATACTGCACCGCCTGCCAAAAGCAAGACAAGCACGACAATCAGCACAATCGCCGCCGGTTTTAACCGCGTTTTTTTTCCGTGTTTTAATTTCATGCATTTTCCTCCTCTTTGTCAGTCGAGCGGAGGAAGTCCTGCATCGTGTAAAGTCCCGGTTTGCAGCCTGCCAAAAACGAGGCGGCATTGACAGCGCCCACTGCAAACACTTCTTTGGATGTTGCCGTGTGTTTTAACGAAATCTGTTCATCGCGTCCTGCGAACAAAATCTCATGTTCGCCGACAATTGTACCGCCGCGAACCGCATGCATACCGATTTCGTTTACCGGCCGTTTTTCGCGGCGGGCATGACGGTCATAGACGAGCTCATACGGTTCGCTGAGTGCTTCGTTGATCGACTCTGCGAGCATGATCGCCGTTCCCGATGGTGCGTCTACCTTTTGATTATGGTGCTTTTCGATGATTTCGATATCAAACTGTCCGCCAAGTACGCGCGCCGCCTGTTTTGCAAGCGACTGCAAGAGATTGACACCCAGCGACATATTAAAAGTAAAGAACACTGCCACCTCATTGGCAGCCGCTTTGATCGCAGCAGTCTGCTCCGCAGAATATCCGGTGGTTGCCGCAACGAGCGGGGTATGTGTCCGTTTTGCATAGGCAAGCAGCGAATCAAGCAGTGCCGGATTTGAGAAATCAATGATTACATCAGCTGTTTCCGTCACCTCATCAATCGAAGCATAGATCGGGAATTCGGTTCCCGCTGTATTCAAATCGACGCCTGCGACAATCTCCATATCATCCCGCTGTGATACACAGCTGCGGATCACATGGCCCATTTTTCCGTTGGCGCCGCACAATAAAATTCGTGTCATTTTTCGTCATTCCTTTCTTTTTCGTCCGTTTGCGACCAGTATAACACAAAACTGCACACAGTTCAAACAAAACGTCCGACTGTGTGCAGTTTTTTCGCAGTTGATTCCGTTATGCAAGCAGTCCTGCCTGTTTCATCGATTCACGGAGCACACCGATTTGTGCGTCATCCATCGAAACGAGCGGCAGACGGCATTCGCCCACATCAAAGCCCATCAGATTCATCGCCGCTTTGACCGGGATCGGGTTTACATCCATAAACAGATGATTGATAAGATCGAGAAGCTTAAGCTGAAGCGCCGCCGACTCCTGCACCTTTCCTTCAAAGAACAGCGCACAGATATCGTGCGTTTCTTTCGGCATCACGTTCGACAGTACAGAAATGACGCCCTTTGCACCGAGCGACAGAAGCGGAACAATCTGATCGTCGTTGCCCGAATAAAGATCGAGGTCATCGCCGCACAGCGCTTTTATTTGTGCGACCTGCGAAATGTTGCCGCTTGCCTCTTTTGCCGCAACGATGTTCGGATGCTTTGCAAGCTGTACATACGTTTCCGGTTTGATGTTCACACCGGTACGGCTCGGCACATTATAAAGAATGATCGGCAGATCGGTTGCATCGGCAATCGCGTTAAAATGTGCGATCAGTCCCTTTTGCGACGTCTTATTATAGTACGGTGTGACATGTAACAGCGCATCCGCACCGAGCTGTTTTGCCTCTTTGGAAAGCTGGACAGCATAAGCGGTATCGTTGCTGCCTGCACCGGCAATCACCGGCACACGTCCGGCTGTGTGTTTTACGGCAAATTCGATGCAGTCAATATGTTCCTGATCGGTCATGCACGCCGATTCGCCGGTCGTTCCGCAGATGACAATGGCGTCGGTATGGTTTTCGATCTGCCAGTCAATCAGCTTCCCGAGTTTTTCATAGTGAATCGATCCGTCCGGATGCATAGGCGTGACGATCGCAACACCTGCGCCGGAGAAAATCTCTTTTTTCACTGCAAGTTCCCTCTTTTCTTTTGCATATCGTATTCTCTCTATTTTATGCGATTCCTGCGCGGAGGTTTCCAGTTAATCGAGATATCCTTTTGCAGCCAAAAGCTCTGCCATCAGCACTGCGCCGCCTGCTGCGCCGCGGACGGTGTTGTGCGACAGACACACAAATTTATAGTCGTACTGACTGTCCTCGCGCAGACGTCCGATATGAACTGCCATGCCGTTTTCGGTATCGCGGTCAAGCTTTGTCTGCGGGCGGTTGTCTTCCTCATAATAATGTAAGAACTGTTTCGGTGCGCTCGGCAAAGAGAGTTGCTGCGGTGCGCCCGAGAAAGCTGCCCATTTCTCTTTGATCTGCTCGATGGTCGGTTTGTTTTTAAAACGGACAAAGACTGCCGCCATATGGCCGTCGCTCACCGGAACACGCAGACACTGCGTGGTGATTGCCGGAGAAGATGCGCACACGATCTCACCGTTTTCAACCTTACCCCAGATTTTGAGCGGCTCTTTTTCGCTCTTTTCCTCCTCGCCGCCGATATACGGAATAACGTTGTCGACGATCTCCGGGAATGTTTCAAACGTTTTGCCCGCACCGGAAATTGCCTGATAGGTGCAAGCAAGCGCTTCGGTCACTTCGAAGTCTTTCATGAGCGGGTGCAGTGCCGGCACATAGCTCTGCAGCGAGCAGTTTGATTTGACAGCGATAAAGCCGCGTTTTGTGCCCAGACGTTTGCGCTGTGCGGCGATGACCTCAGCGTGATCGTCGTTGATCTCCGGAATAATCATCGGCACATCCGGTGTAAAGCGGTTTGCAGAGTTATTGGAAATCACCGGGCACTCTGCTTTTGCATATGCTTCCTCGAGTGCTTTGATCTCGTCTTTTTTCATATCGACAGCGCAGAACACAAAGTCAACGCTCGACGCAATCGTTTCAATATTAGCAGTTGCATCCAAAACGACCATATCTTCCATGAATGCCGGCATCGGCTGTTTCATTGCCCAGCGTGCACCGACTGCCTCTTTATATGTTTTGCCTGCACTGCGGGAAGATGCCGCAAGCACCTTGACATGAAACCACGGATGCTCCGCAAGCAAAATGGCAAAGCGCTGGCCCACCATGCCGGTTGCACCGATAATTCCTACGTTAAACTGTTTCATCAAAAACAACCTCCTCAAATCTGATTTTCGGAAAAATCTCTCCGGATAACAAAAAAACCGGTTGAAAACCGGCCTGTCGTATACTATAATAGAAAACGTGTTGACTATCTGTTTTCGATTACAAAAAATAGCCGATAGCTCTCCACCATATGTATGATGACAATCCGGACATTATTCACGTTCCGGATCAGGCTGCCGCTGCCGGCGGCGCACCTTCGGCGAATTTCCCTTTCACTGCACCGTCAAACGGCTTGGCAGCCTGTGCACAGATACTGATGAAACCCGCGGCCTCTATCCGATTCATTTTTTCGTTTGTGTCTGTTTTATCATACCACTCAGCATGCAAATTGTCAACCAATGAAATCCATGAAAGAGCCGTTTCTTTTTTGGGATTTTCTGTTCAATAAATACATGTGTATTTTATACACGTACACTTTTCGGAAAGGAACCGTTTATGAAAACAAGTGATTTTGCATACGATCTTCCGCAAGAACTGATTGCGCAGACACCGCTCACACCGCGCGACAGTTCCCGCTTGATGGTTTTAAACCGTAAAACGGGAGAAATTCTCCATCGTCACTTTTACGATCTGCCCGACTTTTTAAAGCCGGGCGATCTGCTTGTCATCAATAATTCTCGCGTCATTCCGGCACGCCTCTACGGCAAGCGCACCGATACCGGCGGCGATGTGGAACTTTTACTGTTGTCGCAGAAGGAAGCGGGCGTTTGGGAAACGCTTGTAAAACCCGGCAAACGTGCACGTGAAGGCGCTGTCATCTCGTTTGGCGACGGACTGCTGACCGGTACGATTACAAAAGTACAGGACGACGGCAACCGCCTCATTTCGTTTGACTGCAAGGAAAACATCTTCGCCGTACTCGACCAGATCGGCCAAATGCCGCTGCCGCCGTACATCACGGCAAAGCTTAACGACAAAGAGCGCTATCAGACCGTCTACAGTAAAGACTTGGGCTCAGCTGCGGCACCGACGGCAGGACTTCACTTTACACCGGAGCTGTTGCAAAAAGTCAAAGACAAAGGCGTAAACATCGCACAGGTGACGCTTCACGTCGGACTCGGCACATTCCGTCCGGTCAAAGTGGATGACGTAACCAACCACAAAATGCATACCGAATGGTATCATATCCCACAAGAAGCGGCGGATCTGATCGCACAGACGAAAGAAAACGGCGGCCGTGTAATCTGCGTCGGCACAACAAGCTGCCGCACAGTCGAAAGTGCTGCACAGCGCGGTCAATTCGGCGAGTCAAGCGGCGACACCGATATTTTCATCTATCCGGGCTATACATTCAAAACAATGGACGGTTTAATCACGAACTTCCATCTGCCGGAAAGTACACTCATTATGCTTGTTTCCGCGTTCTGCGGCTATGAACATACAATGCATGCATACGAAGTGGCTGTCAAAGAACGCTACCGCTTCTTCAGCTTCGGTGATGCGATGCTGATTCTCGAATAACGAAAGGAGATTTTCATGTACGAACTGCTCAAAACAGAAGGAACAGCTCGACGTGCCCAATTTCACACCGTTCACGGCACAGTTCAGACACCGGCATTCATGAACGTGGGCACTTCCGCTGCCATCAAAGGCGGCATTTCCTCCTATGACCTTGTCGATTTAAAATGTCAGGTGGAGCTTTGCAATACGTATCATCTGCACGTTCGTCCGGGCGATGAACTGATTTACCGCCGCGGCGGCCTGCACCGCTTTATGGGATGGGAACGCCCGATTTTAACCGACAGCGGCGGATTTCAGGTCTTTTCGCTCGCAAAGCTTCGTAAAATTAAAGAAGAAGGCGTCACATTCCACTCCCATGTGGACGGCAGAAAAATTTTCATGTCTCCGGAAGTCAGCATGCAGATTCAGTCGCATTTGGCTTCCACAATTGCAATGGCATTTGACGAATGCGTCGAAAACCCGGCGCCTTATGCGTATTCCAAAGCAAGCTGTGAGCGCACAACCCGCTGGCTTGCCCGCTGCAAAGCAGAGATGGATCGCTTAAACAGCCTGCCGGAGACGATCAATCCGCATCAGATGCTGTTCGGCATCAATCAGGGCTGCACATTTGACGATCTGCGTATTGAACACATGAAAGCAATCCGTGAGCTGGACCTCGACGGCTATGCAATCGGCGGACTGGCCGTAGGTGAACCGAAAGAGGAGATGTATCACATCATTGAAGTGGTGGAACCCTATATGCCGAAGGACAAAATCCGGTATCTGATGGGTGTCGGCACGCCGGGGAACATCATCGAAGCCGTTGCACGCGGTGTTGATCTGTTCGACTGCGTCATGCCGAGCCGAAACGCTCGCCACGGTCACTTAAACACCTGGCAGGGCATCATCAACTTGAATAACGCTAAATACGCCGAAGATGACCGTCCGATCGACGAAACATGCGACTGCCCGACCTGCCGCCGTCATTCCCGTGCATACATCCGCCATCTGCTCAAAGCAAACGAAATGCTCGGCATGCGTCTGGCTGTCATGCACAACCTGTACTTCTACAACACATTGATGGAACGCATTCGTGAGGCACTTGATGAAGGTCGGTTTGCACAGTTCCGTGCACAATATGCAGATCTTCTGGACACCCGCATTTAACATACGGAAAGGATGATCTCTATGGGGATTTTTGAATTGATTTTAATCGGCATCGGTCTTTCGATGGATGCCTGTGCCGTATCCATGACGAACGGAATGTGCTATAAACCAAAATGGCGCACAACGTTTCTGATTGCGTTTGCGTTCGGTCTGTTTCAGGGTCTGATGCCGCTGATTGGTTATCTGACCGGTTCGCTGTTTTACGCACAGATTGCCGCATTTGATCACTGGATCGCACTGATTCTGCTCTGCTTCATCGGCGGCAAAATGATCATCGACGGATTCAAAAGCGAGGAGGCCTGTTCCACAAAACCATTTGGCATGTGGATGCTGTTTATGCAGGCGATCGCCACAAGCATCGATGCACTGGCAGTCGGCATCAGCTTTGCAGCTTCCGGTGCAGATATCCTGCTTGCGATTTCTCTGATTGCCGTTTCCACTTTCCTGTTAAGCACGATTGCCGTGCGTATGGGTGAATGGATCGGCGACAAGCTGAATACAAAAGCACAGCTGCTGGGCGGTGTAATTCTTGTTTTTATCGGCATCAAAATCTTTGTCGAGCACATGTGGCTTTCGTAAAAACATAAAAAAGCAAACGATTTATCGCATAAAAGTGTAAAAGCACTTGACTTTTTAAAAAAGTCGTTTTATGCTGATAAAAATCAACACGCTTTGATTGACAGCGTCGCGATTGCGGCGCTGTTTTTTGTACCTCTTTTAGAAAGCAGGAATGTTACATGAAAGAAAAAACCATTTTAATTGTCGGTCTTGGATTGATCGGCGGATCGATTGCGAAAGCATTGTCCGCATTTACACCGCATCATGTGCTCGGGATGGATCGCGATCCGGAAGTGCTCGATCAAGCGCTTGCATGCGGTGCGATTGAGCGAATCGGATACGTGGAAGATCTGCCGTCTGTTGATATTCTGTGGCTCTGTCTTTATCCAAATGACGCAGTTGAATTTGTCCGTACGTATGGTGACCATGTTTCGCCTGACTGCATCGTAACGGACGCCTGCGGCATCAAAAATGCTGTTTGCCCGCAGATGGTTGCGCTTTCAAAAGCGCTTCACTTTCATTTTGTCGGCGGTCATCCAATGGCAGGAAAAGAGCGCAATGGTTTTGACGTCAGTGAAGCGACATTGTTCCGTCAGGCAAGTTATCTGCTTGTGCCTTGTGAAGCGCCGCAATGGGCTGCTGATACAATGGCCGAGCTTGCAAAACAGATCGGATTTGCACAGGTCGTTTGGACAACACCCGAACACCACGACGAAATGATCGCATATACCTCGCAGCTTCCTCATGCGCTCGCCTGTGCATATGTACTGAGTCCACGCTGCCCAATGCATAAAGGATATTCCGCCGGCAGCTACCGGGATGTTTCGCGGGTTGCACGAATCAATGAAACGCTGTGGACAGAGCTGTTTTTAGAAAACCGCGAAGCACTTTCCAACGAAATCCGAACACTGATTGAAAATCTCACGCACATCCGGTCCGCATTGGACACACAAGACGCCCAAAAACTAAACGCACTGCTTAAGCAAGGCCGCGAAGTTAAAGAATCGCTGGGGGAATAATATTCTCCCTTCAAAATATATCAATACAAAAAAAGAACCCGACAGGCATATGACCTGTCGGGTTCTTTTTCCTATTCAAAGGAAACAAGAAAAGAATGGCAATTATCTCATTGCACGTTTACGAATGATAAAGACTGAACCTGCTGCAAGAACCAGCACAACCGGCACCGCATACGGAATCGTGTCATCCGTGTTCGGATTGTTCGGTTTGTCTTCCGGTTTCTCTTCCGGATTTGTCGGTTCTTCCGGTGTCTCGCCTGCATCTGTCAGAACCAGTCCATCCAGTGCATTCTCGAGTTTTTCCTCTGCTGCTTTTACATCTGCTTCGGTTGCCTCTGCATTTGCAAATACAGCGCTTGCCTCTGCCATTGCTGCTTTCAGCACACCATAGCTCTCCGCGGTGTATTTGCTCTCATCTACTTCCGTTGCCTTGTTCAAAAGATCTTCCAGAAGCGATTTGTCCGGGATCAAACGCAAGTCAAAGATTGCTCTCTGCAAACGGTTGTATGCATCGTATACTGCTTTGTCTGTCGACTGATCGTCGCCAAATACTTCTTTTGCGTTTTCGAGTGCTGCTGCAAAGTCAGTTTTACTGCTCTCTAAGTATTTCGTCAGATCGATTGCCTCTGCTTCTTCGATCAACGCACCCAGTGCATCTCTGTCTACTTTCAGCTTCAGTCCATCAACTGCCGCTTTCAGTCCGTTGTATGCTGCGTCGATCTCGTCCTGAAGTGCGTTTTTATCGTTAAGAATCAGCTCTGCTGCTTCCATCGCACTGCGCACTGCTTCTGCTGTTTGACTGGTGTAAATCTCCAAATCGAGTACTTCTGCGAAATCGTACAGCTCTTGGAGTTTCTCCGGCGAACCAACGAACGACAGCATCCAGGTTTTCTTAAGCAACTCATCATATGCGGCTGTCACTTCTGCTTTTGTCGCATTCTCATCAGCTGCGATTTCCTGCGCGTGGGAAAGTGCCGATTCAAACGCTTTCTGAACATCCGGAACAACAGTTGCATATTCCGGTTTTTCTTTTGCCTCTTCCGCGTATGCAATCAACGCTTCCAGTTTTGTTTTGTCCGCTTTTTCTGCCAGTGCGGCTACTGCTGCTTCCAGTGCTGTTTTTGCGGTATCAACGTCAGCCTGCGCTGCATTCTCATCTGCAAGCACTGCTGCTGCATTGTCGAGCGCTGCTTTAAATGCTGTCCAGGTCTCTGGTGTGTACTCATCTTCCACACGGTCTTTGTTCTCCTCATACACTGCCTGTAAAGCTTCTTTGTCCGCTTTTTCTGCCAGTGCAGCTACTGCTGCTTCCAGTGCTGCTTTTGCAGTATCAACCTGATCCTGAGTTGCATCTTCTGCAGCGAGTACTTCTGCTGCTTTGTCAAGTGCTGCTTTAAATGCTGTCCAGGTCTCCGGTGTGTAGTCATCTTCCACACGATCTTTGTTTGCGTCATACACTGCCTGAAGTTCTGTTTTGTCGACTTCCGGCACTACCGGTCCATCTGCCGGAATACCCATCATGCTCCATTCGTAAATACGGGTGGACGGCCACTGTTCACTGGTATCACCTTTTGTGACATTCAGGCGGAAGTAACGACCGATTACAGATTCAGTAAACTCGTAATGTGTACGAGATTCCTGGTTATTTTCATATGCTTTCACTGTTGTCCAGTTTGCATCATTTTCCAGGAATTCTTCATCAGCAAGCTGCTCTGCTGTCGGGTTTGCAACGTTCAATACCTGAAGCGCAAAATCGCGGGTATTACGGCCGGGGCCATCACTGTTGTTTACGCCTGCATGCGACATGTTCCACTCTGTCAGCGTATAGTATGCGCCGACATCGATCACCATCTGTGCTTTTACAGCATTGCCGCCCGGGCACCATTTGGTAGACTCGTTTTTATCAAACGCAAATTCCGGATCCTCTGCCGAATTGTGATCGCTCTGCTCTGTTGCATACAGAATGGTCAGGTTTTCGGTAATCACAACCGGTGTGGTCACTTCGCCGCCGTCACCAACAACTACCGTCAGTGTCGCTGCGGTTTCGCCGCCCTCCGTTTTATATGTAACTGTGTATGTTGCATCAAACGAAAGATCGATCAAGCTGCCTTCAACCGGTTTACGGTTCTGATCCATAATGGAAACAGTAAATTTTTCTTCTGGTTTTGCAGATACATCCACATCATCCGCGATGAATTTGACACCATTGATGAGTTGTGTATCCAGTGTCTCATATGCAGTGCCGCGAATTGTTTCCGCTTTTTTTGCATAAGTCATCATATCGAGTATTTCGCCGTCAGCGACTGCTTTTTCAATCGGCTCTGTGATCGAACGAATTGCTGCATATGCAACCGGGCGCTGATCCGCGAATTTCACCGGTTCACCTGCAGACGTGCCGCCGTAAACCGCGGTTTCTCTCATTGCCGGCCAGTCCGGATAGCCGTTCGGATGCGGCTGCCATTCAGTTACCGTAATTTTTACATACTGTGCACTGACAGCTTTAGAAAGTTCCACGCGTGTTTCTTTGATCTCATCTTTTGCTGTGCCCGGAATGACATCCAATTCACCAACTTCTGTGTAAGTACCATCAGCTGTATCGCACACGGAAAGTGTTGCTTTTTTCACACCAAATGGACGCGGCGGAGTATCAGTGTTCATTTGTGCCCAAATGCTGAATGCGGTGATCTCTTTTACCTCGCCGAGATCCAAGGTAATCGAAGCTGGTTTATCCCGTTTGTTTGTTGCAGTTTCTGCTGCAGGAGTATCCGTATTCGGATCACCGTCAAAGAATTTTGCCGGATCTGCAACGTTATCGGATGTCACCAATTTTGCGTCCAAAACAAGGTTTTCTTCACCCGTTGCTGCGCCTGTCATACCGGAAGTTGCTTCCAGCGCTGCGTCCAGGAATGCGCGCTCCGGTGTACCGGTGCTCAAATCCAGTTTATTGTTTGAAATATCAACGAACTTAAGGTTCGGATATTCGCCTTCGCCTTCAAATTTCTCAAGGCCTAAGCCTGCTACATCAACTGTAATAAGACCGGTGCAGCCTTTTACATTGATCTCTTTGAGTGCCTTGCATGCTTCAAGGCCGGAAAGCTCTTCAAGGGAAGTGCAGTTTTCAAGGTTGAGTCCTGTCATACCTGTCAGACGCACAATGCCGGTCAGATCTGCAACTTCTGTGTTGGAAAGATCAAGTGTGCCTGTGAATTCGGACAGCGAGGACAGTGTCACACCAACCTGTGCTTTCACTGCGCTCAGCAGTGCCGGATCCGGGAAGTGCGTTGAAGAGATCAGATCCGTCGGATCGACAACGACACCGTTTTCAAGCTGTACAACGGTCGGTTCGGATTTATTGCCTGCAAAATCTTCTGTTACAACGCTCAGAACGCCTGTTGCATTCGACGGAATCGAGAAAGTCATTGTTGCAGTGAACCGTGCGACTGCGCCGCGTTTAAAGCTTGCCTTCTGCTGACCGTTGAATGTCGCGGTCATCTTGTACCAGTCAACCGAATCCGGATCAACCAGACGCACGCTTGTCCCGCTTATCCGAATATCCTCCTCGGCAATCGGCTCGGAATAGCTGTCGTTCGACCATCCGCGATAGCAAATCGCTTCGCCTTTTTGTCCGCCTTTGACTGCGTAAATCTTCAGATCGTATTCATAGCCCTCTTCAACCAGCAGCGGAACCACTGCACTCGTTGCAGTTCCGTCCGCGGTATAGGTATATACCTGATTATCAGGATCATCGGATGCGATATTGCGAAGTGTTACTTCGAATTCATAGCTGTCCGGTGCGCCTGTTGCCGGTGCATTAAAGGAAACTTCCAGTTTGCCCGGATTTGCCGCACGAACAAGCAGACCGCTTGCGGTTTTTGCTTCTTTAACAGTGATATTGCTTACTTTGTCTTCATACGAATAGGTCGCTTTTGCCGGATCACTCTCTGTGCCGTCTTTGCCGACTGCGCAAAGCTCCAATTTGACAACCTTTTCTTCGTCAAACATCGATTTGACATACAGAATGCTGTCATAGGTACCGCCAAGATATACACGGCGGTCGTCAGACAGTGTACCGTAGAGGTTATACTGCACAACGTTGCCATAATTATTCTCCGGCAGATCCCAGCTGACGATCATCTGACCATCGTCATATGCGTAATCAACTGTAAAGCCTGTCGGTGTTGCCGGTTTGTAGGTGCTGTCAGATACTTTCAGTCCGCCTACGTTCATCTGATAATTATCAGCTGTACCTTCAAATTCCAAGGTAATTGCTGCGATTTTTCTGCCTGCATATTCGGACAGATCAATCTGCGATGTGATCCATTCGCCTTTTGTCTGCGAATCTACAATGTCGAGTTTCACAGTCTCTTCTGCATTATCTTTGAAGATCAAGCCGAGTTTCATCTGTGCATTGTCATCCGATGTTTTTTTGAATGTAACGTCTACTTTAGTATTCTCATTGACATCCAAATCTGTTTTATACAGATGGAGAGAATCTGTACCAGTCAGGTTACCATAAACAACGAGCGAGCTGCCGCCGTCATATGCGCCGACCTGTGTATACGGCAGAGCAACCGGTTTGTTGTTCACATCATGATTGACCAGTTTTTCGCCATAATCAAAATCAACGGACAGTTTGGTGTCGTCTGCGCTCTCAACCCACCACTGCCAGGACGGAAGAATATCCTGAATATTGATATTGGTCCACTCTTTATCCACACTGACTTTTCCGTCTTTAAAGTACTGCATACCGTGACCAGTGTTGAAATTTGTGTAGAACGCAGTGCCATCGATAACGGAACGTTCGCTGATGAAATCTGCAACGCCGACCCAGCCGGAAGCGTTGCTAACCTGTACATCCGGACGGATGTAGCTCGGTTTTAAGCCGGTATCGGTCGGGTCGCACATCACGCCGGAGAAGAACATCCGCTCGCGTTCCGCAACCATCCATTGGAACTCGCTTCTCTGCATCGGCGGAGTGCTTTTTCCGTCATAGAACGGCACTTCATCCACACCGCGCTGATACCAGTCACTCGGTGTAAACAGTGCAACGCTTGCACGCGGGTTGCCTGTTTCGTCATACAAATCCGGAATATTTCTTGCACTGGAATGACCACCAGAGAATTTGTTCTGGTTGCACTCTGCGCCAAAGAACAGTTCCTTAAATGGATCTGCGCCAATCTGCCGAGCATACTCTAAAGACGAGTCAACAATACTCTTGTTCCAACCATAGTTGATAAACACAGAATTATTGATTCGATCGTTTGTATCATCCTTGAGCCACTCAGCTTTCGAGCTGTTGAAACTGCTGTTTGTGTCGTACCACTGTGTGTACAAACCAGCTGCAGTAAGCTTCGCCATGAACGGTTTGAAGTCCTCCATACGGCCTTCTTCCTGATTAAGGAAGTAACCGTCAAAGCCCATATACTTAGCCATCTCGATCAGTTTATCTGCGATTGTAAATTCGCCGTCAACATTTTTTTCAATCAAGTCCGCACAGGTCTGACCCGGACGGAATGCCGGATCAAAGTAGATGCAGGCGATCGACATAACGCCGTTTTTGTGTGCAGCGTTTGTATAAGCCGGGTTCGGAATATTGACGATACCGAACTCAAAACCTCTCGCCTGCCAATCACTTGTGACCGGGTCATACAGAGAATCCGGTGTATATGCAGTTGCGGCACCGTGCCACGGGGAGAAATAGTCTGCATACTGCCAGAAGTTTAATACATGCTCGCCGAATGTATCGGTATACATGGTGCTGCCGAAAAAGCTGTTGCCATAGTCGCCCTGCATCAGCATGATTTCGGCATCCGAATTCAAATACGGTTTTGCCTGTGTTGCTTTAAACGGCTCGTTGCGTTTTTGCAGCGGAATCTCTGCGCGCAGAAATTCTGCATACGGATCCGTTTCCGGATTCCAGTTCTCCACGTCTTTGACGCGGTAGCCCGCAAACGTTGGCTCTGCCGAAGCCGTCGGATTCGGCCACGAGTCCGACGCAAGCACATTCAGTGCAGCTCCTGCATAAGTTGACGCAGTAATTACTGCAGCCAAAATGCCGGCACCGACACGTTTCATTCTGCTTGTCTTCACTTTTCATTACTCCTTCCTGATCATGGATTGATGCGCATACAGGTTTGAAGTCCACCATTCAAATCTGCACACCGACACCAGCACATGAATCTGTAATATTATTATACTGTAAAAAAATCGTGCCAAACAAGCAGGCAAACTATAGTTTTTTATATAAAATATCTATAGTTTTTTTCTTAATCCATGAAAAAACCGTCGATTTGTAAAGACATAAAAATCATCAAAATTGTTTGATTCAGATACTTCCGTTTTGAGAATACATGAGGTAAAATAAGATGAAAAAGAAATCGTCCGTAATTTCTTGATATATGCAAAATACAAAAGGAGCGTTTTCTATGTATCAGATCCTTCAAACAACCCCATCTGTTCTTTTGAAGAATGAGCAGTTTTTACTGCGGCTTTCACCGATCACAGAGCAGACCGTTCGCATCACCATGACGCCGAAAGACGACTTTCTTCCTGCGCGTGAAACAAAAAACAGAACACCGGTCGTCATCTGTCAGACATCGTTTTCCGATTATACGGTGCATTCAACGGAGCAGACACTCACGCTGTCACTTCCGGCATGCAGTATTCAGGTTGATTTAACATCCGGCCAATGTTCTTACTTTGATGCGACAGGTGCGCTGCTTGTCAAAGAACCGAAAGCAAGCGGAAAATATATGGAGAAAGTTTCTGTCTACCGCAATGTATTTTCAAATGAGGACAAACTGATTCAAAAAGAAACGGCAGACGGTATGAAAGTCGTCACCGTTCCAAAGGAAACCGTATTTGACCGCACTGCATATCACGCAAAAGTGTCATTTGTATTCGGAAACGAAGCCATTTACGGATTCGGCTCACATGAAGAAGGATACGGAAACCTCAGAGGAAAATCAAGACAGATTTATCAGCAGAACATGAAAGCCTGTGTCCCCTGCATGATGTCCACAAACGGCTACGGCTTTTTGTTCGACTGCGGCTCACTCATGACATTCGAAGACAACGGCTATGGCTCTTATGTCTGGATGGACACCGTCGACGAGCTCGATTACTATTTCTTCGCCGGCACAAGTTACCAAAAGCTTTTACATGCATACCGCACACTGACCGGTGCTGTTCCGATGCTGCCGAAATGGGCGTTTGGCTACGGCCAATCAAAAGAACGGTATCACTGCGCAGATGAATTGATCGATATTGTAAAGGAATATCGTGCACGTGAGATTCCGCTGAGCTTTATCATCCAGGACTGGATGACCTGGGAGCCGGGAAAATGGGGACAAAAGAGTTTTGATGCCACGCGGTATCCCGATCCGAAAGGACTGACTGACACACTCCACAATATGGGCGCTGCCATGATGATCTCCGTCTGGCCGAACATGAACGGCATGGGCGAAAACCAAAAAGAATTTCTGAAAAACGGCTATATGCTTGGAAATCGATCAACTTACAATGCATTTTTAGCAGATGCACGCGCAATGTACTGGAAACAGGCAAACGAAGGCATTTTCCAATATGGTGTGGATGCCTGGTGGTGTGACTGCAGTGAGCCGTTTGAAGCAGACTGGCACGGTGAGCTCCGTCCGGAACCGCACGAGCGTCTGCAAATCAATGTCGGCGAGGCCAAAAAATATCTCGATGACGCGCAGATCAGCGAATACTCCCTCTGTCATTCCCGCGGCATCTACGAGGGACAGCGCAGTGTCACCGAGGAAAAACGTGTCGTCAACCTCACCCGCTCCTCATTTGCCGGACAAGGCCGCTATGGCGCAATCACATGGTCGGGCGACACCAGCGCCACCTGGGAAACACTCAAACGGCAGATTCCCGAAGGACTCAACTTCTGTGCAGCAGGGGAACCATATTGGAGCATGGATATCGGCGGATTCTTCACCGACTGCCAAAACGAATGGTTCGTAAAAGGTGATTATCCGGACGGATGCAATGATCTTGGCTATCGTGAGCTGTACACCCGCTGGCTGCAATACGGCACATTCCTGCCGATGATGCGCTCACACGGTACAAATACACCGCGTGAAATCTGGCGGTTCGGCGAACCGGGAAGTATGTTTTATGATGCCATCGCAAAATTCATTCGCCTGCGCATGATGCTCATGCCATATCTCTATTCTCAGGCGGCTGCCGTTTCCATGAAATCCGATACGTTCATCACTGCACTCGGTCTTGCATTTCCAAACGATCCGCAGACATTCGATATTCGTGACCAGTTCCTGTTTGGGCCGTCGTTGATGGTGTGTCCGGTGACTGCACCGATGTACTATGAAAGCGGTTCTATACCGCTTTCCGATGTGCCGAAACAGAGAAGCGTCTATCTCCCGGCAGGCTGTGGCTGGTACGACTTCTTTACAGGTGTATATTACGCCGGCGGGCAGACTATTTTGGCAGATGCGCCGATCGATAAAATTCCGCTGTTTGTAAAAGCAGGCGCCATCGTGCCGATGGGACCGGCCGAACAGTATCCGGGCGAAGAAGAAAACCCGGTCATCACGCTGCACATCTATCCGGGAAGCGACTGCAGTTTTTCGCTGTATGATGATGCCGGCGACTCGTACCGTTATGAGCAGGGAGAACACACAGTCACGCCGCTGTTCTTCTCAAACGAAACAAACACCTTGACAATCGGCAAACGCCAGGGCAGTTTCCCGAAAATGAAACAGTCACAGCAGTACCGCATCGTGTTAAACGGACGCGAAACCACTGTGACTGTCGAAAACGGCGAAGAATGCCGCATTACATTATAAAACGGGCTTATTTCTGACCATAGTATGCATTGGGACCGTGTTTACGGAGATAGTGCTTATCCTGGATGCACTGCGGTGCAGGTGCAGCCGATGGATTGATCTGTTCTGTCATCCACGCCATTTTGGCGACTTCTTCAAGCACGACTGCGTGATAAACGGCCTGCGCCGCATCTTTTCCCCAGGTAAACGGACCGTGATTCTTACATAAAACCGCTGGAACCTCCAGCGGTTTTTTTTCGCGGAACGATTCGATGATGACTGTACCTGTATTTTTCTCGTAGGCTTCTTCGATTTCTTCCGGTGTCAGATTCCGCGCACACGGAATCTCACCGTAAAAATAATCTGCGTGTGTCGTACCATAGCACGGAATCGCCCGGCCTGCCTGTGCCCACACGGTCGCATATGTCGAATGCGTATGCACCACACCGCCGATTTGTTCAAACGCCTTATACAGCTCAAGATGTGTCGCCGTATCCGAAGAAGGACGGTAATCGCCCTCCACACAATTGCCTGCAAGATCCACAACTACCAGATCCGACGGCTTGAGCACATCATATTCCACGCCGCTCGGTTTGATGACAACCAATCCCGATGCGCGGTCAATGCCGCTGACGTTTCCCCATGTATATGTGACAAGTCCTCTGCGCGGCAATTCCATATTTGCCTCATACACTTGCTGTTTGAGCTGTTCTAACATTGATATCCTCCTGTTCGCTGTTTTATTGCTTGAGTGCCTCGACTGCTTCTTTTTCTACGGAGATGCATTTTTGATAACGGCCGATGAAATCGGCAAAGCCCTGCACATCAGCCGGATCAGGTTCGCAGACGGTGCACTGTTCATCGCGGAACACAATCTCATCCAGATACTGCGAAAGTGTCTCATTTTCTTTTTTGTTTTTGCGGTATGCCGCAAGGACTGCCATACCCCACGGACCGCCCTCGCCTGCTGTTTTCTGTACTTTGACCGGAACATTGAGCGCACCTGCCATCAGCCGCTGACTTGCAAGCGGTGTTTTAAACAGTCCGCCGTGTCCCATCAGGCTGCAAAGTGTAACATTTTCAGAATTGAGCAGCAAATCCATGCCAAGTTTTAAGGTTGCCATCGCAGAATATAGCTGTACACGCGCGAGATTCGCAAACGTCAGTGACGAATCGGCACGGCGCAAAAGCAGCGGGCAGCCGTCCTCCAATCCGGTGATCGGTTCGCCTGCATAGTAATTGAAATGAACCAAACCGCCGCAGTCCGGATCGCCTGCAAGCGCTTGTTTATAAAACAGGTCGTAACACTGGGATTTTGTCAGCGATGCACCGCTTACCGCAGCCATTTCGCCAAACACACGCACCCATGCATCCAGATCGGACGAGCAGGTGTTGCAGTGTACCATTGCAACCGGAAGACCCTCTGGCGTTGTCACCATATCAATTTCGGGATAAACACGCGACAGCGCTTTGGAGAGCACGATCATTGCAAAAATCGACGTGCCTGCCGACACATTGCCGGTGCAGACTTTGATGCTGTTTGTTGCAACCATGCCGGTTCCCGCATCACCTTCCGGCGGACACATCAGTGCGCCCGGCTGTAAAACACCGGTGGGATCGAGTCGGTTCGCACCTTCTGCCGTAAGTACACCCGCGTCATCGCCCGCTTTGCAGACGGTCGGCAGCAGTTGTTTTGTCGTTTTGCTCATATGATGTTCCATAAGGATTTGATCAAATGTTTCGACCATGCGTGCATCATAATCACCCGTTTCGCTGTCGATCGGGAACATGCCGGATGCTTCGCCGACACCGAGCACGCGTTTTCCGGTCAGCATCTCGTGCACATATCCTGCAAGCGTATTGATGGAAGCGAGCGACGCAAGATGTTCCTCGTTTGACAGCATCGCCTGATACAGATGTGCAATGCTCCACCGCTGCGGAATATTAAAGAAAAAACGTTCAGTCAGTTTCTCTGCCGCCTGTGCCGTAGTGGTATTGCGCCAAGTACGGAACGCAGCAAGCTGATTGCCGTTTTCATCAAACGGCAGGTATCCATGCATCATTGCCGAAACGCCGACAGCGCCCACCTGTGAAAGCGGTGTGCCGTATTCTTCACGCACTTGTGCCATCACCTGTGCAACCGCGTCCTGAATACCAGTCCATACATCGCAAAGCGCATAGGTCCAGTATCCGTTTTCAAACTGGTTTTCCCACTCATGCGAACCGGTTGCCAGCACGTTGTGCGCACTGTCAATCAGCACCGCTTTGATTCGTGTGGAACCCAGTTCAATCCCCAGAGATGTACTCAAAAGATCGAGTGTTTTTGCTTTCATTGTTCATTCCTCCGCTCTCGTGAAATCGTTGCATCGTTTTTGTTTTTCGATTATAATACAGATAATTGATGTTACATCATGGGGGTGTTTTTTTGCAGGCCGTATTCGATGAATCCGAACTGCTGGTTCTTCTGCGCGATTTTCACACGCTGACCGGACTGCGCGCCGTTGTATTCGATGCTTCCGGTGTCGATATCTTATCCTACCCGAATGATCTGCCCGCGTTTTGCCAGCTGATCCGCAGCACGCCAAACGGTGAAAACAACTGTCAGCGCTGTGACCAAAACGCTTGCCAGGCGGCACAATCCGCCTCGGAAACACTCATTTACACCTGCCATGCGGGACTTCTTGAAATGATTACACCCATCGAAGTGGAAGGTGTCGTGATCGGTTATCTACTCCTTGCGCACATTGCCAAAGAAGATACCTGGCAGCAGGTACAAGCGTGCTGTGCCTCCTATCAGATTGAATCCACAGCATTGAAACACGCATATTACGCGCTTCCCCATACAACACAGCAAATGTTTTCCGCCTCGGCGGATTTATTAGCGCTTGCCGCAAAAGCGCTGTATCACGAGCGAATCGCCCGCTTGGCACCGGACAACCACCGCATCAAGCTGACGCGCTTTTTATCGGAGCATCTGTCTGAAGACCTGTCCTGCGAACGGCTGTGCCGCGTCCTCTCGCTCAGCCGCAGTGCATTGTATCATCTTTCATATGAACTGTACGGCTGCGGTGTTTCCGAACAAATTTCTCGCATGCGCATGCAGCAGGCGCAAAAACTTCTGTGCGACACCGAACTTTCGATACCGGAAATTTGCCGCGAAATCGGATTTCGCGATGTCAATTACTTTTATCGGGTGTTCCGCCGTCAAACCGGCCGCACCCCAAAAGAATTCCGCAGGCAGTTCATGCATCACCATTCATCCGAACATTGATTCCCCACTGTGTTTCAAGTATATCTGATTTTTCGCTGAAAAGATAGAGACAATCGGTTTCTTTACTGGACTTTTGTGTTTTTTTCTGAGGGATTGCGCACACATGTACATGACAAAGCAAAAACCGGCAGAGCGATGCTCTGCCGGTTTTTTATCTTTTCATTCAATACGAATCTGCCGCTTTTTACGATGCGGATGTCATCGTACTGTTTTCAAACGACACCACTTCCGCGGCCTGCTGTCCCTCGGAAACGAGATAGGTCAGCGAAACCGAATCGCCGCTTTGTGTGAGTGCCAGCGCATCCGAAACATCAATCGGCGCCATATACATCTGCGCACCGGTTTCTTTGAGCGTCAGATAATAAACGGTTTTTCCGTCCCGAACGGTAAAATTGATGCGGGAAACGGTGCCGGTAACGGTTTTCTCCTCTGCCGGTGTTTCCTCTTCGCCGGCGAGCGGTGTATCCTGTGTATTCGCCATCACCTTTTTATAATCCTCGTATGCTTGTGTCATCGTATCACCAATGCCGACGGTCATATAGTCCGTCACGCTGACAAAGGTATATTTTTTCACAAGCCGTGCACTGTCTTTGAGCGTCATGAAATACGTCGGATGACCGTCGGCATTCATAATAATCGGGAAGCTTGCATCGTATCCGAGATCCTGCACTTTACCTTCTGCCGATTTCATTGCGGCCGCCTCGGTTGCACCACCGATGCGGTAAAGCACCGGCTCTTTTGTCACCATATTCACCATCATAAAACCGGTTGTGCTTTCGTCTACACCGACACTCGTGATACCGGTGACCAGATAACAGTTTCCTTCATTATAAATGATTGCCGAACCTTCAGATGCCTGATATTTGTCTTTATTGGAGAAATTGAAAATGCCGTGGACATACTGGCCTTTGTTGTTGATCTGTTCGATGATAAAATTCTCGGGCTGAACACGGTCAATCCACTCCGGCACTTCATCCACGCTGTATTTTTTCGTTTCACCAGTCTGTGCATCTACAAGCAGCACACCGTCTGCTTCCGGCAGTGAAAAGCCACAGGTGTTTTTGTATGTGGTGACAACCCAATACGGACGGCCCGTATCATCGAGTTCAAACGAATAGTCGGTAATACCATCAAACAATCCGCCTTTAAACCGTGCGGTACGCATCAGATCGTCCATGAAATACGAATCCGGCTGAATTTTAATTTTATAGCTGTCAACATACTGCACGTCTTTCATATCGGTTGCAGACACAACAATGTATCCTGCCGCACCGTCCATGTTTGCAAGCCATTTAAAAAATCCCGAGTGATGCAGCGGCACAACCCAGACAAGCTTTCCGTCGACTGTTTGAATGGTCGGCTCACCCAAAACGACCTGGCTGCCAAGTGATGGTTTTTCACCAAGTTTTTTGTCCGCAAGCGTCTGTGCAAGCTCTCTATCCACAACAGGAATCTGGTTTAAATCCACCGTTTGAATCTCGGAGGTAAACTCTTTGACCTCCGGTTCTTTCATCTGGTCACGATAGCTTCCCCAGAAAAACAGCGGATTAAAGATCAAATACACCAGGATATAGACACCCCACAAAACGGCTAAAATCCCAACCACCCATTTGAGCGGAAATCCATCAAAATCAAACGAAACACCTTTTCCGTCTTTCACTTCCGCAATCGGATTTTTAAACTTGAGCACAGCAACACCGACCACAGCCGCTGTCAGAAGCACCAGCCAAAACATGGCACCCTCTGCATACAGAGGATTCAAATTCGGCGCAGCAAAGAAAATATATGCCAGCAGCAAAACGATCACCGCAGCAATTCCCAATACCAAGCGTTTTGTTTTTTTCATCTCTCATGTCTCCCTTTTTAAAGCAGATACAAGGAAACAGCACAGAGTTCTGTGCTGTTTTGCGTCTTTGCAGCAAAGCATCATGCTGCATAATTGTTATAAATAAAAATAAGCCCTAAAATCACTGTAAAACCGCCGCAAGTCAGCAGATATGCCGCTCTTGTGCGTACGCGCGCAAACCGGACCGAAAAAATGCCGAGCAGTGAAACTGCGATTGCCAGACACAGCACATCAATTCCCGTTTTTGCCGTTGCAGTCAGCGGGAAACGAATCAAATCCGGAATTAAGTTTGTCAGAAAATGTCCTGCGGGCAAAATCATCAGCGGTGCAATCTGCACGGCATGCTCTTTTCGTTTTGCGCGCAGAAACACCACCTCGATGATAAACAGGATCAATAGAATGGCAAGCGATTCAACTACCATGATGTCCGCCTTTCCAGAGATTTTTTAAAAAGCGTTCGTTAAAATCTCTTTTGCTTTTGCGTTGTCATTTGTTGCAGCGTAATACACATACGGACCTTTGACACCCACGACTGCTGTAGTCAGTTTTTCCATTTCGTCCGGGGTGTAGTTCTGTGCCGTTTCTGCAATACCGTCACGGCGTGTTTCAGCCATTTTTTTGACTTCTTCTGCTTTTGATTCGTCGTTTAATTTAATCAGTACAACTTCATCGGCAGTAAAGCCGCTGCCTGCTGTGATAAACTGCATTTCTGCAACATCTTCCGGTGCAAGATCATATCCGTACATCGGCAGATCTGCAACTTTAATCTCTGCCATTTCCGGGAACTCAACCGCCGCGCGGATTTCCCCGATGACATCCGAAAGATTCGGATTTTTTGCTTCAGTGTTCGACGAACAAGCTGCTGATGCGAGCAGCAGTACCAAACACATCATTCCTGCTAAAAACTTTCTCATTTTTCATACTCCTTTGTTTTTGTGTTATTCAACAATTTTGTCGGTATATCCATCCGGCCCCACCGTATGGGTCAGATAATACTCATACATCGCCTTGTGTCCGTTGCTTTTTAAGTGCATGCCGTCGCCTGCATCATAATCAGCAATCAAATGACCTGTATCATCCATGAGCACTTCCTGCACATTCAAATAATACAAGCCTTTTTCCTGTGCCATCGCATAGAGTTTATCGTTAAAATCGTTGATTTTCTCAGTGGTAAAGCTGTCGCGGATATATTTCGATGTTGCTGTAATCGGCGTCACCGATTCAACAAAAATCATTGCATCCGGATATTTTTGCTTAAGCTGATCGATAAATTGGCTGTAATATTTGATGTGTGCTTCATTGGAAAGTCCGGGAATACCGTTTGCACCGATCAAAATATAGATTTTGTCGGGATTCGGAATTCGCTCGTCAATCGCCTGGAGCACCGGTTTCTTTTCACTGCCGGTTGTTCGGTAAACAGGATCACCGTTTAACAAATTAAGAATATTGACACTTTGTTCCGCCAATACGTTCTGCGTCGGCAGTACACCATATGCACGCAGACCCACAGAGATCGAGTCACCGATAAAAATCGCATTTTCAAAATACGAATCGGACGCTGCCGGTGATTTTGGAACGAGCGTTTCAACTTTCACACGTTTCGTTTCATATTGTTCATTTCCTGTCGTCTGCGAAAACGCAACCGCAACGGCTGCACTGTCGCCAAGCACCGGAAAATCTTTTGCTTTTTGAAACATGGTGTCGACCTCCAGCGCAAACGTGTTCACGTTCGGTCTTGAAAGGTCAGAGAATAAAAATGCCAAAAAAAATGATGCCAAAACTGCAATGAGCGCCACAATCGATCCAAGCAAAATTAAAAACGGTGCATAACTTGGTCGTTTCGGACGGACAACGCGCCTTTGCACAGTGCCTTTCATCGCACACCTCCACCCATACGCAAAGAACCTGCCTCTGCTTTTCATATCCCTTATTATAATATATCCCAATTTAAAACACAAACAAAATTTTATGAACAGAAGTTACAAATTCGTTACATCCCCGCACAAAAAAGCACCTGCGAACCATCGCAGATGCTTTTTCTTTGTTATCGGTTTGCCATCAGACGTGCAATCGTTTGTTCCAATGCATCAAATGCTTCCTGTGCATCGGTGAGTGACTGCACCGTTTCTTCCATCGGGCACATACCGTCGCCGGTGCGGTTTTTGATATACGGCACTTTTTCACAGTATCCGTAGGAAATGCCGGCTTGTTTTAAAAACTGTTCTGCCGACTCGCTCATCACAGCACCGAACACCTCCTGCACACCGCTGGCAGCAAGCAGCATCGCCGCCGCTTTTCCGATCACCCGGTCCGCGACAACCGCTCCTTCAAAAAACGAACGATCCTCCCGCAGTTTGATCATCAGCGGCTTAATGCCGAACAATGTCGATTCATAAAGGCCCGCTTTTGTCTGTGCCACACAGCGCAGATCGTTTGCGTACAGCCGTGTCACGACTTCATTTCGCGTTGACAAGGACAAGGCCTCCTTTTTTCAGCGCCATCATCACAAGCGGAATTGCCACAAACTGCAGGACAACGCCCGGCAGTCCTGTCGCCAATCCGGTCAAAAACGCGGTCATATTCGCAAACGGCGGTGCAAACGAAAGAATCTGCACAGCAACCACAAGCGACAGTCCGTACACTGCACGTCCGCACAAAATCGTGATCGCAAGATTTAAGTAAGTATTTGTATTCCGTTTTGCCAACAGGCCGGACACCACTGCATAGACGAGCAGTTCAATGACCATAAAGTAAAGCATCGGGACCGGCGGCATTCCTGTGATCATCGAGCTTAACAGCGGCACGATGACTGCCACACCGGCACCCCACAGCGGACCGATCAGCATACCTGCGAGAATCACCGGAATATGCATCGGCAAAAATGTCTGCCCTGCCGACTGTCCGAAAATATGAAAAGCTTGCGGCAGAATCACACCGATTGCAATGAGAAGTCCGCCATATACCATACGTTTTACATTTTGATTCATAGAATACTCCTTTTATTTTGATGCGATAGATGCAATTTCGCGCAAACGCTCGATAATCGGCAGATGCTGCGTGCAAAGGGTTTCACATTTGCCACATGCCACACACTGACCTGCCTGCTCGATCGGGACACCCCAGTGACCCGACAGACGTGCTGCAATTTCATCTTCGTTTCCGCTCAGCAGCTTTTGATTGTAAGAATCCATAAATTTCGGAATCTCGATACCTTTCGGACAGTGATTGCAGTAACCGCAGCTGGTGCACAGATTATTGAGTCCCATGCCTTTTCCTTCATACAGTTTGACAATCTCTCTTGCCGGGCGCTCTTCAAGGCCTTCGACTGCTTTGACTGCGTCATCAACATGTGCTTTTGTCGTACATCCTGCCAATGTGATGGTGATTTCCTTATGTGATGCCACAAACCGAAGTGCCGCCTGCGCAACAGTCAGATCGGTTCCCTCTGTCAAATAGGAGAATGTATTCGGGTTCTGCGGAATGAGTCCCCCGCCCAGCGGATTCATGACAACAACACCCATACCGTTTTGGTGTGCCGCTTCAATGCCGCTCTGACGGAACCGATAATTGAGCGCATTGTAACCGATGAGCATGCCTTTGAATTTTCCTGTTTCGACAACGGTTTCGATGTCTGCACCCTGCAAATGCGCAGAAAAGACGATGTTTTTAATCAGTCCCTCGCGTTTTGCCTCTTCAAAGAACGGATACAATGCATTGCACTGCTCCTCATATGCATCAAGATTCAGCACACACCACAGATGATAAAAATCGAGATGATCGGTTTTCAGTCTGGAAAGCGACAGTTCCAGACGGCGGCGGAACGTATCACGCGTAATGTTTTTATCGATTGCACGCATTGCGTTGAAGTTTGTCTTGCTCGACAGATAATATTTGTCACGCGGAAGCTGAGAAAGCGCCATACCGGTAATTTCCTCACTTTTATCCTGACAGTAAAACGGTGCGGTATCAAAATAGTTGATACCTTTTTCAAATGCGTACAGCGGCACTTCTGCACATTCAGAAAGGCGTCCTGCCGAAATCAATGCATCGTCATACCGCATGGTACCAAGACCCACTGCCGACACTTTCATGTCTGTGTTGCCGTATTGCTTATAATACATATCCATACACTCCTTCTTCTTTACTTGTTTTCATCATACAGGATTTTTTTTTAAAAAGCAAGACGTGCGATCATGTGTCCGGTTTGGAAAAAATAACGAAAGAAAACGGGTGATATTTTTTTTGATTTATGGTATAATCAATCAAGCGCAGTTAAGCGGAATTTTTTCAGATATTTTTAAGGAGGACTGCCAATGTTTCTGCTCGAGTTATTAAAAACCGTTTTGCTCGGCATTGTCGAAGGCATCACCGAATGGCTCCCGATCAGCAGTACCGGACACATGATACTATTTGATGAATTTATCAAGCTGAACGTCTCAGACGCGTTCAAAGAGATGTTTATGGTTGTCATTCAGCTCGGTGCAATTTTAGCGGTTGTGTGGCTGTATTTCAACAAATTAAATCCGTTTTCGAAAAAGAAAACACCACAAAAACGCCGTGAAACCTGGTCACTTTGGGGAAAGGTTCTTGTGGGAAGCATTCCGGCGGCAATCATCGGTCTGCTGCTTGATGACTGGCTGGACTCCATGTTTTATAACTACCAGACAGTTGCTGTAACACTCATTTTGTACGGCATTTTGTTCATCGTCATTGAACGGTATAACCGTTCCCGAAAACCGGCGATTCAAACGCTCGACCAGTTAAATTACAAAACAGCACTGCTGATCGGCGTATTCCAGATGCTCGCACTCATCCCGGGTACTTCCCGTTCGGGTGCAACGATTGTCGGCGCCATCTTGATCGGCACTTCGAGAAGTGTTGCAGCAGAATACACCTTCTTCCTGGCGATCCCTGCAATGCTCGGTGCAAGCGGCTTAAAGCTCTTAAAATTCTTTATGGAAACCGGCTTTGGCATGGGC
Organism: uncultured Oscillospiraceae bacterium; assembly: GCA_949299455.1. Classification (GTDB taxonomy): domain Bacteria; phylum Bacillota; class Clostridia; order Oscillospirales; family Ruminococcaceae; genus Paludihabitans. Next base: position 26,669 of record CASGAN010000008.1, read on the forward strand.
GCACAGGAAATCATCATCCTGCTTTTAGGCATGGCTGTTGCATTCATTGTATCCGTCATCGCCATCAAGTTCCTGATGCGTTATATCAAAAAGCACGACTTCACAGTCTTTGGATATTACCGTATTGTGCTCGGACTGTTGGTGCTCGGATACTTTTTGCTGGTTCGCTAAGGAAGTGTACGATAAAAAAACAGGTGCATGAAAAAACATGCACCTGTTTTTTGTTTTATACAGGACGAACCGACAGCACCGCATTCCGACAGCGGTTTAAATCCGCTTCATTCGGATGGGAAAGCGCCTCGTCAAAATTACGAAGAAACGTTTGCTTTTGTGGACTTTCCGGCATTGCTTCGTACCTGCGGCGAACACTTTCCGGCATTTTTCCCTGGCACATATATGTTCCCACCACCTGTGCAGACGGATTGATTTGTTCTGCAACGCGCGATATAATCTGTGCAAAATAGTCTTCCGCTCCGCCGAATCCGGCTGTACCGAACAAAAAGATCTTCTGTGTTGTGATCTGCTTTAAAAAAGCGGCAATATTCTCGTCGCATGTTCCTTTGTCTGTCCAGAAGCCCACATAAATATATTGTGCATCCAGTGCTTTCTCGCTGGGTTCTCCAAAGTAAACCACATCCTGCCCTGCAAGCAGTGCATGAATCTCGTCTGCCAGCAGACGTGTATTTCCCGTGCGGCTGCTGTATACAATGGCATACTTCATTGACATATACTTCTCTCCTTTCTGTTATGCCTCGGCATAACAGTGATTGTATAACATGATTGTAGCAAACTTTGTGCCGCGAAATATCAACTTTTTTCGGTCATTTTTTAGTATATTTTTTTAACACGCTGTCGTTTAAACAAAAAAGCAGCATCAAAGATGCTGCTTTTTTATCATTTTCCGAATTTTCGAACACGCTCTGCACGTCTGCGGCGGTTTTTCCGCATCTGTGCAACCCACGAAAACAAAACCACCAGCAAAAGGCCGAGTAAAACGCAAAGCACCAAAATCACCGGCTGTGTGAAAAATCGCCAGAGCACATCGCCCATATACAGAAAAATATTTCGGGACACCGTTTCCGATGCCACCAGATCCACACTCGCCACCACATCGTCTGCAAGCTTTAATTCCATTCGGCCGAGCAAATCGCCTTTTTCAATCGGCGCACGCGCATCGTCCACAAGCTTGATGACCTTTTTGAGCGCAGACGCGTCGGTTCCCTTTGGCAAAATCGCCATGACATCCTCTTTTGCAATGAGCTGAACATAGTCCTGCTTGCTTGAGAGCGTGACCGGAATTTCATCGACTGTTTCACCGGCTTTCACAACCGTTTCAAGCGAAAACGACGAAAAAGCCCACTGGTACAACCGCATCGCATCGGCAAAACTTGCATTTCGGTCAGGCGCGGAAATGGTCACAAGCAAATACCGATAGCCATTGCTTTCCGCCATCGAAACCAGGCTGCGGCTGCCGTCGGCAAGCGCGCCCGTTTTGATGCCTTTCGCCGGTTTATAATAATACTCGCCGCCGCGTACAGCACTTAACATGTAGTTGCTATGGATGACATAACGCGGTTCACTGTGAATGTTTGTCGCAGGCATCTGATAACTGACTGTCGTTGCAATCTGAGTAAACTGCTCGTTTTTTAGTGCATACTGCGTAATCAGTGCCATATCATATACCGTCGTAACCTGTTTGGGATCGGTCAAACCGTGCGGATTTGTAAAATACGTGTTTGTCGTTCCGATTTCCTTCGCCTTTGCATTCATCATCCCCACGAACGTTGAAATCTGTCCGTTGCCGATATAATCCGCAAGAATGCTCGCCGCTTCACAGGCAGACTGCAGCATCAAACCATAGAGCAGGTCAATGATCCGGACTTCTTCTCCACGGCGCACATCGGCGGTGGTTACCCCAAGTCCGTCAAATTCATCGTAAATATAGCCCGGCGCCGTCACCGTTGTTTCAAGCGAAATCCCATTGGACTCACAATATTCAAGCGTCACAATCGCGGTCATAATGTCAACCAATGCACCCGGTGAAAACTGTGCGTTTGCATTTTGCTCATACATCACAGTCTGCGTGTCGAGATTGACAAAATAAACCGCCTCGCTGTTTAACGAAAAATTGATTTTATAAGAAGCTGCTGCCGCCGGCTGTACCGACGAAACAAACAGCATACATACACATAAAAGAAAAGCAAAAAATTTTTTTACGAATTTCATGTAGACGAAACCTCACAAAACGTGTATCATAATAAATGGAAACGGATGCCCGTTTCATCCGTAGCTACAGTATACCAGATTTTATGCGAAATGAAAAGCATACGGGTCGATAAAAAATATGAACTTTCCGTTTCGTCTTTTGTTTGGAGGATGATTGTCTTGATTTATATCACCGGTGACATGCACGGGGATTTTTCACGGTTTCACGATGTGAAAAAAGCACACATCAAAAAAGGAGATACCTTAATCATATGCGGCGACTTCGGTTTTTTGTGGGAAGGCTCAAAAAAAGAAGAAGCCATGCTTAAAAAGATCGGAAAACTGCCGTATCAGATATTGTTTGTAGACGGCAGCCATGAAAACCACGAGCTGCTGCTCTCCTATCCAGAAACCGATTTTGCAGGCGACCGCGCCCGCAATTTATCCGGTTCTCTTTATCTTCTTCGCCGCGGCGGCATTTATACGATCGAAGAAAAAACGATTTTCGCGTTCGGCGGCGGTGTTTCCGCTGACGAAAACGCCAGCCGAAAAAACGAGGACTACCTGCTCCCCTCTGCAGAGGAAATTGAACGTGCGAGCCATCTGCTCGCAGAACATGACGACAAGGTGGATTTCATCGTCACGCACGATGCACCGGTTCGTTTGCAGCGGTTTGTCGACCTCGAGGACGCAGATCATTTAGATCATCTGCACACCTTTTTGGAAGAAGTGAGCAAAACGATTACATTCAAGCAGTGGTACTGCGGAAAATACCATCTAAACCGCAAGATTCCGCCGCGCTACCATATGCTGTTCACCGATGTGGTCAAAGCGGAATAACAACAGACACAAAAACACCGGAGGATTTATCGATCCTCCGGTGTTTTATGTTATTACAGCGATAATGTCAGTTCTGTGCCGGTCACTTCATATGGACGGTACGAAACACCTGTCATATCGAACATCTTTTTCGATGCACGAGTCGAATCGGTATCGGCATACTTGTCGCTTAAGTAGATGACTTCTTTAATGCCGCTCTGAATGATCGCTTTTGCGCATTCACTGCACGGAAACAGCGTCACATACACACGTGCACCGGTCAGCTTTCCGGCAGGTGTATTCAAAATCGCATTCAGCTCTGCATGACATACAAACAAATATTTGGTGTCAAGGGCACTGCCTTCACGTCCCCACGGCATCAAGTCATCATCACAGCCCGTCGGCATTCCGTTATAGCCGACGGAGAGAATCTTGTTCTCCGGGCTGACGATACATGCGCCGACCTGTGTGTTTGCGTCTTTGCTCCGCTGTGCGGAAAGCAGTGCAACACCCATAAAATAGGCATCCCAATGAATATAATCCTGTCGTTTCATCTGATTGTCTCCTTTCACCATTCAATCGGTGTCTGTCCGTTTTGTGTTAAGATTTCATTTGCACGGTTAAAATGATTGCAGCCAAAAAATCCATGATATGCAGAAAGCGGACTCGGATGTGCCGCCTCCAGCACGGTGTGGCGTGGATTTGTAATCAGCAGCTTTTTCTTTCTGGCATCTGCACCCCAAAGCAGGAACACAATTGGCTCCTCTCTGTTGTTAAGAAGGGAAATAATACGATCGGTAAATCGCTCCCAGCCATGTCCGCGGTGACTCGCCGCACATCCGCCGCGGACCGTGAGCACTGCATTCAAAAGCAGTACGCCCTGCACTGCCCAACGTGTCAGATCGCCGCTTTGCGGCTGTTTTCTGCCCGTCGTTGTCTCGATCTCCTGATAAATATTCTTAAGCGACGGCGGCAGCGGAATACCCTCTCGTACCGAAAAGCTCATTCCCATTGCCTGTCCCGGACCATGATACGGGTCCTGACCGATAATGACCACCTTCACTGCATGATACGGTGTCAGCGAGAGCGCACGGAACATATCGCGCTTGGGCGGATACACCGGGCCGTTTTGATATTCCTCCCGCAAAAAACAGCGGAGTTCTTCCATATAAGGCTGCTCGGTTTCCTCCTTGAGCAGCGCATCCCAATCATTTCCCAAATGGGTCATTGTTTGCTCGCCTCGTTTCTTTCGTTGACTTTCATTACTGGCTATACTATAATAATTTCAACAATTTGTAATCACAATATCCGGCAAAAGGAGAACCAGACACAATGAAATACGGAATCATTTGCGCAATGGAAGAAGAGATCCGCCTGCTTCTTCCCGATTTAACTGACTGCACCGTGACTGAAATTGCACACCGCACGTTCCACGAGGGCAAACTGTACGGAAAAGATGTCATACTCGTACAATCCCGCATTGGAAAAGTGGCATCCGCTTCTACCGCAACAACGCTCATTGATCGGTTTCACCCCGACTGTGTGATTTTCTGCGGTGTGGCCGGCGGCGTTGCCCCGGGCCTCCATGTAGGCGATGTCGTGATCGGCGACCGATTGGTACAGCACGATTTTGACTGCGGCGTTCCGGAGCGGATTTTTGAAATTCCGCTGTTAGGCATCAAATATTTTGAAGCCGATAAATCGTTAAACGATGCACTCGTTAAAGCAGTGGAAAACTACATCAAAACCGATCTGCATGGCGATATTCCTGCGCGCTACCTGGACGAATTCGGTATCAAATCCCCGTCTGTTCACACAGGAACGATTGCTTCGGGCGATCAGTTTATCTGCGATAACGCCAAAAACGAATGGCTCTACAACCATGTCGATTCACTCGCCTGCGTGGAGATGGAAGGTGCGGCAGTCGCACAAGTCTGTTATGAATTTGACGTTCCGTGCGCTGTGGTACGCGTCATTTCTGATTCTGCGAACGATGACTCAAACGTCGATTTTGACCGGTTCGTGAAAGAGGCCGCATGCCATTTCACACGCGGCAGCATGAAAGCCTTTTTAAGTGCAGAACATTAAGCTTTCCACATAAAAAAATAAAAGCACCCTTGCGGTGCTTTTATTTTTTTGTTCTGAAATTACTCAGCCTCCGGAGCTCCTACCGGACATACGCCAGCGCAAGCACCGCACTCGATGCAGGTAGCCTCGTCGATCTCATATTTGCCTTCGCCAGCAGCGATAGCGGAAACCGGGCATTCTGCCTCGCAAGCGCCGCAGCTGATGCAAGCATCACTGATTTTATAAGCCATTACAGTACGCCTCCTTAACATATACACTCGTTTAAACTGTCGTTAAACTGCTATTATATTACCACATCACCCGTGAATATGTCAAGAATGATTGCAGATTTGCTTTTATTTATCTTCAAGGTCCGAAAGCGCCGCGATTTCACTGCGATCCACCCGAATGCGGCCGTCTTTTAACACATTCACAACGCTTCTGTGGAAGCTGTGAAGCACGCCGTCCGGGTCAGCTTCCATGCGGACGCTGAGCATACCGGTTAAGAGATTCACATCCGCTACGGTACCTTTTCCATCCGGGGTTTTGACCACAGCACCAACTTTCGGCGTGATTTTCAACAGATCCTCATACGCTTCCTGTTCATATTTTAAGCAGCACATGAGCCGTCCGCAGGTACCGCTGATTTTGGTCGGATTGAGCGAGAGCCCCTGCTCTTTTGCCATTTTAATCGATACCGGCTGAAATTCACCGAGATACGACGAGCAGCAAAACGGCCGTCCGCACACACCCAGTCCGCCGAGCATTTTCGATTCATCGCGCACGCCGATCTGACGCAGTTCAATCCGCGTGCGGAACACCGATGCCAGATCTTTGACGAGCTCGCGGAAATCGACGCGGCCGTCGGCTGTAAAATAAAACAGGATTTTGTTGTTGTCAAACGTGTATTCCACATCGACAAGCTTCATGACAAGCTTGTGCTTTTCGATTTTCTCCTGGCAAATGGCAAATGCCTGCTTTTCCTTTTCGTGATTTTGCTCGACAACCGCCAAGTCTTCCTCCGTCGCAAGCCGCATCACCGGTTTTAATGGCGAAACAAGCGATTCATCGTCCACTTCGCGGTTTTTTAATACTACCTGTCCGCATTCAACGCCGCGTGCCGTTTCGACGATCACACGCTGACCGACCGAAAACGAAAGCCCCACCGGATCAAAATAATAGACTTTTCCAACATTTTTAAATCGTACACCGATTACTTCTGCCATATAAATTTTCTCTGCCTTTTCTCCGACGGGAAACTCACTCTAAGAAAACAAAAACCGTGCCCCGTCGGAAGCAAGATTTTTTATACAAGCCGTCTGGCACTCATCAAACGTGCGGTCAGTTCCATTGCAAGCAGTCCGCCGTTCACATTGCCGTCGAGTGCGGCAATCGATTCCTCTGTGACTGCAATACACGCTGTCAGTCCGTGCATGGTCATCCGCGACGCCAGCACATGCGGCTCCTGTTTCGTTTTTGCCGAGAGTGCACCGCGCAATGTGTGCAAGAGTCCCGCCAGTACTGCGCGCATCGTCTGATTAGAGGCTGACGCTTTGGTACATGCACAAAGCATCGCATACTCATCGCCCGACGCCAGCGCATCGGACACCGACTGAACAAGCGGCACGCCTTCCTCAGTTTCCTCCATTGCACGAATCGCCGCGCCCGGATTCCCGCCCGAAAGCGACGCTGCTTTTTGCACGGCTTCGCTCGCCGCATCGGGAAACCGCTCTGCAAGAATCGTTTCCACCTGTGCATCCGAAAGCGGCAGTACCGGATATTTCACACAGCGCGAACGGATCGTTTCCATCACGCGGTCATAATGGTTGGCGGTCAGCAGAAAGACGGCGTGTGCAGGCGGTTCCTCGAGCACTTTTAACAGTGCGTTTGCCGCCGCAGGTGACATCTCCTCTGCATAAGGAATGAGATACACTTTATATGCGCCATCGTTTGGGATCGTATACGCATCCTGCCGAATCCGGCGGATTTCATCCACGCCGATGGCATTTTTGCCGCGTTTACCTGTATATTCATAAAAATCGGGGTGATTTTGATGCGCAAATTTCACGCACGAAGCGCATTCGCCGCACGGCTTTTCCCCTTGGCGATGGCACAAAACGGCAGAAGCCAGAAAACGGGCGGCTGTCCGTTTTCCGATGCCCTCCTCGCCAAAAAACAGGCACGCATGACACAAATGCTCACTGCTTACTGCGGCAGTGAGCATTTGATACAATGTCTGATTTCCTACTGGAACGTTTGCTGTCACGGTCAGATCTTCTCGAACCGCTCAACGTTTGTCACAAAGATGGTTGCGCCGCCAACAGTGACTTCAACCGGATACGGCGTATAACCGCCCATGCCGTATGCTGCCGGAGAAGGAACCATCTGTGTGCGTTTTTTACTCTTCTGTGCAATGATCGAAATGGCTTCGTCCACTTTTTCATCCTCTGTACAGATCATGAATGTGGTGTTGCCTGCCATCAAAAATCCGCCGGTGGACGAAAGTTTGGTTGCAAAAAAACCAACCTTTGTTAAAGCCGAAGAAACGGCCGAGCTATCATCGTTGCTTACAATCGCATAAATCAGTTTCATAGTGGATGACCTCCCTGTTGTCACAAATCAAACGGAACTCCGATTTTTTATTGTATGCGGTTTTCCGTTTTTGTACCTCTATTTTACCACATTGATTGAAGAAACGCCACTGTTTTTTAAAATTTTTTGTGTAGTATCATCAATTTTTTCGCCGGCAACGATCACCGGCACGCCCGGCGGACAGCTGATGCGCGTTTCGGCGGCAATTCGTCCGACTGCCGCTTCAATCGGCACGCATTCTTTTTTCGAAAACATCGCCGTGCGCGGTGCCATCACAGCCGCAGGAAGGGCAAAAGAAACCGGATCTGCTGTGTATACCGGACGTTTCTGCACCGCACGCACCGCAGAAAGAAAGCGTTCAAAATCAGAATCGGCATTCTGCGGCGAAACCATGAACACAACGTGCCGCTCCCCTGCATACTCGCACTCGATACCATGACTGCGGAAATGGTCTGCCAGCTCCCCGCCGCTCATGCCGACATGCGACGCATCGAGTGTGATCTTGGTATCGTCGCAGATGCCCTCCTGCGGCAAAAAGCCCGCCTCTGCACACGCCTCACGGACACTGCGCACTTTTTTCTCGAGTGCGGCAAAATCGGCGTTTGCGCAGGTTGCAAGATAATCATTGCACAAGTCAAGCGACATCATGATGAGATACGACGGACTGGTCGAGCCGAACAGCGACGCATTTTTGCGCATTTCCTGCTTCGTCACAAAAAAGCCCGGCGCTGTGTGCACATACGCACCGCCTGTGAATACCGGCAGTGTTTTGTGCGCTGAATCACAGCACATCGACGCACCGAGTGCAATCGGGTGGCGGTTCTTTGTGCCGAACGCGAGATGTGCGCCGTGTGCATTGTCGACAAGCAACGGCACGCCATGACGGCGGCACACCGCAGACAGTGCTTCGATATCGCTCATCCATCCCATATAGTCGGGGGATGTGACATACACCGCCTTTGCATCCGGACACTGCACAAACGCTTCCTCGAGTGATTCGGGCGAGATTGCTCCGCTCACACCGAACGCATCGCGGCTGTTTGGAAGCACCCAGCAGACAGATAAATCTAAGAGTGCGCATGTATTGATAAACGCCCGGTGCGCGTTGCGTGCAGCAATCACCGTATCACCCGGATGCAGGACACTCGAAAGCATTGTCTGAATGCCAAGGGTTGAGCCGCCGGTCAAAAACATTGTTTCCTGTGTGTGAAACAGCGCGGACGCATTCCGCTCCGCCTGTTCGATGATACCGTCCGCTTCAAACAACGAATCCGCGCCTTCGATTTCGGTCAAGTCATACGCAGAAATCGCAGACAATGCCGGATGCGGACAGCGTCCTTTATGTCCGGGCATGTGAAACCGCACCGTACCGCTTTCGCTGTATTGCTTTAAAAAGTCATAAATGGGTGTTTCCATTTCGTTCCTCCGTCGTTTTATTTGCTTTTTTATTGTACCTGCTCGTACTTGTTCTGTCAAACAAATCCGAAAAATCCACTTGCCCTGTTCGTTTGATATGATATATAATAACGGTATAGCAGTTATTATATATCACGTTTTACTGCCGTTTTTCTTCGCCCTTTAGTCAAGCGAACAACAGGCAAATATCATTCCGGCTCTGCCGCCATGATAGCGAAACAGAACGAACAGCAAGGGGACTTTTCATGAATCAACTGCTCGAAAAACTGCGCAAAAAGGCGCTCAATCTCACCCATGATCCCGGCGTGTATCTGATGAAAAACAGCCGCGGCGAGATCATTTATATCGGCAAAGCAAAAAACTTAAAAAACCGTGTGAGCCAGTATTTTCAGCCGAACAATCCAAGCCACACGGAAAAAGTGCGCCGCATGGTCGAACAAGTCGCCGATTTTGACTATATCGTCGTCGGCAGTGAGTTTGAAGCACTGGTTTTAGAATGCAGTTTAATCAAACAGAACAATCCAAAATACAATATTCTCTTAAAAGACGACAAGGGATATCACTATATTCGTGTCGAACGCGGCAGTTTTCCGAAAATCTCTGCGCAAAAGCAGATGACTGACGATGATGCCGACTATTTAGGCCCTTACACGAGTTCATTTTCCGTGACACAGACAGTCGATGAAGTAAACAAAATCTTCGGACTCCCCACCTGCAATCGGAAATTCCCCGAGGATTTCAAAAAAGCACGTCCGTGTTTAAACTATCACATCAAACAATGTATGGGTGTGTGCCGCGGCAGGATTTCCGAAGAGGAATATGCACAGACATTCAAAGAAGCGCTCGCCTATATCAAAAAAGGCGGCGGCAGTCTGCTGGAACGGCTCACCCGCCAGATGGAAGAAGCGGCGGAAGCACTCGACTTTGAACGTGCCGCCAAGCTGCGTGACCGCATTCAGGCAATCCGCCGCATTGCCGACACGCAGAAGGTGTATCTCATCAACACAGAAAATCAAGATGTCATCGCGTTTGCGCAAAACCAGACGCACGCGGCGGTTGCTGTGTTAAAATTCCGCAACTACCGGCTAAGCGACAAAGAGGACTACTTCTTCCCCGATGTTTACGATATCGAAACGGTGCGGCAATCGTTTTTATCACAGTATTACATGATGACTGCCGACATTCCGCCGCGGATTGTGGTGGACGAGCCGTTCGAGGATGCCGAACTGCTCGCTGAGCACTTAAAAACGGCAAACGGCAGAAAAGTCACGTTTGTATTCCCGCAAAAAGGCGACCAAAAGAAAATGGTCGATATGGCATTTGCCAACGCGTCCGAGCGGCTTTCGAAATACGTTTCCCGCACCGGACGGGAGGTCGCTGCGCTCGACGCGCTCGCAAAACTCTTAGGACTTAAAAAGCCGCCTGTCTATATCGAGGCATACGACATTTCAAACCTCGGCGAATCATCGAAAGTCGGCGGCATGGTCGTTTTTGAGAACGGCCGCCCGCTCAAAAAGGCGTATAAAAAGTTCCGTATCCGGCAGATCGAAGGACAGGACGACTATGCGAGCATGCAGGAGGTCATCACACGCCGCCTATCGCACTATGAGCAGGAAAAAGACACCGGCGAGGGTTTTGGCCGGCTCCCCGATCTCATTCTGCTCGACGGCGGCAAAGGGCACGTTGCCGCAATCCTGCCGATCATCCAAGCGTCAGGCCTTGACATTCCGGTATTCGGCATGGTCAAGGACAACAAGCACCGCACCCGTGCCATCGCAAAGGATGGCGGAGAAATTGCCATCTCGGCAAACCGGGCGGCATTTTCATTCGTTACAACGATTCAGGATGAGGTGCATCGCTATGCAATCCGCTATCAAAAGCAGGTGCACACAAAATCATCGCTTGAAATCACGCTTACACGCGTCAAAGGCATCGGCGACAAAAAAGCGGCACAGCTGTTAAGCCGGTTCCGCACCCGTGCAGAGCTTTTAGAGGCAACCCCCGAGCAGCTCGCCCAGGCCGCAAAGCTAAAACCCGAAACCGCACAGGAGTTATTCCTGTTTTTACATGCACTTTCTTAAAAGGAGATTTCCACAATGATTGTTACATTCAACGAGATCAAACACAATCAAACCATCCGCTGCTATATCGACGAGGCAGACCGTTCGCTGCGTGCACTCGGATTCACGGAGCACTCTTATGCACACGTCACCAAAGCGGCAAAAACGGCTGAGATGATTCTTTTAACACTCGGCTATTCCAAACGGGAAGCTGAACTCGCCAAAATTGCCGGCTATATGCACGACATCGGCAACATCGTCAACCGCATCGACCACGCACAGAGCGGTGCAGTCATGGCGTTTCGTCTGCTCGACAAGCTCGGCATGGAACCAAACGAGATTGCCATGGTGGTAAGTGCCATCGGTAACCACGACGAAAGCACTGCCGCACCGGTCAACCCGATTGCCGCAGCACTGATTCTTGCCGACAAAACCGATGTGCGCCGCACTCGTGTACGCAACCATAACCCTTCCTCGTTTGATATCCATGACCGTGTCAACTACGCTGTAGAAGAATCAAACACCTATTTTAACGAGGACAAATCCGCCGTTGTGCTCGAGCTTTCCATCGACACGTCGATGTGCCCGGTGATGGATTACTTTGAAATTTTCTTGGGGCGTATGTCGCTGTGCCGCAGAGCTGCTGAATTCTTGAATATTCAGTTTGAGCTCATCATCAACGGACAGCGCATCCTCTAAAAAGCAGAAAGGGTGAGTTTCATGCGGATTGCAGTTTTGGACATTGGCGGCACCGCAATTAAATACGGCATTGCCGAATCATCTGACAATGTGACACCGCTTGGCGAAATGGAGACCCGCGCCAAACTAGACGGCGGCGAAGGCATCGTCAAAAAAGCGGAAGCGATTCTCGATACACTCTCCCCGTTCGATGCAGTCGGGATTTCGACCGCCGGCATTGCCGACATCAAAACCGGTGCGATCACCTATGCAAACGAGAATATCCCGCACTACACCGGCATCCCGCTTGGGGAACATCTGCAAAATCGATACGGCGTTCCTGTTGCGGTGCGAAACGACGTACACGCCGCCGCCATCGGAGAAGCAACATTCGGCGCAGGCAAAGACTTTCGCTCGTTTTTGTGTTTGACATATGGAACCGGTATCGGCGGCGCCGCATTTTTAAACGGACAGCTTTTATCCGGACAGACCGACAGCGCCGGTCACTTCGGGCACATTACAACCCACCGCGACGGCAAACCATGCGGCTGCGGCAACTATGGCTGCTATGAAGCATATGCATCGGTCACGGCGCTCTGTGCGCTCGTCAAAGAGCGTACCGACGAAGACTTAAACGGACGCGAAATTTTTGCTCGGCTGGGTGAGCCGGTCATCAAGCAATCCCTTTCCGATTGGATTGATGAGGTCGTTGTGGGACTTGCCTCTTTGATTCACGCATTCAATCCGGAAGGCGTCATCTTAGGCGGCGGAATCTTCAATGAGTCGGTGCTCATGGACGAAATCAAAACACGCCTTTCGTCACTCTTAATGCCGACATTTCAGCAAACAGTGATTTGCAAAGCCGCACTCGGCAACCGTGCCGGTCTTTTGGGTGCGCTTGCCATTGCAAAAGAGGCACTTTTAAAAGAAAAATAAATCACACGCAAAAGCACCCGGCAGGAACTCCTGTCGGGTGCTTTTTGATGCCGAATTTTATTTCTCTTCTGATTCCGCTTTTTCTTTTGCGGCTTTTTCATTTTTACGATATGCCAGATAGCTCTCCAAAATGATGGTTGCCGCCACCTGATCAATCACTTCTTTGCGTTTTTGACCGCGGACATTTGTTTCGTTTAAATACGTTGCCGCCTGCATGGTGGTCTGACGCTCATCCCAAAGTGCAACCGGAAGCCCTGTCAGTTTCCGCAGTGTATCTGCCAGTCGTTCGCAGATCTGCGCTTTTTCGCCTCTGGAACCGTCCATGTTGACTGGATGGCCGACCACAACGCCCTCCACGCCGTATTCCCGGATCGTATAGACAATTTTTGTCACCGTCTGGGCAAATTCTTTTTCATACAGCGTACCGAGCGGGGATGCCAGAAATTCCGTCCGGTCACAAATTGCAAGACCGGTTCTCGCCTCTCCGTAATCAACCGCCAAAATCTTCATCCAAATCGCCTCCTGATGTTCACTGTTTGCCTTCCCAATAAACCGGAGCGGGAAGGCTAACGCTGTTTAAATGCTGTGTGTCGTTCATCCAGACAACCTGCGGCTGCATGGATTCATCAAAACACACGTTGCTGACCGATGTATTTTCCACCCACGGAATCTCAAAGATGCGCGCAAGCGGCAGCCCGCTCAATGCGCACAGCAGATTTTTTACTGCACATCCGTGGGAAACCAGGACAATCGTCTTTCCCTGATATGTCTGCACAAGATCAAGTGCAGCACATTTCATGCGGTCACATACCTCCGCACAGCTTTCGCCGTTTGGTGCCTGAAAATGCGGCAGATCATCCCGCCACACAGCAAATTCTTCCGGGAACAGCCGAGGAAGATCGTCCCACTTTTGTCCCTCAAACCCGCCGGCGTTAATCTCCATCAAATCATCACGCAACAAAAACTTTGCGTGCGGCTGTGCAGCTAAAATCGCTTCCGCCGTCTTTTTTGCCCGTACGAGCGGACTTGTTGCAATCACATCAACCGGAATCGTTTCAAAGCGTTTTGTGAGCAATGAGAGCTGAACTGCTCCTGCCTCGCTTATGCCGCTGTCGATCTGGCCTTGAAACGTGCGCGCCATATTGCCCTTTGCCTGTGCATGGCGCACGATATACAGCGTCGTCACCATGGACGCACACTTCCGATAATCTCCGAAACACTCTGAATGCCCTGCTCATCGAGCCATGCATTCATGCCCTCGATGATTTCGACCGGCGCCATCGGATTCTGGAACAGTGCCGCACCGATCTGCACGGTAGTCGCACCTGCCATCATCATTTCAACAGCGTCTTTCCATGTGGAAACGCCGCCCATGCCGGAAACCGGAATCTTCACAGCGTTTGCGACCTGCCATACCATGCGCAGTGCGATCGGGAACACTGCCGGACCGGACATACCGCCCACGTTGTTTTTAAGGATCGGACGGCGGGTGTTGATATCAATCCGCATGCCAAGCAAGGTGTTGATGAGCGAAACGGCATCAGCGCCCTCCGCTTCTACGGCACGTGCGATCTCCGTGATATCGGTAACGTTCGGAGAAAGTTTCACCATCAGTGGTTTCGTTGTATTGTTGCGAACCGCACGTGTGACCGCGCCAGCCATTTTCGGGTCGACACCAAATGCAACGCCGCCCTGTTTGACGTTCGGGCACGAAATATTAAGTTCGATCATGTCAATCGCAGTGCCCTCGAGTTTTTTGGCAATCTCTTCGCAGTCCTCAATGGTCGAACCTGCGACATTTGCGATTTTCACGGTATCCTCGTTTGCAATCAACGGCAGTTCGTGCTCCAAAAAAGCGTCAATGCCCGGGTTCTGAAGTCCCACGGAGTTGAGCATTCCCGCCGGTGTTTCCGCAATACGCGGCGGCGGATTGCCTGCACGCTGGTGCAGTGTTGTACCTTTTAGTGACATGCCGCCCAGCACGGACACCGGATAGTAGTCGGTATATTCTGAGCCAAATCCGAATGTGCCGGATGCTGGAATGATTGGATTTTTAAACGGCACGCCTGCCATTTTCACCGAAAGATCTGCCATTATAACGTAACCTCCTCTGCGTTGAACACAGGACCATCTTTGCACACGCGTGCATAGTATTCCTCACCGTTTTTCACCGATTTGCAAGCACACACCAAACAAGCACCCACGCCGCAGCCCATACGTTCCTCAAGTGATACTTCACAAGCGACACCGTGTTCTTTGGCAAGCGACACAACACCTTTTAACATGCCGTTCGGGCCGCACGCACACACAAGATCGACGTTTCCTTCTTCTAAAACACGAGCGAGCGGTGCTGTGACAAAGCCGTGTTCACCGGCTGTGCCGTCGTCGGTGCAGAGCACCACGTTTGCGCCCGTTTTTTTGAAATCATCCTGCAAAATCACAGCCGATGCACTGCGGAAACCTGTGATCACCGTGGCATCTGCGCCGTAGAATTTAGCAACCTCGAGCATCGGAGGTGTTCCGATACCGCCGCCTAACAGCACGACTTTTTTGCCTTTTTCGAGTGTAAATCCATTGCCGAGCGGCGCCAGCATATCAACTGTATCGCCTGCATTCAGTTCTGCGATCACGGCAGTGCCCTCGCCGCGTACTTCAAACACCAGACGAATCGTGCCCGCCTCTTTGTCGATCTCACTGATGGAAATCGGACGGCGCAGCATAAATCCATTCGCACGCACATGTGCAAACTGTCCGGCAGATGCTTTTTTCGCAATTTCCGGACAGCGAATCGTCAGCCGCACACACGATTTTGCGAGCATCTCTTTTTTTAAAATCAGATATTTTTCAAGTTTTTCATTCTGTAACATTCATCGATCGCTCCTTATTTAATGGAATGAATCCGAAACAGCCCGCGCACATACATAAGCAGTGCGAGCACGCCGCATAAAACAGGCAGAAACAGCCCGAATCCGGGCAGTTCTTTTGCTGTATTCAAGCAGTCAAGCTGCCAAAACGCAAGTGCTACCGAACAAAGCATCATGCAGATGACTCTTGTCTGCTGTGAAAGCTTGCTGCGTTCTTTTGCGGTCTGACTGTCCGCTGTTTCAGAAAGCGGGAACAGTACGCCGTTTTTCCGATACCGAAGCACAAAAAAGGCACACAGCGCAATGTGCACAACCGGCAGCACAACCGTGAGAAGCCGACTCTGCGTTCCGATCAGACGCATCGGAATCTGAGGCGGCAAATACCAGAAATTGAGTGCCGTATACAGTGTAATCACACCGCAAATCGCACACGCAAGTCCCACAAACAACCGCTCGGGACTGCGCACCGTCCAGATCTGTTTGATCAAATTGTCATCTCCTTCATAAAACAAACGTTTTATTTGCTTTATTATAGCACACAAAACGCGTTTTCCGCAAGAAAAACCACGGCTTGCCAAAAAAGCGGCGAAACCGCCGCTTTTTTGATTCTTTATGGAAGCAATTCGCCAAAATTCATGATATAACGATTGGTATTTGCCTCAATTTCCGTACGCAGTGCTGCAGATGTTTCATCATACACGCCAACCACTGCCATGCCGGCATCCTTTGCACCCAAGAGTCCGTCAATTACATCGTCAAAGACGACGCAATTTTGAGGATTTACACCCAAGCGCTTGGCCGAAAGCAGAAAAATATCAGGAAACCGTTTGCTTCTGGTCACTTCGGAAAGCGTTGTATACGCATCAAAAAACGGAAGAACCCCAAGCCGTTTGAGTGCCGGAAGAAACAGCGGCGTTTCACATGCCGTTGCGAGTCCGATTTTTACGCCGTTTTTATGCAGATATGAAAGCCATTCATACACATATGGCTTGAGCATCACCTGCTCGTGATATGCGCGTGTCGCCGCATCCATCCACCAGTCAATGAGCGTTTGCGGATCATCGGAAAGATGATACCGTTTGATCGTGTAATCGGCTGCATCCTCAAGCGTAATATGCTTGAGCGCATCAAAATACTCTTCATCATAGGGAAGACCACGCTCTTCCATGAACGCGCGATCTACATCAACCCATACCTGCATAGAATCAATCAGTGTGCCGTCCAAATCAAAAATTGCACCCGCAATCTCGCGGTCAATGCCATCAATTTTAATCATCCCGTTTTCCATTACAGTAATACGACGCCTCCTGTTTTAGATTCAATGACTACGAGCAATGTTCCGTCATTCACCTCGATATATCCTGTGTGCCCGGTAAATTCATTGCTCACTCCAAGCGGAAAATCATTATAAAGCGTATGATTTACAAGTTCATATTTAAACCCGCGCAGAGATACGCCTCGCGCTTCATTCGAGAACGAAAATACGGACACATATCCGCGCAGCTGCGGCGGCAAAATGAGCGTGCCATTGTGTACAGCGGTGATCGTTGTTTTTCCATCCACAAGACAAGCAGTTGCACCCTCTTTTGCCAAACGAACGACAATTTGCAGATTGCCGAGCGTATGGTCAAACCGTTCGCCGTCCAGGCCGCCGTAAATGACAAATCGACGGTAGCCGCGCTCAAATCCTTCCCGAACGGCAATATACAAATCGGTTTCGTCCTTTTCCCTTGGATATACTTTCACATTGCGAATATCAGGGCGTTCGGAAGAATCAAAATCTCCCATCACCAAATCTACCCGAATGCCTCTTTCAAGCAGATACCGATAGCCGCCGTCTGCCGCAATGACGCAGTCGCCATCCCGCGGCACAAATGATTCTCCGTTCCATTTTCCTGCTCCTGCAATATAACAAATCGGCTTTTTCTCCATGAAAACATCCCTCTTTTTCGTTCGAAAACCAAAACAGGGAAAGCCGGTCCCCCCGCTTCCCCTGTACTGTCTTTATTATGATATCTGTTTCCTGACGAAAAGTCAATATCAGTGATATGAAAATATTACATATTACTGCATTGACTCATGATCCTCACGCAGCTGCGAAGGATCTACATCAATGACTTCGCGATCGTATTGAGGATACTGCGGCTGCACCGGCTGCTGGTACTGCGGCTGCACCGGCTGCTGGTACTGCGGCTGCACCGGCTGCTGATACTGCGGCTGCACCGGCTGCTGATACTGCGGCTGCACCGGCTGCTGGTACTGCGGCTGCACCGGCTGCTGGTACTGCGGCTGCACCGGCTGCTGATACTGCGGCTGCACCGGCTGCTGGTACTGCGGCTGCACCGGCTGCCGGTGCTGCGGCTGCATCACAAGCTGTGGAGTTGGTTGTTTCAGCACTGGTTCCACATGATTGCGGTAGCTTAGCAGCACCAATGCGATCAATACATAAAACACGATTGACAATACCGTGATAATCGCGGACGAAAGCGATAAAAATTCAAGCTGATAATATCCTTGCAGGGTGAGGGCCAGCACAATAATCGTGAGACACGATGCAAGAATAAAATTCCACACAATCACAAACATCGAAACCGAACCGGAACGAACACCTGTTGCGGCAGCATGACGGATCGCACTGATCGTACGCAGAAGAGCAATTTGATAAAACAATGTTGCAGATAATCCAATCAGAACAGCAACGATTGCAATCATGAACGGCCATACGTCTTCTTCTACTGCAATGACAATCAGCATCAGCAGGAACACAAACAAAAGCAATGCAAGCGCCAAAATTGTGAACGACATCAGCACAATAATGATGACATTCAAGATCGAAAGGCCGCCTGTTTTAATTTGCTCACCTTTACGCTTACAGGAAATATAAAACGCAAGAAGACTTGAAACAATCAAAAACTGCGGCAGCATTGTTGCCAGATTGATCACAAGCGCAATGGCGTTTGCCATCTCCATGTTACTTACAATCCAAGAAGAAAGATCCGTCATTCCAAGTGATCGGCTGATCTGATAAACGGTCTGTGCCATAGCATCTGGCATCAGCACCCAGTTGTACATCTGAATTCCCACGCTGATCAATACAGAAAGCGCATAAACAAGAATTGCTGCAAGCAAAAGCGGCGAACCCACATATCGCCGAAACGTCTGCTTCCAATCCGCACGCTGTCCGTTGGCTGCAGACTGCATAGAAGCAAACAAAGAAGCGCCGCAGTGCTGACAGTAAAAATCACTGTCCAGATTTGGTGTTCCGCATGCAGGACAATTTCTCATGATTCTTCACTCCTTACCCATTCAAAAAGAATCGTATTTTCTATGCAAAGTGTATCATTTTGAAGCACTAAAGTCAATAGAATCTATGTTTTTTCATCAGGATTCACGCTTTTTCGACGCCGAAATGCAAAAAAGCGCTGTCCGAGATAATTGAGGATTGTATAAAGACCCATTCCGGCAATCATTGCTGTACGTTCCGACCATTCAGGCGTCAAAACACCGGAAAATATAGTTTTTGCAAGCGGTTTGGCAAGGCTGTATGCAATCACATAGCATACAGCGACATTCACGGCAAAACGCAATGCAGCCAGTATGGGATTTGCATTGCTTTTAAACGTAAACCGGAAATTCAAAAAGAAACTGACCGCCGCACCTGCCACATAGGCAATCGCTGTTGCCGGCCAATAGGACAAATGAAAGCCGTCATACAGCAAAAACATCAGCACAGCGCTCAGCGCCGTGTTAAGCACTCCGACCAGCAAAAAGCGGACAAACGAATGCGAAGCGATCTCCTTACCGTTCATGTTCATCCTCTTCTTCCAAAAAGCGTGCGATCAAAAAACGCGGACGGTCCTTGACTTCCATATAAATTTTTCCGATATATTCGCCGACCACGCCGATGGCAAGCATCAAAAGTCCACCGATCGCCCAGATGCTCACAATCAAACTCGCCCAACCGGATACAGTCTGTCCCAAAAAGAATTCGGCGATAAAAATAATCGACATGAGAATACTTACAAAGAACAGCAAAAACCCGAGTGCACTGATCATCCGGATCGGTTTGGTGCTCAGCGAAGTAATTCCTTCAAACGCGAACGACAGCATTTTTTTGAGCGGATATTTGCTTTCGCCCGCAAACCGCTCATGGCGTTCGTATAAAACGGTATCGGTTCGATAGCCGATCATGGGAACAAGGCCGCGCAGAAAAAGATTGACCTCCCGAAACTGTGCAAGTCCGTCAAGTGCACGCCGGCTCATCAGCCGATAATCCGCATGATTAAATACCGTTTTTGCACCAAGTCGGTTCATCAGACGGTAAAATGCTTCTGCGGTTATCCGTTTGAAAAACGAATCTTTTTTCCGGCTGTTGCGCACGCCATATACAATGTCACAGCCTTCGTGATATTTTTGGATCATTTCATCCATCGCATCAATGTCATCCTGCAAATCGGCATCCATGGAAATCACCATATCCGCATGTGTCTTCACCGTCAAAAGACCCGCAAGCAACGCGTTTTGATGGCCGCGGTTTCGG
The DNA here is from genome assembly GCA_949299455.1 of uncultured Oscillospiraceae bacterium. GTDB lineage: Bacteria > Bacillota > Clostridia > Oscillospirales > Ruminococcaceae > Paludihabitans. The sequence continues at coordinate 46,846 of CASGAN010000008.1, forward strand.
CTTAGATCAATTCCTGTAAACACCGGATCTGCCGCATGAAGATCGCAGATGATCTGCCATGTATGATCCGCCGAGCCGTCATTTACAAAGGCAATACGGCTGTCTTTTGCAATCTGTCCGCTTTGCATAAGTGCGGTATATTTTTCCCGCAGGCGGTGTGCCGTTTCCGAAAGCACTTCCTCCTCGTTATAACACGGAATCACCGTAAACAATCTGTTCTTCATCCGATCCTCCCTAAAAATTGTTATTCTATTCAAAGTATACCGCAATCTTTTTAAAAATGCACGACCTTTTTTTGAAAAAGCCGTGCATTGTTTCTCATTTTATTCATTTAAAGCCGATGCGCTGCAGCTGTTTTGCGGCGGCGTGCGCGCCGTGCTGCGCGCTTGCGTTTGACACTCTGCACATACCGATAGCGCAGATACAGTCCGACAATCATTATAAACAGCAGAATTAATAAAATAATCCACAGCGGATGAATGCCAAACCACGCAAGTCCGGACAGCCATTTCGGATACGGAAGCGCCTCCACAGATTCTTTTGCAACCAGTGTGACCTCATCAATCACTTCGCCGTCACGAAGAACATTCATCGTTCCAAGCACGGTTTCGCCTGCTTTCACCGGCGCTTCCACCGATTCGTTCATTTGATAGGTGTATGTAAGCGTCTCATCAGGCGCAACCAGCACCTGACTGACCGTCTGCATCATTGCAGCAACTGTTTTTGCTTTTCCATGTATCACAGGCACTTCCTGCGAAAAATCATCCGGAACCGCCTCCGTCTGTGCGTATGTTTCAAACGCCCATTCATACAGCGCTTTCGAATCGGCATACGTCAAATTCGGGTTTCCGTATCCGGCAGGCGGCTGATCCAGATTGGCGCCCAGCACCACACACAGATATGTTTGTCCATCGCGCGTGGCTGTCGTACTCAAACACCGGCCCGCATTACCGGTATACCCCGATTTTACACCGAAGGCATCCGGATAGTAATCCTCTTTATCGTCCGGGTCAAGCATTCCGATCGTATACGAAACGGTCCGCTGTGCACTTTTATTCGTTGCAGGCAATACATAAGAAACATTTGAAATGACATCGCGAAACATTTCGTTTTTGAGTGCTTCTTCCGTTAAAATTGCCATATCACGCGCAGTGCTGTAATGATTTTCTGCATCGAGTCCATGCGCGTTGGCAAAATGGGTGTTCACCATGCCGAGCGACTGTGCCTTTTGGTTCATCAGATCAAAGAAACGATTAACATCACCGTTTCCGAAATACCACGCAAGTGCTGTTGCAGAATCACACGCACTTTTGATCATTGTTGCATAAATGAGCGACTGCACAGAAATCTGCTCGCCCTCCTGCAAATAAATCCGCGCACCGTTTTCAACAATTACATCCGTAAACAGCGACTGACTCGGAATGGTGACCATCGTATTTTCCGGATCGTCACACATCTCGATCGCCAAAAGCACCGTCATCATTTTCGTAAGCGATGCAGGCGCCATGTGTGCATCCGCTTCCTTTTCAAACAGAACACGTCCCGTATTCAAATTGACAAAATACGCACTGCGGGAATAGATGGGCTGTGTATATTCAGCAGCCTGTGTCCCCATTGCAGACGCAAAAAAGATTGCCAGTGTCAAAGCAACTAGAATAAACCGTTTCATACCTGCTCTCTCCATCTTTTTGTTTCTGATTCAAATTATACCGAATCAAAAGAACGCTTGTCAACAATTCGGAAAAAACTTGACGAATTTCGACAAGCATGATATTATAAAATGTGGGATGCGAAAGCCTCCCTTTTATTTTTGTCAAAAAAAGGAGTGTGGCATATGTCGAATGAACTTGCCGAAAATAAGATGGGTGTCATGCCCGTTAATCGTTTGCTGATCACCATGTCGCTGCCGATCATGATTTCCATGCTGATTCAAGCGCTTTACAATATTGTAGACAGTATTTTCGTGGCGCAAATCAGCGAAAATGCCTTAACGGCGGTTTCACTCGCATTTCCGATTCAAAACCTCATCATTGCAGTCGCCACAGGCACCGGCGTCGGCATCAATGCCATGCTTTCCAAAAGCCTTGGCGAACAAGACAAAAAGAATGTCGATCTCGCAGCAAATAACGGTTTATTCCTGGCACTGTTAAGCTCCATCGCTTTTATTTTCCTTGGAATTTTCGGTTCGAGATTATTCTTCCTGTCTCAAACACAGATTCCCGAGATTGTCGACATGGGCACCACCTATCTGACCATCTGCTGTGTCTTTTCGTTCGGCGTCTTTTTCCAAATTACATTTGAGCGTTTGCTTCAGGCAACCGGACGCACACTGCTCACTATGATTACACAGTCAACCGGTGCAATCATCAACATTATCCTTGACCCGATTATGATTTTCGGTTTACTCGGATTCCCGAAAATGGGCATCGCAGGTGCTGCGGCAGCTACTGTTATCGGACAGATTCTTGCAGCTCTCCTCTCAGTCTTTATCAACCATCACATGAACCACGAGGTAACTGTCCGTGTCCGCGGATTCCGCCCGCATGGCAAAACGATCAAACGCATCTATTCCGTCGGTGTTCCGTCGATTATCATGGCATCGATTTCTTCCGTCATGACCTATGGCATGAATCTGATTCTGATTCGGTTTACCGAAACGGCAACCACTGTATTCGGCGTGTATTTTAAACTGCAAAGCTTTATTTTCATGCCGGTCTTTGGCTTAAACAACGGACTTGTTCCGATCGCCTCTTATAACTACGGTGCACGCCGTCCAAAACGAATCAATGCGGCGATCAAATACAGCGTGATTTATGCGACCCTGTTAATGCTGATCGGTACTGTAGCGTTTCTGCTGATTCCGCAGACACTGCTGTCCATGTTCAACGCTTCCGAAAAGCTGATTGAAATCGGCGTGCCGGCACTGCGAATCATTTCCTTGAGCTTTTTGTTTGCCGGATTTGCAATTATTTGCAGTTCCGTGTTCCAGGCAATGGGCAACGGTATGCTCAGTCTTTATGTTTCGGTCGGCCGTCAGCTGATCGTCTTGCTCCCTGCGGCATTTTTGCTTGCACAAACCGGTGTGTTGAGCGCTGTTTGGTGGTCATTCCCGATCGCCGAGCTCATTTCGCTTACATTGAGTGCGTTGTTCTTATCCCATGTCAAACGAACAAAAATCAATCCGCTTGCATCGCATGAATAATCCCGTCATTTTCGCACATACTGTTTTTGCACCCAAGTGCAAAAGGAGGCGTTTATGATGGCAAATTGCTGTAACCATGCAAACCAGAGCATTCGTTGTACCGTCAGTCAGTGTGCATATCACTGTCAGTCGAAGGATTACTGTTCGCTCGATTCCGTCATGATCGGAACCCACGAAGCAAATCCGACGATGTGTGAGTGCATCGACTGTAAATCATTCGTTAAGAAATCGTAAGAAAGAGAGAACGAACGATATCCCGCATATCGTTCGTTCTCTTTTTGACGTTTTTTGGCTTGTTTTGCCCTAAAACAACACTTGTATCAGCCTCTGTCCATATGATATACTCTTCTTAATTTTATGAAGGAGGTTTTTTCTCATGGACCCTGACCCTAACGGTCTTCAAATCGCGGCACAGTTACTGGTGTTGCTCTTATTAACACTGGTAAACGCTTTTTTTGCAGGTGCCGAAATGGCGGTCGTTTCTGTCAACAAATCAAAAATTCATTCGCTTGCACAAAAGGGAAACAAAAAAGCACAGTGTGTGGAACAGCTTTTTTCTGACTCCACAAAGTTTCTCTCCACCATTCAGGTGGCAATCACATTTGCCGGTTTTTTCTCGAGTGCTTCGGCGGCAACCGGTATTTCACAAATTCTCGGTCAGTGGCTTGCCGGTTTTTCCATTCCATACAGCGGTACGATTGCCGTTGTGGGTGTCACGCTCATCCTGTCGTATTTCACGCTGGTGTTCGGTGAGCTTGTACCAAAACGGATTGCATTAAAACGCGCCGATCAGTTCAGCATGATGACGGTTCGCCCGATCTTGTTCATTTCAAAAATTCTCTCTCCGTTTATCAAGCTTCTTTCAGTTTCCACAAACGGATTTCTGCGTTTGCTCGGCATGAAGCCTGACGAAGAGGAAGAACCGATCACAGAAGAGGAAATCCGCGCACAGCTTTTATCTGCGCAGTTTGACAATGATTCAAAGAAAATGATCAACTCGGTGTTCGCTTTTGATGACAAAACAGCAAGAGATGTCATGGTTCCCCGCCGAAAGGTTGTGGCAATCGATATCACACGCGAGCAAAACGATATGATCGCACGAATGATCGACAGCGGGTTCTCCCGCATTCCGGTTTACGAAGAGGATATTGATAAAATCATCGGTGTCATCTACGTCAAAGACATCGCAAAACAGATTGTCAAAGGCGAAGCAGTTTCGCTGTCAGCACTCATTCGTCCGCCTTACTTCGTGCCTGACTCAAAACCGGCAAACATCCTGCTCAAAGAAATGCAGAATGCGCATGTACATATTGCCGTGCTGATTGACGAATACGGCGGTTTTTCCGGTATTGTCACCATCGAAGATCTTGCCGAAGAAATTGTCGGTCAGATTCAGGATGAAAACGATCATGCAATGCCTGATTTCACTAAAATCACTGATAATATCTACCGCGTTGTCGGAAACATGCCGCTCGAAGAATTATATAATGAGCTGGAACTTGAAGTTCCCGACACAAACTGTGACACCGTATCCGGTTTCATGATTGAACAGCTTGGATACATTCCTTCTGCACAGCAGCTTCCGATTATTACGCATGATACTGTTCGATTTGTAGCTGAACAGATGGACGGCAAGCATATCTCGATTGTCCGTGTGGAAAAAACAAACACAATACCAAGTGATACAGAATAACAAAACATCCCTGTCCGATACTGGACAGGGATGTTTTGTTATATTCGGATGAATGAAAACAATTTCATTCGATTATCTGTTGTAATCTGTATCCTGGTATGCAGCAGCCGACGGATCTGCTTGATGGAATGTAACATTCTCCATGGTAAGACCAACGATTTCGGTCGGTTTCGGTACTTTCCGATACAGAATACCGGTACCTACACGGTTAATTACTGCATCCGAAATCTCGAGTGTACCGCTGTACTGAATGGTCGGGTTCGGTGCACCGGAAATTTTGTCTGTGGTAAATGTACCTCCTTTGATAACAACATGGCTCGACTCACTATTAAAATAGAGCGCGCGGCTGTACTGCGCGTTGACTGTAACGTTCTCCAGCACATTCTCGGGTGCATTCGAATAAACACCATAAGAATCCAGCACCGAAGCTGAACCCACATTGACAGTGACATCTTTCATAGAAAGAGATGCTTTTCCCATCATACTGTTCACCTGAATGGTCGGACCTTCTTGAGAAGCCGTATAGGTGCCGCCGTTCAACTGAACCGTTGCACCGTTTCCGCCATAAACAGCCCATCCCATAATGGAATCGGAGTCTACTTTAAAATCACTGCCGCCGTTGACAATCAGTGTGGCATTTTTATTTGCATACAGCGCGCCGTTCACCGTTCCGCTGCCGTAAACGGTCAGGGTTTTGCCTTCATCAGCTTTGACTGCATTTTTGCCGCCGTTGACTGTAAGGGTCTGGCCGTTTAAATACAGTTTGGCATCATCGGAAAACACAATTTCGTCAGTCGTTGCGATATTCTGTGTCAGTCTGACGTTTTTACCTGCCTGCGCTGCTGCTTGCAGATCACTTGCATTGGAAACATCGATCACATCATATTCAGCATCACTGTCATATGAGCTGCTGCCGAATCCATCGGTTTCAAACGAATACTGTGCACCCAAAATGGTGACATCCGCAGAAAATGTCTCGTTCATATACTCGTTTGCTGCATCTTCATACATGCCGTACACCAGAATAAATGTAACAGTATCGCCGGTATTCACCAACGGAAGTTCGAGATTTTGCGCAAACGTCGAAAGCGTATTCATCGGACGTTTCTGGAAATTGCCTGTAACCTCGCCGTTTTCATTCACCTGCACAAAATCAAACCAAAGTGCATCTGTCAATCCACCCGATGTCTGAAACTGCAGTTTGATTTTTTGCGCAAGTGTTCCGCTGTTTTGAATTGTTAACAGCTTCGCAGAGGAAACACCCGGTTCCCAGTTCTGCTCAGAAATAATCGGTGCACTGTTTTCTTTCAGATTTCTCCCTGTTGCACTGAATACAAACGGATCTCCACCGTTGACATCTTTAATCTGAAAGCTCTGTCCGGTTCCATCTGTGCTCAAATCATACACATATGCATCCATCAGCAATGTGCCTGCTTGAATTGCATTATTTTTGTTGACAACACCGTCTGTGAACCACGCAAATGTTGTTCCCAAAAGCATGGCTGCACTCAGCAGCAGCGACACAGCGCTGACAACCAATGAATGTTTTGTTTGTTTCATTTGAACATTCCTCCTTACTCCATTTTGTTCATATGAACCAATCAGAAGCATTTGTCGCAATACTATGGAAAAATGCTTCTATCCCTATGTGTCAGCGGTCGTTCGAAACATTTGTGCAAGTACTTGCTTCACTTGTAATATCTATACAGATAAAACGCGAACAACCGTCGACATTTATAGATTATAGCAAAACAAATTGGGTTTTTCAATGTTTTTCCGATCATATCAGGATGGTAAATTTGCCGCATAAAAAAGATGCTTTTCTGAACGAATCGAGAAACATGCGCACCCTTTGTTTGCGCCCGTAAGCGGGAAAATGAATCGAACCATTCATGAGAGCGCCGCTTGCCGAGCATCCTATCCCTTTGCACAAGAAGGGGACACACTTTTTTCGTTTGAGTCATCAAAAGCTTCGTTTGAATATGAGTACGCGAATTGATTTTCGCAATCATATAGGTTCTAAGCTATTTTTAATTTTCAATAAAAAATAAATAAACCTGTTTCACTATATCTTTGGAACAGGTTTATCTATTATGTCTGACTGTTACAAAATAGGTATCCGCCGCAAGTGCGCATACAAAACTTCAAAATAGAAAAACGATTGCGCACACTTTTACAAGAGCGCGCAGTTCATTTTAACGCGTGATATTTCGTCACTACAGATGCCATTTATGAATTTTGCGGACTGAGGTTCTTACTCTGAAATATTGTCCTGCGAATCCTCGTTGTCGTCCGAACTGGAAATAAACATTTCCTCTGTGGTCTGCTGCGCCAGTTTCAGCTTTTCAGTAATGTCAACCAACGCATTGGTGGTCGCTTCCAGCGCATCAATAGCAGTCGCCATACGCCCCGCCAAGTGATAATACATAGCCTTATAGTCTGGCATACAGATCGCTCTCCTAATCAAATTTTTCAAATTTTGAATAATGGGCACTGCTTCATAAAGCAGTGCCCATTATTATCTGTCTAAGGACTATAAAAAAGATATTTTTTCGATTTTGGCTGATGGAGTTGAACTCTTGCATAAGCGGTTACGCCTGCTCTACATCACATTCAACTTCAAGGCCGCCGATAAAAACTACCTTTATTTTCTGTTTTGATTCGACG
>CASGAN010000009.1 GCA_949299455.1 uncultured Oscillospiraceae bacterium
AGTCAGGAAATATCGCTCTTACAAAGGAGAAGTGGGCAAGATTGCGCCGAATCTGCTGAACCGGAACTTCCATGCGGAAAAGCCAAACCAGAAATGGGTGACCGATGTAACCGAGTTCACTTTGTTTGGACAGAAGCTGTATCTCTCTCCTGTTTTGGATTTGCACAACGGTTATCTGGTCAGCTATATCTTGCGGATATTGACAAGCAGGCTGAAGATATGTTTCTTCGGCTGGTAAAACAGATGGCAGAGTGTGAGGGCGTGACCAAACAGCTAAAGGCGGAAAATCAAATGGAATGGGTTGGTAGAATGAATAACATTCGTAGCAGGGCAATGGAGATTGTAAATGCCGAGTTGATTTTCAAGAGATAAGCAGGGCGTGCCGCAGGTAAAATTAATTTATCTGCGGCACTTTGTTTTCTGGGAACAAACAGGTATCTTTTTTTACCCATGCCATTGCGTTTCTGTCGTGATCGTGCTATAATGGGGATAAATCAGGTATTATTTCTTTCCCAGGAGGAATTTGCATGGCAAAACAGATTCATATAAGAATTGATGATGATACATATGAAGAGTTAAACAATTATTCTACTGTGAGCAGTCAGACCATTCAGGACTGTATGCTGGTTGCTATCAGGCAGCTTTTGATTAAAGCGAAAGAAGAACCCGGCAGGAATCCTGACGGTTATACTTTTATAGATTTATTTGCCGGTATTGGAGGTATGCGCATCGCTTTTGAGGCTGCAGGGGCTCAATGTGTGTATTCCAATGAGTGGAACAAATACAGCCAGCAGACCTATTATGCAAACTTCGGTGTTCAGCCTGATGGTGATATTACGAAAGTCCCGGCAGAAAGTATTCCTGATCATGATATACTTGTTGCTGGTTTTCCCTGTCAGCCTTTTTCAATTGCCGGGGTATCCAAGAAAAACAGTCTTGGTCGTGCAACCGGTTTTGAAGATAAAACACAGGGTACGCTTTTCTTTGATATATGTCGTATTCTGAAAGCAAAAAGGCCTAAAGCGTTTATGCTGGAAAATGTAAAAAACCTTTGCAGCCACGACAGAGGAAGAACATTTAAGGTTATACAGGAGTCCCTTGCGGAGTTGAACTATAAAATTTTTTATCAGGTTGTCGATGGACGGGGGTATGTTCCTCAACACAGGGAACGAATCGTAATTGTCGGTTTCGATATGTTGCGCTATGGAAACGATATTGATTTTCATTTTGACCTGCATCCGCTGAAAAGGCAACCTGTATTAAGAGATATTCTTGAATCAAAAGTCGACAGTAAATATACCCTGTCTGATAAATTGTGGGCTTATCTGCAAAACTATGCTGCGAAACACAGAGAGGCAGGAAATGGCTTCGGTTACGGTATTGCGCCGCCTGATGGGATTACCCGGACGATGAGCGCCCGCTATTATAAGGACGGATCGGAAATCCTGATTGAACAGAAAGGGAAAAATCCACGCCGTCTGACCCCGAGAGAGTGCGCAAGGCTTCAGGGATTCCCGGATACTTTCAAAATCCCTGTTTCGGACACACAGGCATATAAACAGTTCGGAAATTCTGTTGTTGTTCCATTGATGACAGAAGTTGCACAACTGGTTGTTACACGATTGGTGCAGCTTGATGATGCACAGAAGACCATGAAGAACTTTGAAGGAATACCGCAAAGGCAGGTGATATGAAGTGCAGAACAGTTATGCCGTACAGGCAATTCAGGCAGTACTCAACAGTCAGAAAGCATATTGTAAATTTCTCTCTGCTAATGATACCGGTCTGACCGGTGGACATCAGGCTGGTATTTATATTGCCAAGCCGTCTGTTCCCATTCTGTTTGATGAGCCGGGAATCAAGGGCGAGAACAAGGAGAAATGGGTAAAGGTCAAATGGCAGGATGATATTGAAACAGATACCCGCTTTATTTATTACGGTCAGGGAACAAGGAATGAATACAGAATTACTAATTTCGGCCGGGGATTTCCTTTTCTGCGACCGGAATATACCGGCGCTCTGTTCATCTTTGCAAAATGCAACGACGAGTATTATCAGGCATATATCCTGAATTCCGAAGATGATATTGACCAGTTTCTTGATGCTTTTGGCATCGGACCAACCGAAACAAACAGGCTGATTGATGCCGCTCAGGTGCAGACTGAAACACGGGAGCAGCTGGCAATTCAGGAGTTTATTTCAGGCCTGACTGTTGACTTTCCATTGTCCGAAGAAATGTCGGCAGCAGCACGCAACATTCAGAACAGCGTCTATAACCATCTGGAATATATCAGAACGAATCCAGATCGAAAAATCATTGAATGGACGAATACGGAATATGCCCTGTTCAGGGCGATTGAACACGCCCGTTATGGAGAGACAATTTCCCGTGGCTTTGATTCTGTTGATTCCTTTATTACGATGGCCAACATGGTTTTGAATCGTCGGAAAAGCCGTGCCGGAAAAAGCCTTGAACATCATCTGTCTGCCATCTTTGACGGAAACAGTATTTTGTATTCTGCACAGGCAGTAACGGAAGGAAACAAAAAGCCGGACTTTATTTTTCCTTCACAGGAGGCCTATCACAATGCGACCTTTCCAACAGACAGATTGATTTCTCTTGCAGCAAAAACAACCTGTAAGGATCGATGGAGGCAGGTCATTAACGAAGCTGACCGGCTGCGGGACAGGCCTAAATATCTCTGCACTCTTCAACAGGGGATTTCTCCTGCACAGATGGACGAAATGCAGAGTGAAAATGTAATTCTTGTTGTTCCGAAACCGTACATCTCATCCTATCCGGCAGATCGTCAAAACAGGATATGGACGCTTTCCCAATTTGTGAACTATGTGCGGGAAGTGGAGGCTCTCTGATGGCTGATATTCTTTCACCCGAACAACGGAGCAGAAACATGTCGGCAATCCGATCCAAAAACACGAAGCCGGAAATATATTTTCGGAAGCTTCTGTTTGCAAGAGGATACCGTTACCGCATATCGGAAAAAAGCGTCCCGGGACATCCCGATATCTTTTTGCACAAATATAATACGGCCATCTTTGTTCATGGATGTTTCTGGCATCGTCATCAGGGGTGCAAATATGCATATATGCCAAAGTCAAGGCCGGAGTTCTGGCAAAGGAAATTTGACGATAATGTCAGACGGGATAAAATCGTAAAAGATGAATTACAGAAGCGAAATATCAAATGCCTGATTGTGTGGGAGTGTACGATCAGGCAGATGATGAAAAAGCAGGAAACAGAAAATTGTGTCATTAAAAAATGCATTAATTTTATGTTGTCGGATGAAAAAATACTTGAAATATAGGAGGAGGTCTGGCGTGGATAAACAAGTGATTAACTTAACGATTTTCCTTATTAAGGATTATGTTCAAGAACTGAAGGACTGTCTTAAATCTCCAAGCTCACTTTCCTCTTCCAAGATAAAATCGCAGTTTGGATTAGATGGAGAAATCTATTATTGTGACAGCAATAAAAAAATCCCCCGATGGAAACCATACTTAGATGAACTTTCAAATGAGACAATAGATATTTCAGAAAACGCATCAAATAAGGCCATTGTTCTTGCATATATTCAAAATAGAATTATGGCAATTGTATTTGGATACGGGCGTTCATTTTTAAAAGAGGAGTGTATTGAACGCAATTTTGGCCTCAAGGTTGCGCTTAATACAATCAATCCTAACAAAATGCGTAGTATCAATGCAGCAACAATAGAGGATATGGTTGTTACAACGCAAAGGCAAGCAAGTTATAGCACTACTCAGGATGAATTTGGCCTGAATGTTACAAATGATATTATGAAAGGCCTTACAGGAGAACCGTATGATTCCGTCTACGGAAATCATATAAGCGGCAAAGATTCTTTAGTTGTATCTGTTTTTATGGAAATAACAGAACTCAAGGAAAAACTCAATCTCTATTACGCTGCCTACCAGGATGAGCGATACAAAAGAATAGGATTTGAATGGGTCGATAATGTTTCAGAAATAAGAGATTCCGTTCAATCAGAAGCTTTAGATTTTGAGTTAGCTCATGCAATAGAAAGTCGCCAAATTGATCATTTACATATTGCTCCACCAGAAACAACAGATTGGGATCGCATTATTGGTTTTTGTTATTCTGGAATAGGAAAGAAATTGGATGATGGCGAAAACTACAATCTCGAACTTGACTTAACTGAATATGTTGAAAAAATCAAGCCGAGCACAAATGTTTACCAGAAAATCCGTAGAGATAAACTATACGCTATGAATTCAGATGGTACTCCTTTTGCAATATGCAGTATCTATGCAGCTCTTGTATTTCAAACAGAATATGAAGGGAAAAACTATATTCTTTGTTCAGGTACTTGGTATTATGTAGAAACATCTTTTTTCGAACAGGTTAATAATTTCATCACAGCAAAAATTCCGATATCTGATGTAACTTTACCAGATTGTCCATTTGATAAAAATGAAGGCGCATATAATGAAATGGTTGCTAACAGTAATGCCGATTTTTGCCTTATGGACAGGAAATTACTCTCCGTCGAAAATGGGCCAAAACAAATAGAAGCGTGTGATATTTTTACTCGTGATAAAAAGATGATTCATGTTAAAAACAAAGGCCAGTCTGCACAATTAAGCCATCTTTTCTCCCAGGGGAAGGTATCCGCTGAGTGCTTTGTGAGCGATATGGCTTTTCGTAAGCAGGTTTCCGATATCGTAGAAGAAAAATTTGGTACCGCAGTTTTTGACTACACTCAAAAGCCTCAGTCTGATGAGTTCGAAATTGTATATGCAATAATTGATACAAAAAGCTCCTCAATAGAAGCTAAACTCCCGTTTTTTAGTAAGGTAAATCTAATGATTACAGCACAAGAGTTAGACCGAATGCATTTTAGGTTTTCAGTTTGTTTTGTTCGAAAAGTTTAGTCTTATATGCTGGCAACCGAATGGCAACAAAAAATCGGATATTGTATGCTTTACCGATAATACAAATAATGTAGATACTCTCTGCGAAATCTCATAAACAAACTTGTTTAGAATTGATTTGCAGGGAGCGAGTGGGAGTAAATTTTCACATTTAAAAAAGCACGTAGTTATGCGGCTTTAGCCGTTTGGATGTTCTTTGTGTCAACGATTTGGCAACATTATTTGAATTATTGTTAAAGTAAAAGAGCTATCAGATTTTTTGAAAGTCTGATAGCTCTTTTTTATTTCATTAAAAAAGACATGTGGATTTGTAAAGTTTATTCTTGTTCTACTCTGATTGTGAATGTCAAAGGCAAATTATATATTTCCTTTTTCAGAAATAATGGGTAAAAATACTCGTCCTTTAATCGTTCAAACGGGAGCCATTCAAAATCATGTCGGCGCTGCCCCTCTTTCAAAGTAAACTTACCGCCTTGGCTCAACAAATTGGTATTTGTAATATCCATCAGAAAATAAACACATAATTCATGATAATTCAAACCATCAACATCTTCTTTGAAAAATGCTTGGTTAAGCCATAGCGGACGAATGATTTTGGGGGTAACTCCTAATTCTTCTTCAACCTCTCGAATAACCGCCTGTTCAGCCGTTTCGCCCATCATCACACGACCACCAGGTAAATAATAATACGGTGAGCGTTCGTCATGCATAGCCAATATTTTATCATGATCTATCATGATGGCACATACGCGATAATTAAACTTTTCACCATTGATTTTAAATGAAATATCCATGCCAACACCTTAATAAATTTTTCTCTTCTTTTAAGCTTTCACCTTTTTACTTTCTCGGATTATCTTTTCTCGTAGAGAACATCTCCTTATTCCCACCAAACCGGTCAATCATCGTCTGCAGACACTCCACAAATTGTCCGACATGATATCCGTCACACACAGCATGATGCACCTGAATTGCAAGCGGAAGCATTCTTCTTCCGTTTTGCTCCACCCATTTTCCCATTGTGAAAATCGGAAGCAGATATCTTCCATCACCAAATATATTGAGATTAAATGAAGTAAAAGTAAACCACGGAATCATTGAAACATCAAATGTATTGGCTGGCCGGTTCGGCTTGGGTGCAAAATGTACAGACGATGCATACGTCTCTGTATCCGATTCATACGCGCGCAAAAATGTCTCATAATCTTCATCAAACGCCGTCCAAATCCCCGAAAAATTTTGATGTTCCCGATTGAAAATAGTATACGCCGGGTGCATGTCGTCATAGATCACGACCCCCTCATCGGTGTGCGCTGTGCGAAACTGCACCATTTGATTGACCGCCTTTGTCAAAAGCCAAAGCATTGCGGGATACAGCCGGCAGCCTTTTAAATTGGTGATATCCAGCGAAACGGTTGCCGAAAAGGTGCACACCACCTCATTGATAAAATGCTCGTAAAACTCCTTGCGATCCCAGTGTTCCAGGTCGACAATCTGATAGGACATGTTCTCTTTCCTTTCTTTATGCGCAATCGTTTATATTCCAAACGCCGCCGCATATCGAACAATCCCCGATACTTCCGGCGCATCCTCACGCAGTCTGTATGCCATAAAATTTTCATCCGGCACGTCAAACGGCGGCAATATCCCCCATGTCCGTGCTGTGACATAGCCCATGCGCGGATAATAGGTTTCACTGCCGAGCACTACCGAATAACTGTATCCGAGCAACGCTGCCCGTTTATGACCTTCGCTAATAAGTGCGGACCCGATCCCCTGCCGCTGATATTCCGGCAGCACAGAAAGCGGTGCCAGCGCCAATGCCTGCTGCGTGCCAATCTGTACTTTGGTGAACAGAATATGCCCGACAATCTTGCCGCCCTGTTCAGCAACCAACGATAATTCCGGAATAAATGCGTCACTGTCACGCAGTGCATTCACCAGATCCTGTTCATTTCCGTCGCGATGCGCCGCTGTTTCAAACGCACGCTTCACAACATCATAGACCGCCTGCTGATCCGCAGGCTGCTCTGTTCTTATATTCACAGAGATCCTCCTCTTTTCTCATCTGTTTATTCCGCAAAACCGGGTCACTCTGCTTTTGTCAGCGCATAACATCTGACATCACACTGCAATGTACGCATCTTTTGAACCCTCCCGATCGTTTTGTGTTATGTCAGCGGAATCACCATATTCCATGTATGTGAAAACTGATACGGCTGTTCGCCGTCACCGGTCGCCAGATACAAATGCGTGGGTTTCCCATCCTGCAGAAGCAGAAACGGCCGCTCTAGGTTGCACTGGGTGGTCGTCGTGCCATCATCCCATGAAACCGTTCGGCTGTATGCTTTCGGGCTGTCTGCAAATATCCAGTGAATGCAGTCATCACTCTCGCCGTACAGTCCGGCACCCCACTCTCCGCAGATGCCGCCGCTCTCGTTTTTAAAATCATCTTTGATCAGCAGCCGGAATTTGTTGTCCTCATACCACAAATACGGGTCCTCTAGGTGAAAATCCGGATTTTCGAGCGAAAAAATCGGCTCTTCACAAATACGCTCAAATGGACCATCCGGACGCGGTGCCCGTGCCACACCGATTTGCAGTGTCGCATTCGCATAGCTGCGGGATTTATAGAGCATGTAGGTCGTACCGTCCGGCAAAATGGCCACGGCCGGATTTGTGGTTGCAGTACAGTCCCAGTGAGAGCAGTCCCGCGGCAAAAGCAGCGGTGTATCGCGCCGCTCCCACGGACCAAAGACCGATTTTGATGTGGCAAGCCCGATGCGTTTATTGTTCCACACCTCGATAAACCGCGCCGGCGAAATCTCATCCATATGTGCAGGAATCGGTCCGCCGAACGTCGTCCCCATATAGTACAGATAATACGTTCCGTTCCAATAGCGGATATACGGGTTATGCGTGTTCATGCCGTCAAAAAATTCCCGGCCGCGACGATCGAGCACGGTTTCCTCCAGTGTAAACGGGCCTTCCGGTGTATCACTCGATGCGCGCACAATGCGGCAGTTAAAGAGCCAGTTATTTCCGAACCCCAAGCGTTTGTCCCAGTATGAGGCGAACATGTGAAACCGGCCGTCCTCCCCTTTTACCACACTGCCGCACCAGATCATTGCGTTTTCGTCATAAAAGCCGCCGCCTTTGACGGCTTTGCCCAGCCGCTTTTGAATTGGATTTTCCATTTGTATGTCCCCTTCTCTGTTGTTTTCCCCATTATAAAATATGGATGCGTAAAAAACAAGCGCGGCTTTTATTTTCTGGCCCATATCGAAAATCTCCCAACAACAAAGCGAACTGAAAATCAGTTCGCTTTGTTGTGCTCATCGTAAAATCGATGATGACCCATTCCTTTTTGATGCAGTACCCACCATTGCTCCAATGCCCAATTTTGCATTTGGCAAACATATTGTTTTTTAGTTCTCTATAATCCATCCAAACAAGGAGATGATCTTTTTCCACAGGTGATTGGATTTGCTTTATAAGGATTCCTTCATAATATGTTTGAACAGGGTGAAAATAACCCAGTATCGGATGTTTTGTATACATTTCTGCGGAACAAATGCACTTTCCGACTGTTACTTCAAATCCGATCTCTTCTTTGCACTCTCTTTGAATACACTGTATATGGGTTTCGTTCGACTCTAAGCCACCGCCAAGTAAAAACAAGCCTTTTGACGTTTTGACTACTCCGATCTTTTCGTTTTTAAAAGGAATGAGGTATGCACCTTTTCTTGTAAGATACGGCATGTCCGTTTTCGCTCCAAATATTTTGTGCATAGAAGTATTCCCTCCCTTTCCCCATTATAAAACACATCCCACCCAAAAGCAAACAAAAACACCCCCGTGTGCTGCCACACGGGGGTGTTCGTTACAGCCGAATTATTCGGAAATCGCTGCCTGTGCTTCTCTCTGTTTGTCCAGACGAACGTTGCGGAAGTAGAGCGCCACGTCGATGGAAATTTCAACGAAGTTTAATACATAGAAGAACCAGCCGAGATAGAACAGCCAGTTTTCATTGCCGCCGCTCTCCGCAAACAGCATGAATTTACGGACAATACCAAAGATGTAGCCGATCAGCAGGAAAATCTCGAAGAACAAGCTTTTTCCTTTTGCGGTACGCGAAATCCACGATTTGCGGATCGAAATCGGCCACGACAAGCCAAAGCACAGAATCATCAGTGCTTCCAATAAATCAGTGATCATAATTCAATATACCCCTTTTGTCAGTTGATTACTTTCTGCGCGCGTAGTTCGGCAGCAGTTTCGGCGAAACAACATCGGTTTTGATGCCTGCTTCTGCCTGCTCTTTTGCAAATTTGTTGACGTGCTCCAGTGTCAGCGCACCGAGTGTGACGTCTTTCGATTTGCTCGAAGCGTTTTTGCCTGCGTTTCTGCCGAATACGATGATGTCGAGCAGCGAGTTGCCCATCAGACGGTTTCTGCCGTGGATACCACCAACAGCCTCGCCTGCAACGTACAGGTTCTCGATGTTTGTCATGCCGTCTGCTGTAATATCAAGTCCACCGTTTTGATAGTGCAGCGTCGGGTATACAAGGATCGGCTCTTTACGGATGTCGATGCCGTATTTGCCGAACATACGCATCATTGCCGGAATGCGTTTTTCGATCGTGCCTTCGCCGTTTTTGAGCTCGATCATCGGGGTGTCGAGCCATACGCCGATGCCGTCCGGTGTGTGCACGCCGTTACCACGGTCAGAGCACTCGCGGATGATCGATGCAGCCGAAACGTCACGGGTTTCCAGCGGATGCATGAATGCTTCGCCGTTGACGTTAATCAGTTTTGCGCCCAGCGAACGAACTTTCTCGGTAACGAGTGCGCCGAAGATCTGCTCCGGATATGCAGCGCCGGTCGGATGGTACTGCAGGGTATCCGCATACAGCAGTTTTGCACCTGCACGATAGCCGAGCACCAGACCGTCTGCGGTTGCACCGTAGTGGTTCGAAGTCGGGAAGCCCTGGTAATGCAGTCTGCCTGCACCGCCGGTTGCGATGATGACGGTTTTTGCGCGAGCAATCAAAATCTCATGGGTTTCCATGTTCATGAGAACTGCGCCTGCTGCTTTGCCGTTTTCGTCGAGAATGAGCTCGATTGCTGCGGTGAAGTCGACAACCGGAATACCGCGGTTCCAAACCTCATCACGCAGGGTACGCATGATCTCTGCACCGGAATAGTCTTTTGCAGCGTGCATACGTTTTCTCGATGTACCGCCGCCGTGGGTGGTGATCATGACGCCGTTTTCGTCTTTGTCAAATTCAACGCCCAGATTGTTGAGCCACTGGATTGCCTCCGGTGCCTCGTTGACGAGTTTATATAAAAGTTCCGGTTTTGCAGCAAAGTGACCGCCGCCGAATGCGTCCAGGTAGTGGATTGCCGGGGAGTCGTTTTCTTTGTCTGCTGCCTGGATGCCGCCCTCTGCCATCATGGTGTTTGCGTCACCGATGCGCAGTTTTGTGACGATCATTGCTTTTGCGCCGTTGTTGTCTGCTTCGATTGCAGCCGATGCACCTGCACCGCCGCCGCCGATGATTAAAACGTCTACGTCATAGTCGACTTTCGAAAGATCGATCTCAGCCGGATTGACGCGGCTGTTTGCCTGAAGCAGCTCAGCGAGTTCTGTCGGCACTTTTTCGCCTTTGTTTGCGCCGATCTGAAGCACTGCAAATTCGCCCTGTTTATAGTCCGGATGATATGTTGCAAGGAGAGTTTCTTTCTCTTCGGCAGTCATTCTTCTCGGCTCCAAAACCGCATTTGCACTTCTTGCTGCTTCCACTTTTTTCATGGACTCAAGCATTTCATTCGTGTACATTGTTGCCTCTCTCCTTTACTTCTCGATTTCTCTTGTGTTATACAGTTCTTTGATCTCGTCGATCGGTTTCTGCATCAGCGCTTCGATCAGATCGACAAATTTGCCGTCTTTGATCTCCTGAACACGGTTTTCAAGGTGTTCGGATTTCGGCGCCAAGTATTTACCGGTCAGACGTCTTGCAAGCAGTGCAACGTGCGGATGCGAAATGCCTGCCGGGCAGCGGGAAGAACAAAGACCGCACATGACGCAGTCAAACGACTCTTCCGCACATTTTTCGTACTCGCCGCGCTGTGCATATGCAATGTACTGCATGACATCAAGACCCTGCGGGCAGACTTTTGTGCAGGCATTGCAGCCGACACAGCTGTAGATCTCCGGATAGAGCTGCATCATGATCTGCTCGGTCGGACGAACTTTTTCAATGTCATAGACTTCTTTGACCAGCGGGAAATACGGCAGTGTTGCCACATACATATTTTCCTCAACTTTTGTCTGACATGCAAGACAAGCTTTCAATTCACGCTCGCCTTTGATGCGGTAAACGGTTGCACAAGCACCGCAGAAGCCGTTGCGGCAGCCGCAGCCGCGCACCAGCTGATAGCCTGCATATTCAAGCGCACCCATAATGGTGAGGTTTGCGGGCACTTCATACTGTTTGCCCATCAGAAAAACATGAACCATCTTTTCCATTTCAGCACAACTCTCCTTTATTAGTATTCGTTCGGAAGTTCATCGAGTTCATCAAAACGGAACACCGGGCCGTCTTTGCAGACGTATTTATCGCCGATGTTGCAGCGGCCGCATTTGCCGACGCCGCATTTCATCCGAAGCTCCATCGTTGTGTATACCTGTGTTTCAGTAAAGCCAAGCTCTTTTAAGCCTGCCAGTGTGAATTTAATCATGATCGGCGGGCCGCAGAGCAGAACGGTTTTGTTTAAGTCCGGACTCAGTTCTTTGACATAATTCGGAACGAAGCCGACGTGGCCGTCCCATCCCTCTTCCTCACGGTCGATGGTGAGGTTTACTTCGACGCCTGCGTCTGTCATCCACTCGTTGATGATTTCCTGGTAATCAACGAGGTCTGCTTTCGAACGGGAACCGTAGATGATCTGCACGCTGCCGTACTGATCGCGTTTGTCGCGGACATAGTTGATGACCGAACGAAGCGGCGCTAAACCGATACCGCCGGCGATGAACAAAAGATCTTTGCCTTTTAATGCAGTTTCCACCGGGAATGCGTTGCCGTACGGACCGCGGACGGTGACCTGCTGGCCCGGCTCCATCATGTGAAGCCAAGTGGTCAGACAGCCGCATTTTTTGATGCTGAATTCCATGAATTCTTTGTTTGTCGGCGACGAAGTGATCGAAAACATCGCTTCACCGACACCCGGGATCGACAGCATCGCACACTGACCGGGCATATGCTCAAACAGTTTGTTTCCGTCGAGGCCGACGACGCGGAACGTTTTGACATCCGGTGTATCAATGCGGATGTCCGTTACGACGCCGACTTTCGGAATCAAAGTTTCCTGAATCATTTATGCTTCCTCCCCCAATGCTTTGATAACTTTTGCAATATTCATTGAAATCGGGCATTTTGTGAGGCACCGGCCGCATCCGACACAGCTGTAGATGCCCTCGTTGTTCGACGGGTAGTACACAAGCTTGTGCATGAAGCGCTGACGGAACCGCTCCACCTGGGTAAGACGCGGGTTGCCGTGCGCCATACGGGTGAAGTCGGAATACATGCAGCTGTCCCAGCAGCGATAACGTTTAATGCCGTGGCCGGTATCAAAGTCGCGGATGTCATAGCACTGGCAGGTCGGGCAGACGAATGTGCACGAGCCGCAGCCAAGGCACGCTTCGGACAGGTCTTTCCAACGGTTCGAATCAAACAGTTTCAAGAGATTTTCCGGTTTGAAGTTCGAAAGATCAAGCGAGCCGAGCGGCAGTTTTTTGAGGATCTCTTTGACCTCTGCCTGCTGTGCTTTCACTGCCTCGTCATCGCTTTCTGCAAGCAGTTCGGAAACAGAGGAAAGGAATGCTTCACCTTTTTCGGTATTTGCCGAGAGATACAGGTTCTCGCCTGCAATCCAGCCGCTCACGTCGCCTGCCGGATTGGTCGGGTCAATGCCGAACACGGTGCAGAAGCAGGTTTCCTCCGGACGGGTGCATGCCAGTGTGACGATCACACCGTGATCGCGGCGGTTTTTATAGTAGGAGTCAACCGGTTCAACCAAGAAAACGCGGTCTAAAATGTCAAAGCTTCTTGCGTCGCAGGCACGCACGCCGAACACCACGAAATCCTCCGATTCGGTGCGGGTGTCGATGACTTCGATCGTTTTGCCTTCCATTTTGAAGTCGACCAGGTTCTCGGTCTGCGGGAAGAAGAAGTCTTTTGCACTTCTTGCGGTGTTGAGCGCGTTCGAAAGCGTCACACCTTCGTGCCAGACTTTATACTCTGCGTGGCCCGATGCTTCGTCGTCCACCGGCAGGTACAGTTTGCGGGTGCTTGCCACTGCCGCAAACAGATCGTTTAATTTGGAAACAGGAAGTGTAAACATCATTGTTTTCCTCCTCTTTCATAGACAATGCTCGGCTCGACGTCCTCAGTGGTGAACGTGTTGAGCGGTGCGCGCTCGTCTGCGTTCTCGCCTGCCTGATATTCGCCGTACAGCTCGTTGATGTCTTTGATGAATTTCCGGTTCAAAAGATGGAGCGGAATGTTCTGCGGGCAGACACGCGAGCATTCGCCGCAGTCGGTGCAGCGTCCTGCCACGTGGAATGCACGGATGATGTGGAACATATTCTCCTCAAACGAATCGGAAGCGCCTTTGTTGAATGCGCCGGACTGCTCATTGTCGAATACGCATTTTTCGCACGAGCAAGCCGGACATACGTTGCGGCATGCGTTGCAGCGGATGCAGCGGGACAGCTCGTTTCTCCAGAATTCGAAACGCTCGTCCGGTGTCATCGCTTCAATTTTCTCCACCATGTCAAACCGGTGGTTGTCTGCAACAACGTCGCCCTCTTCGCCTAACAGCTCATCGTAAACGACGTGTTTTTTGCTCTTGCAGTTTGTGCAGCGTTCGCTCATTGCGTCCGCTTTGCTCATTGTGCTGTCGCCGTACAGAGTTTTGACGGTCACAGTTTCGCCGTCGCTTGTCATGCTGCAAATACCGGTCAGGCCGGTTGCTTTGACAGTGTCAACGTCGACTTTGCCGTCGCACGGAACGCCGATCACATACACGTTTTCACGCAGGATGCGGTGCTCTTTTAACAGCTGGCTGAAGCTGTAGGTGTCGCACGGTTTTAAGAATACGAGCGTTTTTCCCTCTTTTCTCGACTGTGCGATCATGTATTTCGAGAGATTGGCCTCGCACAGGTCGTTATACAAAAACGCGCTGTCGAGCTCCTCGGCAGTTGTGAACACGCCCGGAGTGATGTCATAATCGAATTCGCCGGCTTTCCAACCGACCACACGAGCAACTTCACCGCTTGCGAGCAGTTCTTTTGCGCGTTTGATCATTTCGCTTTGCATCTCAAGTCCTCCAATCTCTTGTTCTCGCCGAGTTTTGTGACGGTTGCCACAAAGTCATTCATCGTTGCGGCAAATTTTGCGCCCTCTGCCGCGGATACCCACTCGACACGGGTACGCTCTTTTTCAATGCCCAGATAGTCGAGCATCGAGAATAAAAGCGTCATTCTTCTTCTTGTATAGTAGTTGCCGGTGGTGTAGTGGCAGTCGCCCGGATGGCAGCCGCACAGGATGACACCGTCTGCACCGCGCTGGAACGCACGCAGGATAAACATCGGATTGACACGGCACGAGCACGGTACGCGGATGATTTTGACGTCAGCCGGATATTGAAGACGGTTTGTACCTGCCAAATCGGCGCCTGCATACGAACACCAGTTGCAGCAGAATGCAACAATTTTCGGTTTGAATTCGTTTGTTTCTTTTACTTGCATATTGCGTCAACCTCCGCCATGATCTGACTGTTCGAGAAGCCTTTAAGGTCCATTGCGCCCGACGGACAAGCAACTGTACAAGCACCGCAGCCCTGGCAGACTGCTTCGTTGACGGATGCCACGCGGCGGATTGCAGTGGTACGGTCCGGCATTCTGAACTCTTTGTCGGAATATGTGATCGCACCGTACGGACAAACTTTTTCACACGACGAGCAGCCGTTGCACATCAGCTCGTTTGCCTGTGCGACACACGGGTTGCAGGTCAGTTTGTCTTTTGCAAGCAGGCCGATGACTTTTGCAGCGGCAGCACTTGCCTGCGATACGGTTTCCGGAATATCTTTCGGTCCCTGGCACACACCGGACAGGAAAATGCCGGCAGTCGGGCTTTCCACCGGACGCAGTTTCGGGTGCGCTTCGGTGAAGAAGTCGTTGGTATCCATGCTTGCGGTCAGCATGGTTGCAAGCGAACGTGCCGATTTGTCCGGCTCGATTGCAGCAGCCAGAACGACCAAGTCTGCATTGATGTGGAGCTGTTCGTTCGACAACAGGTCAGACGCCTGCACCATCAATGTACCGTCGGAACGCGGAACCACTTTGCCGACCATGCCTTTGATGTAGTGCACGCCGTATTCCTCAACAGCGCGGCGGTAGAACTCGTCGAAGTTCTTGCCCGGGGTACGCACGTCGATATAGAACACGTACACATCGGTATCCGGATATTTCTCACGGGTGAGCATTGCGTGTTTTGCGGTGTACATACAGCAGATCTTCGAGCAGTATGTTTTGCCGCAGCCCGAAGTGTCACGGCTGCCGACACACTGAACGAATACGATCGTGTGCGGATGTTTGCCGTCGGACGGGCGGAGCAGTGTGCCGGAAGTCGGGCCTGCTGCGTTGGTCAGACGCTCGAATTCAAGCGAGGTGATGACGTCCTTGCTCTGCGAGTAGGAGAACTCATCGAAATCGTCGAGTTTGATCGGGTTAAAGCCGGTTGCAACGACGATTGCGCCGTATTTTTCCTCGACGATGGTATCCTGCTGTTTGTAGTCGATTGCGCCGACGGTGCAGAATTTCGAGCAGACGCCGCATTTGCCGTTTTTGAGCATGTTGCAGTAGTTTGCATCGATCGTTGCAACTTTCGGCACAGCCTGTGCAAACGGGATGTAGATGGCACGGCGGTTATCCATGCCCATGTTGAATTCGTTCGGCACGTTTTTGACCGGACATTTCTCGGTGCAGATGCCGCATCCGGTACATTTGTCCTCGTCGACATAGCGTGCTTTTTTCTTGATTTTCACGGTGAAGTTGCCGACAAAGCCTTTGACGTCTTCGACTTCACTGTAGGAATAGATCTTGATTTTCTCGTTCTGTGCACAGTCGACCATTTTCGGTGTCAGGATACATGCCGCACAGTCGAGTGTCGGGAACGTTTTATCGATCTGGGTCATTTTGCCGCCGATGGTCGGCTGTTTCTCGACGATGTCGACCTCAAAGCCAGCCTCTGCGATGTCGAGTGCGGTCTGGATGCCGGCAATACCGCCGCCGATGACGAGCGCACGTTTGACAACCGGGCTTTCGCCTGCGGTAAGCGGTGCATTCAAGTGCACTTTTGCAACAGCCGCTTTGCCCAAAATGACTGCTTTTTCGGTTGCACTCCAGATATCTTTGTGAATCCACGAGCACTGCTCACGGATGTTTGCGATCTCCACCATGTAGGGGTTGATGCCTGCCGCCTGTGCCGCTTTGCGGAAGGTCGCCTCGTGCATACGCGGCGAACACGAACAGACGACAACACCGGTCAGTCCATATTCTTTAATGGAATCTTTAATCAGGTTTTGTCCCGCTTCGGAACACATGTACTGATAATCCGTGGAGAAAACGACACCCGGCTCGCTTTTTAACGCTTCTGCAACGGCTTTGACATCAACGGTTGCCGCGATGTTTGTGCCGCAATGGCAGACAAATACGCCAATTTTCTGCATTTGTTTGTCTCCTCCTTATTTTGTGTACTTGCGGAATGCGCTGACGATTGCCTGCTGCGGAAGTTCTTCGTCCAAAAGCTCTGGCAAATCGCCTTTTTTCATGTGGTTCTTGTCCTGCTCACGGATGACGGCCAGGCGCACTGCTTCGATCAGTTTTGCCGGCTGCACATCACGCGGACACCGCTCCACACACGCAAAGCAGGTCAGACATTTATAAATGGAATCCGACGACAGAAGCGGTTCGATGTTGCCGCTCTCCACCATGTAAACAAACTGGTGCGGATGATATTCCATCTCGTCATACGCCGGACAGGTTGCGGAACATTTGCCGCAGCGCATACATTTGCGGGCATTCACGCCGCTGATTCTGAGAATCAGCTCTTGTTTGTCCTGTTTTTGCATCTGCCGACCCTCCTTAATCTTTCACGCCGAGCGCCTCTGCCAGGAGCTCTGTGAAATAGTACACCGGCACGTCATAGCCGTCGGTGTTTTGATTCAAGTTGTAAAGGCACAGCGGACATGCAGTGATGAGCATATCTGCACCCATGTCTTTTGCATTTTCAAGCACTTTGCCGCTTCTCTTGTTGGCAAGGGCTTTGTCCTCAAGTGTGACATAGCCGCCGCAGCACTCGTTGCGCATCGGATAAATGACCGGTGTGCCGCCGATTGCACGGATGAAATCCTCCATGATTTTCGGATTTTCCGGATTGTCCATCTTTAACACTTTGCCCGGACGGAGCAGAAGGCAGCCGTAATATGCGCCGATTTTTTTGCCGGTGAACGGGTTTTTGACAAGCTCTTTGATCTTATCAAAGCCCACTTTGTCACGCAGCATCTCAAGATAGTGGATCACGTTTGTTTCGCCGTGATATTCCTCAGAAAGCTCTAAATAGCGGTTTGCTTTGCCTGCGATCTCCTCGTCGGTTTTCATGTCGTTGTTGACTTGTTTCAACACATTATGACATGCCGAGCAGAGTGTCACAAGATCTTGTCCTGCCGCTTTTGCAGCAGCGAGCGCACGCACCGACGACAGCTTTGTTGCAATCTCGTCTTTTGCGATCGGATACACACCGCCGCAGCACTGCCAATCCGGAATCTCTTCGAGTGTGATGCCCAGTGCTTCAGCGCTTTTGCGGCCGTAGCGGTCCAAGTCTTTCGCTTTTGTTTTGAGCGTGCAGCCAGGATAATAACTTAAAATCATGATTGCATTTCCTTTCTCATTTTCCTGCGGTTGCGTGCAGACCTCAGATCATCTGCTCCGGATGGAACACTTCGTCAAACCGCTCTGCGGTTAAAAATCCGAGTGCCACACACGCCTCTTTGAGGGAAATGTTTTCTTTATATGCTTTTTTCGCTGTTTTTGCAGCGTTTTCATAGCCGATGTACGGGTTAAGTGCGGTAACGAGCATCAGCGAGTTATGCAGGTTGTGGTGCATTTTCTCACGGTTTGCTTTGATGCCGACTGCGCAGTTGTTGTTAAACGAAACAATCGACTCAGCCAAAAGTCTTGCCGACTGCAAGAAGTTATAGATACAAACCGGCATGAAGACGTTTAACTCAAAGTTGCCCTGCGAAGCTGCCATGCCGACTGCAACGTCGTTGCCCATGACCTGAACAGCAACCATGGTGACTGCCTCACACTGTGTCGGGTTGACTTTACCCGGCATGATCGAGGAGCCCGGCTCGTTTTCCGGAATGAAGATCTCGCCCAAGCCGTCACGCGGGCCGCTCGCGAGCCAACGGACGTCGTTTGCAATTTTCATCATGTCCGCAGCGAGTGCTTTGAGTGCGCCGTGTGCAAAAACGAGCTCGTCTTTGCTGGTGAGCGCGTGGAATTTGTTCGGTGCGGTCACGAATGTTTTGCCGGTGATCTCGGAAACAGCTTTTGCGACCTCAACGTCGAAGCCTTTCGGGGTATTTAAGCCTGTGCCGACTGCGGTGCCGCCGAGTGCCAGTTCTTTTAACTCCGGCAGTGCGATCTCGAGCATTTTTTTGTCTTTTTCAAGCGACGAACGCCAGCCGCTGATCTCCTGTGTAAAGGAAATCGGGGTTGCATCCTGCAAGTGGGTACGGCCGCTCTTTACGATGCCTTCGTTCTCTTTTTCAAGACGTTTGAAGGTGTCGATGAGCATATCGATTGCCGGGAACAATTTGTCCTCGATGGCAATGACAGCCGAGATGTGCATTGCGGTCGGGAATGTGTCGTTCGACGACTGGCTCATGTTGATGTCGTCGTTCGGGTGCAGCAGTTTTTTGCCTGCGAGTTCGTTGCCGCGGTTTGCGATAACCTCGTTTGCGTTCATGTTCGACTGCGTGCCGCTGCCGGTCTGCCATACAACGAGCGGGAAGTGCTCATTGAGGCTGCCGCTCATGACTTCGTCACAAGCTTTTGTGATGACTGCGAGTTTTTCGTCGGTCATTTTTTCCGGTTTTAATGCATGGTTTGCAATCGCTGCTGCTTTTTTGAGCACGCCGAATGCGTGGGTGATTTCGCGCGGCATGGTTTCGATGCCGATGCCGATTTTAAAGTTTTCGTGGCTGCGTTCGGTCTGTGCCGCCCAGTATTTGTCGGCAGGAACCTTTACTTCGCCCATGGAGTCATGTTCAATGCGGTATTCCATCGGAAATCTCTCCTTACATTGTTTTTATAAACCCGCATTGGCGCTGCAGAAAATCCACAGCGCCAACACTGCGGGAAGCCTCAAACTTTCATTTGAAGTTCCCGTTTGTTTTTTAGATATCGAGCTGTTTGATGACGTCTTTTAAGCAGTTTGCGCTCTTTTGCATCAGCTCTTTTTCATGGTCGGTCAGCGGTGCGATGATCTTGCCTTTGATGCCGGTTCTGCCAACGATGGTCAGCATGCTCATGCAGACGTCGTCAATGCCGTATTCGCCGTGCATCATGGAGGAAACGGTCATGGTGGTATCGGTGCCGCTCAAGATGGATTTGCAGATGTGGCTGACCGAAACAGCAACCGCATAGAAGGTTGCGCCTTTTCTTGCGATGATTTTTGCGCCCGATTTGCGGATGTAGTTCTCCACTTCATCGAGGTTGATTTCCGGCATGATTTTGCCCTGGTCGGTCAGACATGCGCTGTACTGGTCGATCGGCACGTTCGAGATGTTGCCCAAGGACCACGGAACGAACGAAGAATCGCCGTGCTCGCCGAACACATATGCGTGAACGTTCTGCTGGCTGATGTTATAATATTCAGCCAAACGCGAACGCAGACGTGCGGTATCCAAAATAGTGCCCGAACCGATGATGCGCTCTTCCGGCAGACCGGATGTTTTGCAGAACTGATAGGTCAGAATATCGACCGGGTTCGATACGATGACATAGATTGCATTCGGTGCGTATTTGACAAGCTCCGGAATGATTGTTTTTGTGATGTTGACGTTTGTCTGGGTGAGGTCCAAACGAGTCTGGCCCGGTTTTCTTGCAACACCCGAGGTCAGCACGACGATGTCAGAATCCTTTGCATCCTGATAGCTGCCCGCATAGATGGAAACCGGGGAACAAAACGGTGTGCCCTGACGGATGTCGAGCGCTTCGCCCAGAGATTTCTCGGCATTGATATCGACCATAACGATCTCCGAGGTGATGCCGCTGACTGCCAGTGTGTAGGCAATCGTTGAACCGACGCTGCCTGCGCCGACAATAGTAATTTTACTGCTCATAAAATTCTTCCTTTCACTGTTTCTCTGATGTAGACGCTGCCCGGCTTGCTTTGCTGCAAAGGGAGCGATTCATTCGTTTGCCTGCCAACAGGCAGAATTCGCCCTGTGACGTGCATTCTGAAATCATTATACCATACGACTGTTAAAAAATAAACAGAATATTTTGGATTCCGCCACGTTTCGCGCCGAAACTTTTTATTTTTTTTCGGTTTTTTTCGTATGGATGCGCCAACCCATGTACCGTGCACCACTTTTTTCCTGTTTGAATAGGATAAATCAAACAGCCTGCTGTTTTTTTACGTTTGATCATTCAGGAGGTTTCATATTCATGAATACGATTGCACTCTGCGATTTAAAACCGGGACATCACGGCACCATCTGCGCCATGCCGAACGGCGGCTCGTTTTCCCGCCGGCTCGAAAGCTTAGGCTTTACAAAAGGCGCATGCGTCACCTGCCTGCAAACCGCCAAAAGCGGCGATCCGTCTGCCTTCTGGGTGCGCGACACCGCCGTTGCACTGCGAAAGTGCGACGCAAAAGATATTGCCGTTTCCGTTTTGAATGCATAAAACCCGCACCGGCTTCGGTGCACAAGGAGGCGTTCTCTGCATGAAAAAAGAACCATCCGCACCGTTTACGGTTGCACTTGCCGGCAATCCGAACGTCGGCAAAAGTACATTGTTCAACGCGCTGACAGGACTTCATCAGCACACAGGCAACTGGCCGGGCAAAACGGTCGCCTGCGCAAAGGGAATCTGCCAAATTGGTGCGCACACAGTCGAGCTTGTCGATCTGCCGGGCACCTATTCGCTCTCGGCGCGCTCTCCCGAAGAGGAAATTGCACGCGACTGCCTGCTGTTTACGCCGCTTGACTGCATTGTCGTTGTCTGCGATGCAACCGCCATTGCCCGCACAATCGGTCTTGCACTGCAGACACTCCCGTTTTCAAGCCGTGTGATTGTCTGCGTAAACTGCATGGATGAAGCGCGCAAAAAAGGAATTTCCGTCGATCTTTCGGCACTTTCCGACCTGCTCGGTGTGCCGGTCGTCGGTGTCTGCGCACACAAAAAGCGCACATTTGCACCGCTGCTTGACACAATCGAACAGATGCTTGCACAAGAAGCCGTCCCCGCGCCAAAACCTGTGCGGCTCTCGCCCGATCTGCAATCCGCGGTCGATACGCTTGTTCCGTATTTTGATAACACGCCGCATCCGTTTTTGTTTGCGCAGTGGGCGCTCACCGACGAACCGCTTCCCGCAGCGTATACGTCCTATTTTACGCCGGAAATCAAGGAAGAAGCCCTGCGTCTGCGGCAAGCACTCGAAAAAACAGGCATCACCGACCCTGCACAGGCTGTCACCCGCTGTTTTGTGCTCCACGCAGAGGAACTGTTTCTCTCGGCAGTCAAGGTCAAGGCACCGGGACAGCCGCGGCGCGACCGGCTGTTTGACCGCATTTTCCTAAACCGGAAAACAGGTGTGCCGGTGATGCTCATCCTTTTAGGATTGATTCTCTGGATCACGGTCGCAGGCGCAAATATTCCATCCGGATGGCTTTCACAGCTGTTCGGCGTTTTGGGTGACTGGCTTCGTACATTGTTTCTTTCCTGGCAGGCGCCTGCGTGGCTCACCGGGTTTTTGCTAGACGGTGTGTACGGGACGCTTACATGGGTGATTGCGGTGATGCTTCCCCCGATGGCAATTTTCTTCCCGCTGTTTACGCTTCTTGAGGATTTCGGCTATCTGCCGCGCGCGGCGTTTCATCTTGATCATGCGCTGTGCCGTGCCGGCGCGTGCGGCAAGCAGGCGCTCACGATGTGCATGGGCCTTGGATGCAATGCGGCGGGTGTTGTCGGATGCCGTATCATCGACACAAAACGCGAACGCATCATCGCGATTCTCACAAACAGTTTAATGCCCTGCAACGGCCGGTTTCCGACGCTTTTGACGATCACGGCGGCGTTTTTCTCGCCTGCCATTCCGGCGCTGCAAAGCGCGG
This sequence comes from uncultured Oscillospiraceae bacterium, assembly GCA_949299455.1. Lineage (GTDB taxonomy): Bacteria > Bacillota > Clostridia > Oscillospirales > Ruminococcaceae > Paludihabitans. The sequence goes on from CASGAN010000009.1 coordinate 22,411, forward strand.
TCGGTGCGGCATGGCTCGTGTGCTTTTTGGTACTTAGTGTGATGATGACGCTTTTGCTCTCAAAACTTTTATCGGTAACACTCTTAAAAGGCGAGCCGTCGTCATTTGTACTGGAACTGCCGCCCTACCGCCGCCCGCAGCTGAAAAAAATTCTGGTGCGTTCACTGTTTGACCGCACGCTAAAAGTGTTATGGCGCGCGGTCTGTGTGGCGGCGCCTGCCGGTGCTGTGATTTTCCTGCTCGCGAACATTACCGTCGGTGAACAGACACTGCTCGCTCACATGACCGCATTCTTTGACCCGATCGGATGGTTTTTCGGGCTGGATGGCACGATTCTGCTCGCATTCCTGCTCGGATTTCCTGCAAACGAGATCGTTCTGCCGATTATTCTGATGGGATACCTTTCCTCAGGCACGCTTGTTTCGGTCGAAAACGTTTCTGCGCTCTCGGCGCTTCTTTCGCAAAACGGCTGGACGCTTCTGACTGCGATGAACATGATTTTGCTGTGCCTGTTCCACTTCCCCTGCTCGACGACTTGCTTAACGATCAAAAAGGAAACCGGTTCGATAAAGCTCACATTGCTTGCATGGGTTTTGCCCACCATCGCCGGTCTTTCCCTTTGCGCAATCCTCACCTGGACTGTGCGGCTGATTGCATGGATGTTCTGACGCTTGACACGGCGGCTTCTCCGATATATAATTGACATATGTCAAAAACAAAGGAGGAAACACGATGCCGCGTCCGCAGAAATGCCGCTTGGTCTGCGCCATGCCGAACACGAGCCGTTTTTCACCCGACCGGGTGCAAAACGAAGAGCCTGTCATCCTGCGGCTGGATGAATATGAAGCAATCCGGCTGATTGACTACGCAGGACTGACGCAGGCGGAGTGCGCTATGCAGATGGAGATTGCCCGCACAACGGTGACTGCTATCTATGACAGTGCGCGCAGAAAGCTTGCGCAGTCGATTGTGGAGGGACGGCCGCTCACGATTGCAGGCGGAAACGTGCAGATGTGCAAACGGCGGGCACAGGGACACTGTACTCACTGCCGCTGTCATCGTGTTTTTGCAAAAGGAAAGGATTCGATCTCATGAAACTGGCATGTACGTATGAAAACGGCAATATCTTTGGTCATTTCGGCCACTGCGAGCATTTTAAAATTTACGAAATTGAAAACGGCGAAATCACACGCAGTGTTGTTGTGAGCACGCTGGGCAACGGTCACAGTGCGCTTGCCGGCTTTTTACAGGCAGCAGGTGTGACGGCGCTGATTTGCGGCGGCATCGGCGGCGGTGCAAAACAGGCACTTGCAGCGGCAAACGTCACCGTTTACGCAGGATGCAGCGGAAATGCTGACGAAGCAGTTCGCGCGCTCTTAAATGGCTCACTTGTGTACAACAACAATGCGACCTGCTCGCATCACCACAGCCACGGCGAAGGCCACACCTGCGGTGGGCACGACGCGCACACCTGCGGTGGGCAATTCACGCACTAAGTTTTTTACAGAAAAAGAACTTTTCTTCCCGCGACGAGAATGACCATGATCAACACCATCCCGCACCAAACGGTGCGGGATGAATCACATCCGGGTTTAACCCGCACCTGCGGTGGGCATAACGCGCACTAAGTTTTGTTTAGAGAAAATGCTGTTTTCCCGCGACAAAAGCCACAAGCAATACCACCCCCGTATCACTTGATACGGGGGTGAATTATACCCGGACTTAGTCCGGTGAGCCACCTGCGGTGGGCATGACGCGCACTGAGTTTTTCGGAGAAAAGAAATTTTATCTCCCGCGACGAGAGTTACGATAAACAACACCACCCCGCACCAAACGGTGCGGGGTGAATTATATCCAGGCTTAGCCTGGCGGGCTTAGCCTGGTTGATCCGGAAGCAGCAGTGTGATCGTTGTTCCCTGGTCGGGAACGCTCGAAAGCGAAACACTTCCCCCGTGGAACAGCGCACCGTGCTTGATGATCGAAAGGCCCAGTCCGGTTCCGCCGATTGCACGGGAGTGTGATTTATCCACCCGGTAAAACCGTTCAAACACGCGCTCCTGCTCGCAAAGCGGAATGCCGATGCCGGTGTCACGTACGATCACGCGCGTTTGATCGTCGACATGATCCACCGTCACAAAGACTTCGCCGTTTTCTTTATTGTACTTGATGGCGTTATCCACCATGTTCTGAATCATTTCTTCCAAAATGGCGCGCACGCCAAAGATGGTATGCCAATGCACCGATACACGCATCGTGATGCCGCGTTTTTGTGCCGCCGGCTCCATTGCACGCACAATGCCTTCTACCATCTCGTCTGCACAAACCGCCTGCTTCAGCGGCATAACAGCACCTTCGTCCAGCTTCGAGAGGTTCACAATATCATTCACCAGCCGAATCAGCCGCTGTGCTTCCTCATAGATCCGTCCGGAAAACCGTCCCACATCCTCAGGCTTTACAATTCCCGAGGAAATGATCTCCGCATAGCCGGAAATCGATGTAAGCGGCGTTTTCAGCTCATGCGACACATTCGCGGTAAACTCGCGGCGAAGCCGTTCACTTTCTGCCTGTTCGGTCACATCGAGCATAATAAGCACCGCGCCGACCACCTGCGCCTGTTCCAGCACCGGATTCGAAATCAGCCGGTAAGTGCGCTCGTCATGAACCATTTCCTTTTCGCAGTGTTCGCCTGAAAGTGCCTTCTGCACTGCCTCAAAAAACGGTTCACTTCGGTTTAGTGTCAACACGCTCGCACCCGTGACCGTTTCGGTGCCAAGCAGCTTGAGCGCGCTTGTGTTATACGACAGCACTTCTTTTTCTCTGCCGACTACAACGATGCCTTCGCTCATATTTTCAGAAATCGCCGCAAACTCCTGCTGGTTTCTTCGCAGCGTTTCCATCTGTGCACGGATGCGCTTGTTCTGATCGGAAAGCTGTCTTAGAATCGGGGACAGCTCCTCATAAGTGCCCTCTGTTCGCTCCGGATGCTCAAAGTCGATCGCCAGAAGCGGCGATACAAGCGATTTTGCAACACGCTTTGCAAACCGTGCGGAAAGCATCAGCAATCCGCTCAGCACAATCAAAAGCGGAACCGCCGCGCTCAAAAACAGTCCCCATGAGGACTGACGCACCTCACTTACCCGCACCACCGTGCCGTCATCTGCAAGACACGCCGCATTGACCGTTTTCTCTCCGATGGTTTTGCTCAGCCGATCGCTTACTCCCTCGCCTGTTTTGACCGCTTCGATAAATTCCGGACGATCGGCATGATTTTCCATCGTACTCTCATCCTGCTTTGAATCATGCAAAACAGTCCCGTCCGCATCAATCCAGGTCAGCCGCATCGATCCCGAAAGGCTCACCTGTTCAAGATAGTCTTTTCCGGAAAGCGACACGCCTTTTGCCGCCATACGCGCGCAGGTCAAAAGCTCGCGCTCGTTCTGTGCCGAAAAATAAACGCTGAACACCGCATAGGAGATACACACGCTCAGCACAAGCACCACTGCCGCGCTCAGCACAAGCACGCGAAAAATTCGTTTTGTCATACCGATTCTCCGTCAATTTTGTATCCGACACCGCGCACCGTTTCAATCAGTGCACCGCACGTGCCGAGCTTTTGGCGAAGTGTCCGGATATGAACGTCGACGGTGCGGTTTTCGCCGTCGAACGAATATCCCCACACCCGGTTTAAAATCTGATCGCGGTTTAAGACAATGCCGCGGTTCTCCAAAAGCAGGCACAGCAGTTCAAATTCTTTAAACGTGAGTGCGATTTCCTCGTGGTCAACCGTTACCACATGGCGCGCCAGATCGACAAACAATCCCTCAATCTGATACGTTTTTTTCTCCTGCGTCTTTTCCTCTGCCGCAGTGCTCCGGCGAAGCAGTGCTTTGACGCGTGCGGTCAGCTCCATCATGCCAAACGGCTTTGCAAGGTAGTCGTCTGCACCTGCGTCAAGTCCTATGACTTTGTCATACTCCGAGCCCTTGGCAGTGAGCATCATCACCGGGACGTGCTTCGTTTTGCTTGCAGCCCGCAGTTTTTTTAAGACACTCAGCCCGTCCTCTTCGGGAAGCATGATATCCAGAAGGATGAGCACAGGGATCTCCTGTTTAAGCGCTTCAAAAAACGCACTCGGCGCCGAAAAGCCCTTTGCCTCCCATCCGATTTGTGTCAGGGTATAACAAACCAGTTCACGGATGCTGTCGTCATCCTCCAAAAGATAAATCATGTCGTTTCCTTACTCCACTTCTGTATCATGCGCACCGGTGATCGAATACACGACCCACTCTGCAACGTTTGTTGCATGGTCGCCGATGCGCTCTAAATATTTTGCGATCATCAAAAGATCCAAGCAGCGTTCGCCGTTTTGTTCGTCGGCGTTGATCATCTGAATCAGCTCGCGGCGGACTTTTATGAACAGATCGTCGACCACATCGTCATATTTCATGACGGAATGTGCGAGCGAAAGATCTTTTTTGACAAACGAATCGACACTGTCGGTCACCATTTTGATCACGGCGACTGCCATGTCGTGAATGTGCACCTGTCCCGGCACTGAATCGCCCTCGATATGCATCGAAATCTCTGCAATATCGGCTGCCTGGTCGCCGATGCGCTCCATGTCGGAGATCATTTTGAGCGCCGACGAAACGGTGCGCAGATCTCTTGCGACCGGCTGCTGCTGCAATAAAATTTTCATGCACAGCGACTCGATCTCGCGTTCTTTCTGGTCAATTTCGCTGTCCTTTGCAAGGACGGTTTCCGCTGTTTCGGTGTTTGCAGCAGAAAGCAGTTTGACTGCACCGGCGATCACATCCTCGCACAGTGCGCCCATGGTAATAAGTTCCTCATTCAGCTTTAACAGCTGACGGTCAAAACGATTGCGCATTATCCGAACCTCCCTGTGATATAATCCTCTGTACGTTTTTCTTTCGGCATCGAGAACACCTGCTCGGTTTTACCCATCTCGATGACTTCGCCCAGCAGGAAGAACGCTGTGGTATCGGAAATACGGACAGCCTGCTGCATATTATGTGTGACAATGATAATAGTATAATCCTTTTTGAGTTCCGCCGCAAGGTCTTCGATCTTTGCGGTAGAAATCGGGTCGAGCGCACTTGTCGGCTCGTCCATAAGGAGCACTTCCGGCTCCACTGCAAGCGCACGCGCGATGCAAAGACGCTGCTGCTGACCGCCCGACATACTCAGTGCGTTTTTCTTTAAGTGGTCTTTTGTCTCCTCCCAGATTGCCGCACGGCGCAGCGATGTTTCGACGATTTCGTCGAGTTTTGCGCGCGAACGGATGCCGTGGGTACGCGGACCATATGCGATGTTGTCATAAATGCTCATCGGGAACGGATTCGGTTTCTGGAACACCATGCCGACGCGTTTGCGCAGGTGGTTTACGTCCATATCGCCGTAGATATCCTCGCCGTCTAACAGCACATTGCCCTCAATGCGGCATCCTTCCACCAGATCGTTCATCCGGTTCAAGCATTTTAACAGGGTGGATTTACCGCAGCCGGACGGGCCGATCATTGCGGTGACTTCGTTTGCTTTGAATTCCATGTTGATCTGTTTGAGCGCATGAAATTCTCCATAATATAAATCAAGGTTTTGTACTTCAATCTTACTCATGCCATTCCCCTCTTTCCAATTCGTTTTGCAACAAATGCGGACAGTGCGTTGATACCGACAACCAGTATAAGCAGCACAACCGCTGTTGCGTGTGCTTCATTCATGTGAAGGCCTTCGTTTAAGAGCATGTACATATGAACCGATAGCGTTCTGCCTGAATCGCCCACACCGGTTGCAATTTCGGTTGCAGTGCCCGCTGTGAACATGAGCGCCGCCGTTTCACCGACGATACGGCCGATACCCAAAATGACGCCTGCCAGAATGCCCGGGATTGCCGCCGGCAGCACAACTGAAAAGACGGTACGCAGTCTGCCTGCACCCAAGCCAAAGCTGCCCTCGCGGTAGAGATCGGGAACCGCCAGAATCGCTTCTTCGGTGGTACGCATGATGAGCGGCAGAATCATGATTGCCATGGTGAGCACACCGGAGATGAGCGAGTAGCCGACACCCATCCAGATGTTGAACATCAAATAGCCGAACAATCCGTAAACGATTGACGGAATACCGGAAAGCGTTTCTGCCGTAACACGAACCACCGACACAAATTTGTTGCCGCGGCGCGCGTATTCGGTCAGGTAAATTGCGGAGAAAATACCGACCGGGACTGCCACCACCAAGGAGAGCAGTGTAACCGACAGCGTATTGATGATGGCCGGCATCATCGAAGCGTTGTCGCTTGTATATTCAAAGGAGAACAGGTCTAACGATAAATTCGGAATGCCGTTTAAGATGATATGCGCAAGCAGCAGAATAAATGTGCCTGCCGTCAAAAGCGTCGCAAGGCAGAGCAGCAAAAGCACCACAAACGAGCCCGGATGACGCTTATAGCTGAGTAACTGTGCTTTGAGCGATCTTTTTTGTTGCTGCTTCATGCCGACTTCCTCCGTTTCATGATGGAAAAGAGCAGGTTGATGATGAGAATAAACACAAACAGCACAACACCCGTTGCAATCAGCGCTTCTCTATGTAAGCCCTGTGCATAGCCAAGCTCGATGACGATGTTTGCGGTCAGTGTACGCACACCCTCAAGCACGCTGCCCGGGATGACCGGCTGGTTACCTGCGATCATGCAGACTGCCATCGTTTCGCCGATGGCACGGCCGATACCCAAGATGATGCCGGACATAATACCCGATTTTGCAGCCGGTAAAACAGCGCGGAACATACTGCGCTCTCTTGTGGCGCCGAGCGCGAGTGAACCTTCATAGTACGACTCCGGTACGGCGCGGATCGATGACTCTGCGACGCTGATGATCGTCGGCAGAATCATGATGCCCAGAAGCACCGACGCAGTAAGCACGCCTTTGCCGTTTGTGCCGAACAGCTCCTGGAATGCCGGCACGATGACCACCAAGCCAAAAAAGCCGTATACGATCGACGGAATGCCGGCTAAAAGGTTGACTGCCGGTTTTAACACTTTATAGAGCCATTTCGGACAAAACCGCGCCATAAACACTGCGGTGAGCAGTCCAATCGGCACGCCGAAAACGATTGCGCCTGCTGTGACATAAATACTGCCGATGATCATCGGAAAAATGCCGTAAATATCATTTCCCGGACGCCACGTGGTGCCAAACAGGAAGTCAAGCACACCGATTTTTCCGATCGCAGGCACACCGTTTGCAAACAGGAACAAACAAATGAGGATAACCGCGCAGATCGATGCACACGCGAACACCAGAAACACCACGTGCATGATTCGTTCTTTCCATTGATTCATGCTAAGATTCCTTTCTTCTCATATTGTCTTTTGTGACGCACACAAAACAGCCTGCAAGCTTTGACAGACTGTTTTTGTGCGGGTTCGTTTTATTTTTTTAAAGAAGGGATCGTTTGATTATTTTGAAAGCTCATCCCAGGAGGTGATTTCGCCGATGTAGATCTGTTTTACTTGCTCAGAGGTCAGATCATCGAAGGAGTTTTCGTTGTTGACGATGACTGCAATGCCGTCGGTTGCGATGACAGTTGCTTTCGCACCTTTGGAAACTTCCTCATCTTTTAACTCGCGGGAAGCCATACCGATGTCGCAGGTGCCGTCGATTGCAGAGGAGACGCCTGTGGAGGAGTCGTTTGTCTGGAGCTCGATGGTGAGACCGCTGTTGATTGTGTTATATGCTTCTTTCAATTTTTCCATAACCGGGGAAACCGAGGTAGAACCTGCAACTGTGATGGTGCCGGTCGGATTTGCCGAAGTGAATGCACCGTTGTTGCCGTTGCTGATGTAGCCTTCTTCTTCAACAACTTTCTGACCCTCTTCGCTCATGATGAATGCGATGAAGTCCTCTGCTGCCGGGTTCGAAGTACCCTCTTTTGTAACGATGTTGAACGGACGGGATACTTTGTAGCTGCCGTCTTTGACTGCGTCGACTGTCGGTGCTGCGCCGTCAACTTTGAGTGCTTTAACGTCGTCGGACAGAGAACCCAAAGAGATATAACCGATTGCCTGTTTGTTGCCTGCAACGGTGGTCATCATAACTGCGGTGCTGTTTGTGATCTCAGCGGTTGCGACAGTTCTGTCCACTTTTTCGCCGGATTCGTCTTTTTCTTCAATGCCCAGAAGCTCGATGAACGCGCTGCGTGTGCCCGAACCGTCTTCACGGGAGCAGACGTTGATTTTGCCTGTGGTGCCTGCTGCGTCACCGCCGTTTTCCTGTGTGCTGCATCCTGCAAATGCTGCGGTCATCACGCCGAGTGCGGCAATGACTGCGCCAATTTTCAAAAAGCCTTTCTTCATAACCTTGTTACTCCTTTTGTTCGCTTGTTTCTTTGTTTTAGCTTACAGGACATACTTTACCGTTCATGCGTTAAATCTAAAACGGTGCGTGTGTTAAATCTGCGTTAAACCACTTCTTTTTTCGCAAAAAACAGACAGGAATCGCATAAAACGATTCCTGTCTGTATAACCAATTTGATTTATGACAATCTGTTTTTAAAGTCTTCGTAGCCGAATGTTTTAATACACACGACCTCGCCATCTTCTTTTAAGATTGCAATCGACGGCAGCATCATTCCGTTAAATGTATTTGTTTTGACCATCGTATAAAGCGCCATATCGCCGAAGGTGAGCTCATCGCCGACAGAAAGCGGCGCATCAAACGAATAATCGCCGATCACGTCGCCCGACAAGCATGTCGGCCCGCCCAAGCGATACGTGTATTTCTTTTCGTTCGGCTCGCCGGCGTCAACCAGCGGCGGACGGTACGGCATCTCGATAACGTCCGGCATATGGCACGCCGCAGAGGTGTCGAGAATTGCAATCTGCACGCCGTTGTTTTCGATCAAATCGAGCACCGTCGTTTTGAGCACACCTGCGTTTAATACGACTGCTTCGCCCGGCTCCAAATAGACCTGCACGTTATACGTATCGCGCACATGCTCGATCACACGGACAAGCCGGTCGATGTCGTAGTCATCGCGTGTGATGTGATGGCCGCCGCCCAGGTTCACCCATTTGACCGCATGAAGCACGTCGGAAAATTTCTCCTCGAGTGCGGCGACCGTCTGCTCTAACGCATCGGAATTCTGCTCGCAAAGCGTGTGCATATGAACACCGTCCAGCATCGGCACAAGCGACCGGTCAAACTGCGCATTCGTTGTGCCCAAGCGCGAGCCCGGTGCACACGGGTCATAGATCTCGTGGCCCTCCTGTGTCGAGCACTCGGGATTTAAGCGCAGACCGACCTGTTTGCCGTGCGCCTTTGCAATCGGTGCATATTTTAACAGCTGATTCGGCGAGTTAAACACGATATGATCGGCAATCTCGGCGATTTCTTCAAATTCATCCGGACGGTATGCCGCCGAAAAGACGTGCGTTTCGCCGCCGAATTCCTCGTGCCCAAGCTTTGCCTCATATAATCCGCTCGCCGCGGTGCCTGCAAGATAGCTTCGCAGCATCGGATACATCGAAAACATCGAAAACGCCTTTTGCGCAAGCAGGATGCGGCAGCCGGTTTTCTCCATGACGGAGGCTAAAATCTGCGCGTTTTCACGCACTTTTTTCTCGTCGACTAAAAAATACGGTGTTTTCATCAGTCCACCAGCACCGGATCATCAATTTTCTGCCACGGCAGACCCCATTTGTTGAGTGCGTCCATGAACGGGTCCGGATTCAACTCCTCTGCAGTGTAAACGCCCGGTTTGTTCCATTCGCCGGTAAGCATCAGCATTGCGCCGATCATTGCCGGAACACCGGTGGTGTACGAAATTGCCTGCGAGCCGACCTCTTTGTAGCTCTCCTGGTGGTCACACACGTTATAGACATATGCGGTTTTTTCTTTGCCGTCTTTTTTGCCGGTGAAGATACAGCCGATGTTTGTTTTGCCGACAGTGCGCGGGCCGAGCGATGCCGGGTCCGGCAGCAATGCTTTCAAGAACTGAATCGGCACGATCTGATGGCCTTCAAATTCGACCGGCTCTGTCGACAGCATGCCGACGTTTTCGAGGCAGTTCATGTGAGTGAGGTAGCTCTGGCCGAATGTCATGAAGAAGCGGATGCGTTTTACATTCGGGATATTTTTTGCGAGCGACTCGATCTCCTCGTGGTGGAGCAGATACATATCTTTGTGGCCGACCTGGTCAAAGTCGTATTCGCGTTTGATGCTCATTGCCGGAATCTCGACCCAGTGGCCGTTTTCCCAGTAAGAGCCCGGTGCGGACACTTCACGGAGGTTGATTTCCGGGTTGAAGTTTGTTGCAAACGGATAGCCGTGGTCGCCGCCGTTGCAGTCCAAGATGTCGATGGTGTCAATCGTATCGAACCAGTGTTTCTGTGCATATGCGCAGAACACCTGGGTCACACCCGGGTCAAAGCCGGAGCCGAGCACTGCGCACAGTCCTGCTTTTTCGAATTTCTCTTTGTATGCCCACTGCCACGAATAGTCAAAGTATGCCGAGAAGCCCTCTTCCTTGCAGCGTTTTTCGTAGATTTCGCGCCATGCAGGATCGTTTGTATCTTCCGGCTCATAGTTTGCAGTGTCCATGTAGTTGACACCGCAAGCCAAGCATGCGTCCATGATGGTCAGATCCTGATACGGCAGTGCGATGTTCATGACGAGCTCCGGTTTATAGTCGTTAATGAGCGCAATCAGCTCGTCCACGTTGTCAGCATTCACCTGTGCGGTGGTGATTTTTGTTTCGGTTTTGCCCTCGAGTTTTTCTTTCAGCGCATCACATTTTGCTTTGGTACGGCTTGCGATGCAGATCTCCGAGAACACGCTGCTGTTCTGGCAGCATTTTTGAATGGCAACGCCTGCAACGCCGCCGCATCCGATAATGAGTACTCTTGCCATAAAAAAATTCCTCCCTGAAGGTTTTTGTTCTTTATTTTTGCATTGCCAACAGCATTTCGCGGATTACTTTGCACGCGGCGGCTGTGGAAATCCCGCTTTGGTCATAGTGGGGGCTTAATTCGTTGACGTCACACGCCACGATGTTTGCATTCGCGCAGACGAGTGTGACCGCTTCGCGCAGTGCGTCAAATGACACGCCGCCCGGCTCCGGTGTACCGGTTCCCGGGAACACCGACGGATCGAGCACATCAAGATCGACGGTCAGATAGACCGGTTTTCCTTTGAGCGCTTCGACACAAGACTTGAGCCCCTCGAAATTAAATTGATTGGTCGATACATGGTCTTTTCCCCATGCAAATTCCGCACGATCACCCGAACGGATGCCGAACTGGAAGATCCGGCCGTCGCCTAAGATATCATGACAGCGGCGGAGGACACATGCGTGGGACAGCTTCTGCCCTAAATAATCGTCGCGGAGATCGGCGTGCGCATCAAAATGAATGATGTGCAGATCCGGATAACGCTCTGCCACTGCGCGTACTGCGCCGAGTGTCACAAGATGCTCGCCGCCGATCATAAACGGCCGCTTGTCCGCCGACAAAATTGCAGCGGCGCGTTCTTCGATCATCGAAAGTGCTTTCTCGCAGTCACCGAACGGCAGTTCAATGTCACCGCTGTCGAACACGCTGCTGTCGAGCAGATCGCGGTCCTGATACGGGCTATAGGACTCGAGTCCATATGATTCACTGCGTGCCGCACGGCTTCCAAACCGTGTGCCCGGACGATACGACGTGGTCGAGTCAAACGGCGCGCCGAACAGCACGGTATCCGCTTCCTCAAACGGCACGTCACAGCATAAAAAGGTTTCAACATTCGGGTTCCACATCTAAAAGCATCTCCTCTACATAGGCGGGCAGGTAAAACGCACCTTTGTGGAGCGTTGTCGTGTAATAGCGACAGGACAGTCCCCGCGCATTCCACTCCGCTTCCCGCAGATTCTTAAGCGGATGGTATTTTTTCGACGCAAAGCCAAAGAGCCAGTGTCCGGACGGATACGTCGGGATGTGCGCCTGATACAGCCGGCTTAACGGGAACGACTGCACAATGCGTGCGTGGGTGCGCTGCATTGCCGCCACATCCTCGTCATAAAACGGGCTTTCATGCTGGTTGACCATGATGCCGTCCGCATGCAGTGCTTTATAACAGCTGCCGTAAAATTCTTTTGTAAACAGTCCCTCGCCCGGGCCGAACGGATCGGTCGAGTCGACGATGATGAGGTCATACGCATCCTCGCACCGGCGCACGAACTTGAGTCCGTCCTCATACCGGATGGACACGCGCGGATCATCAAGGCCTGTCGTTGTAAACGGCAGATACTCGCGGCAGACCTGCACGACCATCGGATCAATTTCGACCATGTCGATATGCTCGATCGTGTCATAGCGCACAAGCTCACGCACAACGCCGCCGTCACCAGCGCCGATCACCAGCACGTTTTTGACGTTCGGATGCACTGCCATCGGCACATGCACCATCATCTCGTGATAGATAAACTCGTCCTTTTCGGTGAGCATCATATAGCCGTCGAGTGTCAAAAACCGGCCGAACTCCGGCGATTCAAACACGTCGATGCGCTGAAATTCGCTTTCGCCGCTGTACAGCTGGCGGTTTATTCGGATCGACAGCTTCACGTTTTTTGTATGTGGTTCGGAAAACCAAAGCTCCATTCGTCTACACTCCTTTAATCACATTGAGCCGCTCGGTATTTGCATCCTCCGGGCCTGTGAGCGAACAGCCCTTTTCCTTTGCATAAGCAATATAGTCAAGAATCGGTTTTGTGATCTGCTCGCCCGGCGAAAGAATCGGAATGCCCGGCGGATAGCACATCACAAATTCACTGCAGATGCGTCCGTTCGTCTCCTCAATCGGAAGCGATTCGCTTTCGGAATAAAACGCCTCATGCGGTGAAAGCGTCACGATCGGCGGGATGTATTCCTGCACCATCAAACCTTTTTTCTCGCCGTGATAGATCCGTTTGATCTCTGCAAGCGCACTGCAAAGCCGCTCGATTTCGCGCAGTCGGTCGCCGATCGACAGATACGCGAGCACATTGCCGAGATCGCCGAATTCAATCTGAATATCATATTCATCGCGCAACAGATCATACACCTCGATGCCGGCCAAGCCGATGTCGAGCGTGTGAATCGACAGCTTTGTCACGTCAAAATCGAAAATGCTGTCGCCGTTTTTTAATTCCTCGCCGAACGCATAGTATCCGCCGATGCTGTTGACTTCGCGGCGGGTGTATTCCGCAAGCGCCGCCACACGTTCAAACTCCTGTCTGCCGCGCATGGCGAGGTTTCTTCTTGCAATATCAAGGCTCGCCATCAACAGATACGAGCCGGATGTCGTCTGGGTTAAATTGATGATCTGACGCACATGACCCTCGCTCATCGCAGGTCCGATGAGCAACAGTGAGCTCTGCGTGAGGCTTCCGCCCGATTTGTGCATCGAAACAGCCGCCATATCGGCGCCGGCATCCATTGCGGAAATCGGCAGGCGGTCAGAAAAATAAAAGTGTGTGCCGTGCGCCTCATCGGCTAAACACAGCATGCCTGCATCATGCGCAAGCTTTACAATCGCGGGCAGATTTGAACAGATGCCGTAATACGTCGGGTTATTCACAAGCACAGCTTTAGCATCCGGATTTTCGCGGATCGCCTCTGCCACGGCTTCCACCCGCATGCCGAGCGGAATGCCGAGCGTTTCATCACACTCGGGATTGACATACACCGGCACTGCACCGCATAAAACAAGCGCGCCCATGACACTTCGGTGAACGTTTCGCGGGAGAATGATCTTTTCGCCGCGCTTGACGACCGACAGAATCATGCTCTGAATCGCAGAGGTTGTCCCCCCGACCATCAAAAATGCGTGCGCCGCATGAAACGCCTCTGCCGCCAGTTCCTCCGCATCCCGGATGACCGAAATCGGATGACAGAGGTTATCGAGCGGCTTCATCGAGTTTACGTCCATCATGACGCACTTTTCCCCGAGCAGTTCTTTAAGCTCCGGGTTGCCGCGTCCGCGTTTATGTCCGGGCACGTCAAACGGCACGACCCGGTTTTTCTGAAAACGGACAAGCGCCTCATAGATCGGGGCGTTTTCCTGGGTAAGTCCTTTTCTCATCGTTTAGTAAATGTTCCTTCCGCTGAATATTTCAATCATTTCCCGCCGCAGATTCTCCATGATCGAAAGCCGCACTGCCGGCGACAGCTCATAGAGATCGGTTTTAAAGAGATAGTTTTGCAGATCCACTTCTTTAATCATCATTTTGGTGTGGAACAGGTTTGCGCTGTAGACATTCAAATCCACCGTATCGTACCGGTGCAGAATCTCGTCCGAGATATAGTCCTGAATCGACGTCATTTTGTGGTCCATAAACAGCTTTTTGCCGCTTAAATCGCGGGTAAATCCGCGCACACGGTAATCCATCGTGATGATGTCCGAATCAAAGGAGCTAATCAGATAATCGAGCGTCGAAAGCGGTGTGATCTCGCCGCAGGTTGCAACGTCGATATCAACGCGGAAGGTCGCCAAGAAGGTTTCCGGATGGTATTCGGGATAGGTGTGCACGGTGACATGGCTTTTGTCAAGGTGTGCCACCTGTGTTTCGCCTGCAACCGGAATCATCGACTGTTCGGCAATCAGAATCGTGACTGACGCGCCCTGCGGGTCATAGTCCTGCCGCGATACGTTTAAAACCTTTGCGCCGATCATATTGGTGAGCGTCAGCAAAATATTCGTCAGTCGCTCGGAGTTGTACTGCTCATCGATATAGTCGATATAATCGCGCTGTTCCCGCGGTGTCTTCGCATAGCACACGTCGTAGATATTAAAACTCAGCGCCTTTGTCAGATTGTTAAAGCCGTAAAGCTTCATTTTATTCTGTTCCACGTTTGTTCTCCCCAATTCGGCGTTTTTCCTCAATAAAAAATAAAAACAGGCAATATGCATTTTCGCATATCGCCTGTGTGATTTCATTCGTTTTACCTGTGAGGATGAGCGTACAGCACCAAAGCGAATCGAAATCATTAAAATCTCAGAGTTTTCATAGCAAATATCTCACGCTTACTACTCGTATTGACCGTTTCACAAGTTGATGTGCAAAAAGCACTTTGGTTATAAAGGAACCAACTTATAAAATTTGAGTTTCAAACTCAATCAATAAGGCGGAAAAGCCCGCCAATCGGCAGTTGACCCGGCTGTCCGTATGGCCTTGACCCGAAACGCTCGGGTGGTCAAAATTAGAATATTTGCATGGAGATTTTGATTCGGATTCTCTCATTTCCACACGTTATTTTTAATGTATCATATTACTGTTGATTTGTCAAATCATTTTTCACTTGCGCACATACCGCTTGGTCAGCATGGAATCGCTCAGTTCCATTGAAACCAAAATGGTCGGCTCATATTCGGTGACGGTGCTCGACAGATAATTTCCAAGCATCGGAAACGAATACGCTTCAATCGCATTGTCGAACGCGGCTTTACGCTCATTGTCCGCCGCACCCGGCATCGTCATTTCAATTTTCAGCTCTTTTCCCTCGGCATATGCAACGACATTCACATTTTCTCCGGCCGCTTTGCAGATGTCATGAAGTTCCTCATTCATTTTCGGTGATTCCACAAACTCAGCCAAAGGCACCTTGTCATCGGAGCAAGCACACAACGCCATCGTGCAGGCCATCACCACCGCCAATAAAACCGCCATTTTTCGTTTCATAACGCATCCTCTTTTCTATATCTGCTAGCTTTGGAGCTCAAACGACTTCGTCGCACTGCCGCTTTTATCGGAACACTGAATCTGTGCACACGGATAATCCACGCCTTTTTGCTGAATCTGTAAAAGCAGTGTGTGAATCTCTTCGCCGCAGACATCAAAAATGTCATTGTACGCTGCTTCATCTGTCCGTGTCGTTTTGACAGTGAAGAGCAAAACGTTTCCGTCGACAGAAACGTTCACCGGTTCTGTGCTTTCCGCTTCTTCCTGAAGCGTTTCGCAGATTGTCTGCACAAGCGGCTCTTGTTCCACTGCTTTCTGCATCGTCTGCTCCCAGTCTGCAACCAGCTCTTCCCCCTGCTTTTGCTGACAGCCGCACAGACAAATCACCGCAGTCAATAAAGCCGCCAGCACCATCGTCATCTTTCTCATTGCGCACCCTCTTTTCTTTCACCGCAAGGTGTTACTCAACCCACATCAGGAAGTCCCCACGTCTGCGAAAACAACTCGCCATCCGGACACGTACACACAATCGTTACGTATGGATACAGCACACCGTTTTCGCGCATTTCATAAAGCAGCCGCAACACATATTCGCCGCCTGCAAGCGTCACATCCGTTCTGACATCCGAATCCTCGCGCGTCGTTTTCACCGAAAACGTAATCACATTTTCCTCCACCGAAACGTCTGCCGGCTCCGTACTCTGCGCCTTTTTTTCGAGATCTTCGCAGATTTTTGGTGTAAACTCGCTTGCAGCTGCTGTTTCCGTCATTTTTTGCTCCCAGATGGCAAACAGCGTTTCAAGATCGTATTTTCCCCACACATCTTCGCGTGTGATCATGCTTTGTTCCGGATTCTGTGCAGAGGATTCCGGTGTGATTTCGGCGGTTTCCGTCTCAGAGGATTCTCTTTGTTCCGTTTCTGAGTCATGCACGAACACTCCGTCCAGAACCGGCGAATCATCAAACAGACGGATCTCATCAGACCGATTGCATCCTGCAAACAACGAAGCGCACAAGCCGGCTGCAAGCAGCAAACACCCGATTCGCATCCCCTTCATATGATTCACATCTCCGTTTCATTAATCAAACGCTGTCCGCATCATATACGTTTATGATTCAAGCGCAAACGTCTGCGCAGACATTCCTGTCGCTCGTTTCCATACAATTTCGATATTCGGATACTCGATACCGCTCTCTTTCATATGTGCAAGCAATCGATCGATTTTCCCGTTCGTTTTTTCGGCCATTCGTTGGAGCAGATCAATCGCTTCGCTCTCGCTTTTGACAGTAAAGCGAATTAAGTTCTCTTCTGCCGAAACATCCACCGGCTCTGTACTTTGCGATTCCTCAATCAGCATCTGAGAGATTTCCTCAACCAGCGGATCGGTCTTGATGATCTCTTCGTTCTTTTCTTCCCATTCAGCAAGCATCTGTGCGTACGCGTCAACCGATGATTCCTGCGGATTCTCCTGTTTTTCCCCGGCCGGTTCACCGGATGCGCCGCATCCTGCAAGCAACGAAGTGCACAAAACTGCCGCAATCAAAATCGTCATTTGCTTCTTCACTGCGCATCCCTTACTTTCCTTTCGTGACCGCACATCTTATCCCAAATCAAACGACCGGCTTCCGGTACTGCCTCTGCTTGAATATTCAATCACTGCGCTCGGATAATCGACGCCTTTTTCTTTGATTGTTTGAAGCAGCTGCTCAATCTCCTCTGTGCACGCGGTCACCACGTCGTTGTACGCCTCTTTATCGTCACGCGAAATCTTTACCATAAAATAGACGGTGGTCTGTTCGACGCGATAGCCCACATCATTGACTCCGCCGGAAGCTTCTTTGAGCTTTTCGAGAATCTCTGTCATAACCGGCTCTCTTTTGATGGTCTTTTCAATCATTTGCTGCCAAACATCAAGCATCTGCTCATGCGTATCCGCCGGCGATTCCGTCTGCCCGCGTGAATATTCAATCGCCGGCTCACCGTGGAACAGATCAATTTCATCCGATGCTCCGCACCCCGCAAGCAAGAGGGCGCACGCTCCTGCGGCAGTGAACAATGAAACCATCCGTTTGATCTGTTTCATAGAACACACCTCCCGCTTTTACAGACATCTCTTCTGTCAATTTACATAGTACAGTTTTGAACAGGAACCCTCCGCGTTGCTGATGCACAAATTCACAATCGGCTCATCAATTCCAAACCGTTCCATCTCCTCAAGGATTTTTGTCAGAACAGGTCTGCACGCTGTATCGATTTCTTCCAACCGCTGCTGCGGAGATTCATCCGAAAACATCATCCATATTTCAAGAATGTTTTCATTTGCGCATACAACCAAATCTTCTTTTGTTTTCACATAACGGGATAACTCCTCAATCGCATCGTTCATGAACTGTGAGCGGATGAACGCGCGCAGCTGATTTGCTTTTTCCTCTGCCTGAAGCTCTTCCGTACTTTTTTCAGGCTCTTTGATAGATGTCTGCGGTAATCCCGCTCCACTAAAACCGGAGCACGCTGTGCAAAACAGCATGACTGTCACGATAATAAAACACATCAGTCCCCGCTTCATAATCAATACACCTCCTTGTTGTAGATTTATACAGTTTCTCTATTGTCATCATAGCGCATTTTCTTTGTTTTGTCAATCAAATCTTCACATTTTTTTGCGATTGTGTTTAAAAAGAAAAAGGATGGTGCAGATTTGCACCATCCTTTTTGACCTTATTCTCTTTTTGCATCACATTCGCATCTGTTCAATCAATCTTCGCTGGAGAATTGTGTATCCGAAAGGACTGTGCCGTCCGGATTCTGGAATACAACCTGCACCAGCACCTCATCGGCACTGACAACAAGTTTCACTTGTTTCGCAACCATCTGGAACGTGGACGCTTGTTTTTCCATCTGTTCGTCAAGGATCGGGCCGATCGTTGCCGGGTCCATCGCTTCCTCATATGTATAGGTATAAATGAGCATGTTGCCCTGTGCGGACACTTCAATGTTCATACCGCTCACAGAAGCGCGCAGCGAATCAAGCATTTTCTGCATTTCTTCTGTTTTTAAATAATCCTCAACCGAATCATACAGTCCGAGGCCGTCTCCCTCATTTTCCTGGCTGTCCTCATCCTGATCGTCTTCAATGTCGCTCACAATCGACGGCGCAGAAGAATCCTCTTCCTCTTTCTGTTTAAACATTGCGGGGTTGATCATACAGCCCGAAAATAACACGATCACCAAGGCAAGCGCACCCGCAATCATCCATCTGTTTTTCATCACATCATACCTCCTCATTTATGTGAAAATAACAAATTTTATTTTCACAAAATTTGTTGATGCAAAAAAGAGTTTCAGCTTTTTATTATAATCCATCACAAATCAGCCGCACTGTTCTTGGAATACGCACAGCAACTCGCATCATTTGTGATGAACAATAATCGTTTTGCTTTGATTTTCACATTATTCGCCGTCAAAATGCACTTCGCCGTTTTCAATCGACGAAATCATTGCCAGTGATTCCACGCGGATTCCTTTATTGCGGATCAGTCCGCCGCCTTCCTGGAACGTTTTCTCGATGACGATGCCGCATCCGGCAAGATTTGCTCCCGCCTGCTCAACCAGATCAATGAGTCCCAAAAGCGCCTGGCCTTTTGCCAAAAAGTCATCGATAATCAGCACGGTATCGTCTTTAGACAGCAGATGTTTCGAAATCTGGACATCATAGGTCACACCTTTTGTAAACGAATGCACCTTTGTGACAAGCAGTTCGCCGTCTAAGTTTTTTGACTTTGTTTTTTTTGCGAAAATAACCGGCACAGAACCGAAATACCGCGATGCAATCGCTGCAATGCCGATTCCCGACGCCTCGATGGTCAGAATTTTGGTGATGGGTGCGCCCGAAAACCGGCGTGCAAACTCCGCGCCGATCTCATCAAGCAGCGCAATATCCATCTGATGATTCAAAAATGACTCCACCTTCAGGATATTGCCCTCTTTGACACGGCCGTCATTGAGAATTCGTTGTTTCAAAAGCTCCATATGTGTTAACTCCTTATTTTTTTGCCCAGATACGGTCATCTGAATGATTTTATTTTACCATAAGTTTCGCGCCGTGCATACCCCTATTCGTGCCCAAATGACGCGCTTCGTCACATTTATTGACAAAACGAACACTGTTCGTATATAATAATATGTATTCCGACAAAAAATGGGGGCTTTCTTATGACAAAACGATGCCTTTCCCGCGAGGTCATCATTGAAGCGGCAATTGCGCTTGCCAAGCAGACGGGATACGAGGGGTATTCTCTGCGCGAACTGGCACATGTACTCCATGTGCAGCCGTCATCGCTGTATAATCACGTATCCGGACTGGAGGAAATTCGCGTCGAAGTCGGGCTTGCCGGGATTCACCGCCTGCACGATATGCTCTGTGAAGCCGGTGCACAAAAACCGCTCGACCGTGCAATCGCTGATATGGCGCACACCTACTGCACCTTTGCACAGCAGCATCCCGGTCTGTATCAGACGCTGATTGCAATAAAAATGGACGGCGATGCGCGTCTGCGTGCAGAACTTCCCTGCATGATCACACCGTTTATTGAAGTGATCGCACAAAGCGGTCTCCCGGAGGACATCGTCACCCATCTGCACCGGATGCTGCGCTGTTTGCTGCACGGATTTTTAACACTTTCGCACAGCGGATATTTGTCCCACGGCGCAATCAGCGCGGAAGAAAGCTTTTCGTTTTTCCTCGAATCATTTTCAAAGATCATCAAACAATATCAGCACGAGAAAGGAGTTTCCTCCATATGAATGAGTCACAGCAAATCGTCCAGTATCAAAAAATGACACAAACCCCCGTTTCCCTGCTCATCGTCAAGCTCGGTGTGCCAACCATTCTCAGCATGCTCATCACAAGCATCTACAACATGGCAGACACCTATTTTGTGGGACAGCTTGGCACAAGTGCAAGCGGTGCAATCGGCATTGTTTTTGGTCTGATGGCCATTTTGCAGGCATTCGGCTTTATGTTCGGCCACGGCGCCGGCAGCATTCTCTCGCGAAAACTCGGCGAAAAAGACACCGACAGTGCAAGCCGTTTTGCCTCAACCGGATTTTTCCTGTCACTGCTGTTCGGACTGCTCATCGGTATCTTCGGCCTTTTGTTTATCACGCCGCTGATG
Organism: uncultured Oscillospiraceae bacterium; assembly: GCA_949299455.1. Taxonomy (GTDB): domain Bacteria; phylum Bacillota; class Clostridia; order Oscillospirales; family Ruminococcaceae; genus Paludihabitans. The sequence continues at coordinate 43,297 of CASGAN010000009.1, forward strand.
TACCTGCTCGGCAGTACCGCCACCATCCTCCCCTATGCCAAGCAGTATGCGACATATATTCTCCTTGCCGCACCGTTTATGACGGGAAGCTGTGTGTTAAACAACATTCTGCGCTATGAAGGGCGCGCCGCATTTGCGATGATCGGTCTGGTTTCGGGCGGCCTTTTAAACATCGCGCTCGACCCGCTGTTCATTTTCGTCTTTCACATGGGTACCGCCGGCGCAGGCGCTGCAACAGCGATTTCGCAGTGTGTGAGCTTTTTTCTGTTACTGTTGATGTTTTTGCTTCGCCGCACACAAAGCCGGCTCTCTCTGCGCCTGTTTTCCCGCCGGTTTTCTGATATTGCCAAAATTGTTGCCACCGGATTTCCAAGCCTTATCCGTCAGGGACTCGGCAGTATTTCGACCATGCTGTTAAACGGACAAGCTGCTGTATACGGCGACGCTGCCGTTGCGGCGATGAGTATTGTCAACCGCATCAGCATGCTGATCTTCTCGGTCGGACTCGGTATTGGTCAGGGCTTCCAGCCGGTTGCGGCATTTAACTACGGTGCCGGCAAATTTTCACGTGTGCGCAAAGGCTTCTGGTTTACTGCGGCGGCCGGTGAAGTGCTGCTCGGTACGGCGGCAGTTTTCTGCTTTTTATTTGCCGCACCGCTGATTACGCTGTTCCGCAATGATCCCGCCGTCATTTCATTTGGTATACCTGCACTGTGGTTTCAGTGTGTGGCATGTCTGTTCCAGCCGTTTGCCGTCTGTACAAACATGCTGTTTCAGAGTATCGGAAAAAGTGGGCTTGCATCGTTTCTCTCCTCTTTGCGCAACGGCATTTTCTTCATTCCGCTGATTTTGCTGCTGCCGGCACTGTATGGCATACTCGGTGTGCAGATCACCCAAGCTGCCGCAGACGTTCTTTCGTTTTTCGTCTGTGTTCCGCTTTTATTATGGTATTTTAAACATCTGCCAAAAGACAAAGAATGACGTTTTCTTTTATTGTGATATAGAGAAAGGAGAATCCCTGCAGGGATTCTCCTTTTTGCTGTCATAACACTGCTTTGCAAGTCAATGCGTTCGCTTTGTTTTTTTCTGTGCCAAAAAAGCGGCTGTCCAAACGGACAGCCGCTTTTTCTTTTAAAAAACTTCTCGCATCAATGCATGATTACACATTATTTGCTGCCGATACGACGACGGAGAACCAGTGCGCCTGCGCCGATGGTTGCCAGTGCAACTGCAACACCCATGAGCGGTGTGTAGTCGTCTGTATCCGGCGAATTCACATTGTCATTGTCGCCATCTGTATCTGTGCCGGAGCCATCCTCTTTGAGACTCAGGTTCTTGATTGCATCAGCCAGTTTTGCTTCTGCATGATCGACAACCGCCTGATCGTCTTCGCTCAGCTCTGCATTGTCCATCACAGCATTTGCCTCTTTGAGTGCTGCAAGGAACAGCTGTACGCTTTCATCGGTGTATTGATCCAGATCCAGCTCGTTTGCTTTGTTGATGAGATCTTCAAGGTTATCTTTGTTTGCCTTGAATCGCTGCATAATAATTGCATCGAGCAGTGCCTGAGATGCTTCTTTCACATCTTCATCGAGTGCATCGCCATTGTCTCTCACTGCTTTTGCTGCATCCAGTGCATCCAGAAGTGTCTGCCAGTTCTTCTCGACATATTTGTCTTTTACTGCGACCATTTCTTCTGCCATTGCAATGAGTTTGTTGAGATTGTCTTTGTTGCCCTGGGAAACGCCCAGTCCGTGGATTGCAAAGATGAGATCCTTCCAAGTCTGATCAACGGTTTCCTGATCAGCCAGACCGTCTGCAAGCACTTCTTCTGCATGTTTGAGCGCTGCTTCAAACACTTTAACTGCCGATGCAGTTGCACCTTCGGTGCTCAATTCTTTTGCCTGATTATATGTTTCCTGAAGCAGGGATTTATCAGTGCGGACAACGATGACTTTTGCTGTGCCGCTGCAATCCGGGTTTTCAACGGATGTTGCAGTGACAGTCATTTCGGATGCGGTTTCGTCTGTTCCAAGGAACAGCTGACCGTTTGCAATGAGTGTGTTTTCGTCGGTGTTGCCGGAGATCGACCAAACAACCGAGTTGTCGTCTTCAGCGCCCTCAACCGTTGCGGTAAACTGACCTTTCTGACCCGGGTCAGCAGATACTTTCAGCTCATCCGGTGTAATTGTCACAGTAATCGTCGGCGGGACAACTTCTTCTGTTACAGTAACGGTTGCGGTTGCAGATTTCTCCTCATCCAGTTTCGAGGTTGCGGTTACTGTCAATGTTTCTGCAGTTTCTTCCACAGAGATTTTCAGTGTGCCGTCTGCTTTGATGGTTGTTTTGCTGCTCTGGTTGCCGGAGAGTGTCCAGGTGACTGCCTGTGTCGGGTCGCCTTCGCCGGTAACGGTTGCAGTGAATTTCTGCGAAACACCGCGGTCGAGTGTGATGGTTGCCGGATCAACGGTGACACCTGTAACGGTTGCGCCGTTATCTTCCACCAGGCCGCGCATTGCTGCTTCGAGTTTGATGCGTGCCTGCTCGACTTCGAATTCATTCGAATCGTCTGCTTTGATGAGTGCATAGCATTTGTCAAGCTCTGCTTTGAAGCTTGCATAGCTCGAACCGGTGTAGTCCTTTTCCGAATGCGATTCATCAAGTGCTGCGGTCACTTCAGCAAGACGCTGGGTATCCGCTTTTTTACGGAGGTTTGCAAATGCTTCGCTCAGTTTTGCACGAGCAGCTTCTGCATCTTCGGTATTTGCCTCAGAGAGTGCTTTTGCTTCATTGAGTGCTTCTTCGAATGCCGTCCATGTAGCGGTTGTGCATTCTTCCTCAGTGTAAATGCTGCATTTTTCAATCAGTTCGCGAAGACCGCTCAAATCAGCCGGAACGGTCATTGCGCTGTCATACGAAACGCTGAAACGATCGGAGTTCGGACGTCTGGAAACGAATACTTCATAGTATACGCTGCCTGCGCCTTCTGCTTCAAGCGGAACGCCGTCGATCGATACTTTGCCGTCTTTTCCTGCCGGGTTCGAGAAACGAATCGGATGATCTGCATCTTCAGATGCATAAACGGTGACTTCTGCACCCTCCGGCAGGCCGGACAGGTTCAAAACGCCGTAACGGTCGCGCAGCTGGAAGCCGCGAACAGTACCAAGAAGCTCTGCTTTCGGTTCGGTGATTGCCTCACCGGTTTCCGGTGCATATTCCACACTGTAACGTGCACTGTGGAGAATTTCGCCGCCGGATTCGTCGAGGATCTCATAGAACAGACGACCACCCTCTGCGTTGAGTTCAAGGTTTTCAAATTTCGCAATACCAACGGAACGCTGTTTGTACGATTCGTTCGGCTGTTCTGCTTTGACCTGTGCAAACGGTTCTTCAGCTTCCATGCTTTCGTACAGTTTGACAACACCAGTGTTTGCACTGATGGAACCACCCGGATATTTACCGGTGGTATAGAGCATGCCGACGTTGTCAACGACAACGGTATCGGTTGCGCCTTCGTTGTTTTTAACTGTCACGTTGCGTGCGAGCGGAGTAGACGGTGCTGCAACAGACAGTACGCCCGGATTGGTGTATACCTGGAATTCGTACACACGGATTGCACTCCACGGGCTGTTATCACTCTTTGTAACATTCAGTTTAATGTAACGCGCTTTGATCGGTGCGGACAGGTTGCGGTCGGTGACATTCTGTTTGTTTCCCGTCACGCTGTCTGCCGGTGTAAACGACATGCTCTGGACTCTTGCGCGGCTTGCAAAGTCATCGCCGGTCAGCAGCGGCTTTCCGTCGTCTTTTGCATACGAGAAATCGAAGTCCACGGTGTTCATGTCAACGCCCTCGCCGGCGCCGCGTGCGTTTGCGTGGTAAACGATCCATCTCTGGATGTCAACCTCTTTGCCAAGGTCGATGACTGCATAACCCGGACGGGAATTGGAGCACCATTTCGAGTTCGGGATAACGCCGTCGTTGATTTTGTCAACCGGGCCGTCTGCGACGCAGGTAACGCTCGAAACTGCCGGCTGGCCGAGTGCCAGGTTTTCACCCATCGGCGGAACTTTGAAGAACGAATCTTCCGGCATGTTTTTCCAGTCGATTGCGAACGAAGTAGCCGAACCTTTCACGCCGTTTTCGGTGTACGGAGTGATTTCAAAGGTTGCTGCTGCCTCATTGTCAAGGCGGTCATATTTTCCAAGATAGAATGCATCGCTCGGGGTAGCGCCTACGAATTCACGGGTGCCGTCCGGCAGAACGCGGTGAATCATGTACATGAATGCGTTGTCTGCTTTTTCCCAGTAGATGCGTGCTTCCATGGTGGTATCGGTCGGGTAGATAACTTCGTCGAGTGTAATATCGGTAACAGTTGCCGGAGCAGCATCCGTTGTTGTGAATGCCATACGGCCGACGTTCAGCGCGTAATCGCTGACACCTTCCGGTGCATTGAAACGCAGCGAGATTGCAATCGCACGTTTGCCTGCATCGCCGGACAGGTCGAATGTTGCAGTGTTCCATTCGCCGTTTTCGGTTGTTTCGATCGGATAGAATTTGAAGTTCTCGTCAGCATAGTCATTGCCGAAGCACAGACCGAGTTCTACATCCACGCCGCCTTTCGGTGCTTTGTATGTGATGCTGAACTTCGAATCTTTTGTGATGTCGAGCTGCGAGGAATAAAGTTTTACGTGGTTTGCTTTGTTCGCATCCATGTCGCCGTAAACTTTCATGGATGTGCCGCCCCACCAAGCGTCGTCGAAATCGATTTTTGCGGAGAGTTTTTCACCCTCAGACTCGATGATCCAACGCCATGTCGGCAGAACGTCTGTGAGAGAACGGTTGTACCAGCCGTCTTTTTTGCCGGTTTCTTTGCCGTTTTCATAGAATTTGTAGCCGTTGCCGGTGGTGAAGTTTGTGACAAAATCGGTGCCGATGACCGGTGTTCTGTCTGCCACCATGTTTGCAAAGCCGCAGAATTCATTTTGCGGACGATAGGTCGAGGACGGATCGAATGTCGGGCCGACCCAGAGTTTCTGATCCTGAACGTTCATAAAGTCGTCCGAGTTTTTCGACTGTGTCAGTGTAACGGTCGGTGCGAGAATACCAAGCGAGATTTTCAGCATGCCGTTTTCATCCAAACGAGCATGGTAATCGCCGCCTTTTGTTCCGCTCATGCCGGACATCGGCCAGTATTCCCAAGTGGAGTGAATGTTCCACGGATCAACGCCCATCTCCTGTGCGGCTTCGATCGTACCGTCAACATATCCGTTGCCGCTCATATCGAGCCACCATTCATCGGTGATGCGGGTGTCGCCGTCCTGCATCCAGCTCTGAATATCACCGGTGCCTACAGAACCGCGGCCGTTGTACCAGGAAATAGTAAAGTTGTCCGGTTTGTTTTTCTGGATGTATGCCAAGAAATCTTTGAAACCGGAAACGCCTGTACCGGATTCTGCGTTGAAGATGTAGCCGTCAAAGCCGTAGTACTGTGCGATTTCGATCAGTTTGTCTGCTGCCGGATACGTACCGTCAGGTTTCTTTTCAACCAATTCAGAAACGAAGCGGTTGCCGTAAGCGTAGTCGCCCCACGGAATAAAGATGGTGCCGGTTGCCGGAACACCGTTTCTGTGTGCGGAGTCGATGTGCTCAGGCGAAGGAATTGCAATCGGGCCTTCACCGGAAGAACCGCCCCAGAAGTTATAGGTGTCAACATACTGGAAGTTGTTGAATGCATAAACAAAGTCGCCGTCGCCGCCCTGGGAAGCTGCCTCACTTGCACGTGCGTTTGACATTGCAAGCGGCATCACTTTTGCATCACGGGAGGCTTTCGGGTTTACAGACGGACCCATCCAGCGATCACGCAGCGGGATGGAACCGCGGTTGTAACGAGCATCCGGGTCGTTGTCCGGGCTCCAGTTTTTTAATTCATCAATCTGGAAGCAGGAGCCATACGGCTGCAGGCTTTCATTTTGATAGTACCATTGGTTGCCCATCGGCAGCGGCTCCGGCCAGTATCCGAGTCCTGCGGCGGACACACGGCTGGGCGCAAGCACTGCCAGTGAAGACACAGATACCAGTCCAGCCATAAGACCGGAGAGAATCCGTTTTTTCAGGTGCTTCATAAATGTTCATTCCTTTCTCACGCTCGGAATCCGCATCGGATTCCAACACTTCAATTTTGGGTTTCAGAATACACACGGGTGAAGTGCGTCCGCGGCATGTATTCAATCGGCGAAGCGTTTCGTGTGCCGGCTGTTATGTTACAGCAAGCTGCCCGAACATCCCTCCTTTTTGCTGACAGATTTTCATCTTCACAGATATAGAAGATTACTCTCTCGTATTTTATTAAAGCACACTTTTTCTCCATTTGCCACAGCAATCGTATGCAACAAACTATAGTTCATAGTTAAAAAACTAAAGGTTTTTCATTTTTTGTGGGTTTCACTTCCATTTATTTAACAAATATTTTCTATTAAATGGTTAAAACTCTATTATCAGAGAGCGTTCTGGGGTTTTGTTGCATATTTTACCATAAAAAAGAATTTTTGCGTCTTAACAAGGAAAAGTGCACGGACACGATGTGTCCGTGTGTGGAGGACACTCTTTTTTGCTACTTTCGATCAGTTATGACACAAAATAAAAGAGTCCGAACGCGAACTGCGTCCAGACTCTGTCTGTCTGTAGTGACCGTTTTTACTGGCTGCCTCGACGCGAGCGTTTTGCTTGAAAATAAAAGCGGAAACGTTCGGGCGCGAGTTGCTCACCGCAGGTGCAGGCTAAGCCTGATTGATTTTTTTACCCTCAACGCGGGGATCTCATTTAACTGTAAAAGAAAAATTCGTGCGCGAGTTGCTCACCGCAGGTGCAGGCTAAGCCTGATTGATTTTTTTACCCCCGACGCGGGGATCTCATTTAACTGTAAAAGAAAAATTCGTGCGCGAGTTGCTCACCGCAGGTGCTGAGGATAAGGAAACTTGATTATTTCACAAAATAGCAATAATCAAGTATGACATTTCCTTTTTCATCCGGTGTTGTAAAACGAGGGCATGTGCAATTCTCAAATGACCATACCGCACCATCGGCATCGGTCTTAATCTCGATGCCTTCCTCTGCAAGTTTTTTTACGCACGCTCCTGTTTTCCCGTGCGTGGCATCCTCTTCACCATAGATCCAGCAAACACCCAAAAAAGTCTCCGAGAAGTCAATAAAACAGAACCCATCCGGAACAGGCGTTTCAGGCGGAGTAAACATTCCGATCCAATATGCAAAAGGTTCATTGTCCTTGCGCCGTTCAAGACCAACATAGCCGCCGCCGTCCTTCCAGCATTGACAAATCGAATCAACACTCCCCATTGCGTTTTCAATACAGTCAAACCATCCATTGGAAAACCATTCATCCCAATGTCCAAATTCATCATATTTTTTACCGATGAATCGCATTGCCGGAATCTTTTCTTTATAGACCTTGATGATTTCTGCCATGCAGACCGCCTCCCTATCTGTTTATAATTGATGATACATCCGAAAGCAAAAGAAGTAGAACATTATGCAATGATCATTTTTGAAAATATTCCTGATAAAGAAATTTAACTCTGTTTTGTTGCTGTAAAAAACAAACGAGGAAACTTAAAAATGATTTCATGATTTGACTGTACGGAATATCTTTGTTTTATCATATCAAAAACTTCAGCTTCAAAAGTAATTTTATCTAACGGGTCTAAAACTTCTAAATATGGACGTAAGCCAGTACCTTTATACCATTCCATAATACTTTCATGAGAGGGAAGACGATGATAATAAATCGTTTCCCACATTGTAAAATCATTAGAAAGCTCAGACAAAACGTCGTGATATTCACTTGGTGACAAATTATAAAGCGTTCTTGGATTATCAAATTTTTGACTCCATTTAGGACTATTGGCGAGTTTCTGAATGATTTGATGTATAGGTTCATTGTAATTTATTGGTATTTGCACAGCAAGAACACCCCCTGCTGTTAATAGACCAAACATATCTTTCAATAACTTTTTGTGATTTGGAATCCATTGAATACAAGCATTTGAAAATACAATATCAAATCGATCAGATATTTTACCTAAATCACTAGAAGCGTCCATACACACAAACTCAATATCATGATAATCACAGGATGCTTTTTCAATCATATTCTGTGAATTATCTATTCCTAAAACATGCGCTTTAGGAAAAAATTTTTTTAATACTGCGGTAGAATTTCCCGGACCGCATCCAATATCTATGATGCGTTCGGCTTTAACAGATTGCAGACGCATTGTCAAATCAATAGAAGGTTGGGTTCTCTCCTTTTCAAATTTTAGATACGTACTTGAAGACCACTGCAACGCAATCACCTGCTTTTTATTTCTTGTAATGATTTAATTATACTTTAACCATAAATTCAATACAACAACATAAATAAAAAAATAACGTCAATCCGCAAAAGCGAATTGACGTTATTTGTCTAAGGACTATAAAAAAGATATTTTTTCGATTTTGGCTGATGAGTTGAACTCTTGCATAAGCGGTTACGCCTGCTCTACATCACATTCAACTTCAAGGCCGCCGATAAAAACTACCTTTATTTTCTGTTTTGATTCGACG